>JACDQK010000222.1 GCA_015657645.1 Novosphingobium sp.
CCTTGGCCTGCTGCAGTGCGGCTTCAAAGATTTCGCGGGTAATCCCGGCCACCTTGATGTCCATCTGCATCGTGGTGATGCCTTCGCTGGTGCCGGCCACCTTGAAGTCCATGTCGCCCAGGTGATCTTCGTCACCCAGGATGTCGGACAGCACGGTGAACTGGTCGCCTTCGAGGATCAGGCCCATCGCGATACCCGAAACCGGGCGCTTCAGCGGCACGCCGGCGTCCATCATCGAGAGCGCGCCGCCGCAGACGGTAGCCATCGACGACGAACCGTTGGACTCGGTGATGTCCGAGACCACGCGTATCGTATAGGGGAACTCTTCCTTGCTGGGCAGCACGGCCTGCAGCGCGCGCCAGGCGAGCTTGCCGTGGCCGGTGTCGCGGCGCGACGGCGCCCCGAAGCGGCCCACTTCACCGACCGAATAGGGCGGGAAGTTATAGTGCAGCATGAAGTTGTGGTAAGACAGGCCTTCCAGCCCGTCGACCATCTGCTCGGCGTCCTTGGTGCCCAGGGTGGTGGTGCAGATCGCCTGCGTTTCACCGCGGGTGAACAGCGCCGAACCGTGGGTGCGGGGCAGGAAGCCGACGATCGATTCGATCGGGCGGACCTGATCGACCTTGCGGCCATCGATGCGGGTGCCGTCCTTGAGGATCGCGCCGCGCACGATGTCGGCCTCGACCTTCTTGACCGACTTGATCGCAACCATCTGGGTCTGCGCGTCTTCGCTGGCGAAAGCGGCCTTGGCCTTGTCGCGAGCGGCGTTCAGCGCGTTCGAGCGGGCCGACTTGTCGGTCAGCTTGTAAGCGGCGGCGATGTCCTTGCCGATCAGGTCCTTGAGCTTGGCCTTGATCGCCGAATTGTCGGAGATCGTGACTTCCCACGGATCCTTCGCAGCCTTCTCGGCCAGATCGATGATCAGGTTGGCGACCTTCTTGCACTCGTCATGCGCGAAGAGCACGGCGCCGAGCATGATCTCTTCCGAGAGCTCGCGGGCCTGCGATTCAACCATCATCACGGCATTGCCGGTGGCGGCAACAACCAGATCGAGGTCGCCGGCGGCGGCCGCGTCCTGGCGCGGGTTGAGCGTGTATTCGCCGTCGACATGGCCAACGCGAACCGCGCCGATCGGACCCATGAAGGGCACGCCCGAGATGGTCAGCGCGGCCGAGGCGGCGATCATCGCCAGCACATCGGGCTCGCACTCGCCGTCATAGGACAGCACCTGCGCGATCACGTTGATCTCGTTGTAGAAGCCTTCGGGGAACAGCGGACGGACCGGACGGTCGATCAGGCGGGAAACCAGCGTTTCCTTTTCGGTCGCGCCGCGTTCACGCTTGAAGAAGCCGCCCGGGATCCGGCCGGCTGCGAAATACTTTTCCTGGTAGTGGACGGTGAGCGGGAAGAAATCCTGCCCTTCCTTGACGCTCTTGGCGGCCGTGACGGCGCAGAGCACGACAGTTTCGCCATAAGTGGCGAGGACCGCGCCGTCAGCCTGACGGGCAATGCGGCCGGTTTCGAGGGTGAGGGTCTTTCCGCCCCACTCCATTGATACGGTTTTGACGTCGAACATTCGATTTTCCTTTGCCCGCGGCCCTATTGCCCAAATGCTTTCGCGCGGTTTTGCTGCCGGGGATTCCGTCCCGGTCCGGTGTGGGCAACTTGGGCCCCGGGGCGTCCTTCACCGAATTGCGAAGGGCGCGGATAGCAAAAGCGGCCCGCTAGGGGCCGCTCCGCTGGTTACTTGCGCAGACCAAGCTTGGCGATGAGCGCGTTGTACCGATCGACATCCTTCTTCTTCAGGTAGTCGAGCAGCGAGCGGCGCTTGTTGACCATCATCAGCAGGCCCCGGCGCGAGTGGTTGTCCTTGTGGTGATCCTTGAAGTGACCCTGCAGCGTGTTGATGCGGCTGGTCAGGATGGCCACCTGGACTTCCGGCGAACCGGTATCACCCTTGGCGCGGGCGTTGTCGCTGATGATTTCTTGCTTCTTTTCGGCAGTAACCGACATATCATTCACTCCGCGACATCGGAAAGGTTGAACCCCCGCACCACCGTGGCGGCACCACCGGAAAGCTCCACCAGCGCAACGGGAACAGGTCCCGCTTTCGCCCAGTGCAGCCCGTCGGTGTGGGGCAGTCCGGTCAGAACCCGGCCCTGGCGGACCATGCTTGCCTGTTCCGGACTGAGGTTGAGAGCCGGGATGTCGACCAGCCCTGCCTCCAGCGGCAAGAGTACGTTCTCAAGTGGCGCGCCCTTACCCACTTCGTTCAATTTGTCCAGCGAAATCGCCGCTTCGATCCCGAACGGACCGGCTTTCAGGCGCCGCAGCATGGTGACATGCCCGACCGTGCCGAGCGCCAGGGCAATGTCACGGGCCAGGCTGCGGATGTAGGTGCCTTTGGAGACCTGGGCGATCAGGGTCACGCTGTCGGCATCGGCCGCTTCGATCATCAGGTCGTGGATCGTGACGCTGCGCGACTTCAGCTCCACCGCCTCACCCTTGCGGGCCAGGTCATAGGCCCGTTCCCCATCGACCTTGAGCGCCGAATAGGCTGGCGGAACCTGCTCGATCGGCCCGGTAAAGCGCGGCAGCACCGCTTCGATTTCCGCACGGGTCGGCCGCACCGGGCTCTCGGCGATCACCTTGCCTTCAAGATCGAGCGTATCTGTCTCCGTGCCGAACTGCACGGTAAAGGCATAAGTCTTGCTGGCATCGAGCATCCGCCCGCACAGCTTGGTCGCCTCGCCCAGCGCGATCGGCAGGACGCCGGTCGCCAGCGGATCGAGCGTGCCGCCGTGGCCGACCTTGACCTTGCCCAGCCCGGCCTCGCGGCAGACGCGCTTGACCGCGCCGACCGCCTGCGTGCTGCCCAGCCCGAGCGGCTTGTCGAGAATGATCCAGCCGTGGGGCAATGGCTCAGCCCCCGGCAAAGGCCGCGGCGAGCCCCATATATTGCCCGATCAGCCACTCGACCGGCGGCACAACCAGCCAGCTCACCACGTTGAGGCTGGGCGAGAGCCAGGGCAGGACGACCAGCAGCAAGATCATGATCAGCAGCGCCTTGGTGTGCATCCCGGCCCATTTCTGGGCGAGCGGGCGCGGCAGCAGGCCTTCGACGATGTGGCCGCCATCGAACGGCGGGATCGGCAGCAGGTTGAAGAAGGCCAGGAAGACGTTGATCGTGATGAAGTTGACCAGGTTGAGCGCGACGAACCGCGCCACCAGCGAGGGCTCCTGCACCGCCTGGTAACCGCCCAGCAGCAGCCCCAGCAGCATCGCCCCGATCGCCGCGAGCACCAGGTTGCTGCCCGGCCCGGCCGCCGCCACGATCATCATGTCGCGGCGCGGATTGCGCAGCCGTTCCTTGACCACCGGCACCGGCTTGGCCCAGCCGAACACCGGCAGGCCGGTCAGCTTGAGCAGGCCGGGCAGGATCACCGTGCCGAACGGATCGACGTGGCGCAGCGGGTTGAGGCTGAGCCGCTTCATCTGCGCCGCGGTCGGATCGCCCAGCGCGCGGGCGGTCAGACCGTGCGCCACTTCGTGGAACACGATCGCGAAAATCAGCGGCACGATCAGTGCCGCTGCCTGGAACACGGTTTCGTTCATGCGCTCAGTGCCTCGCTGAAATGCTTCCGGCACAAGGCCACATAGCGGTCATTCCCGCCGATCTCGGTCTGGGCGCCTGCTTGACGGCTGCGCCGCTGGCGTCGACCCGCAGGTTCATCGAGGCCTTGCGTCCACAATGGCACACACCCTTTAGTTCAACGAGGTTATCGGCCAGGCCCAGCAAGGCGGCCGATCCCGGGAACAATTCGCCCTGGAAGTCGGTGCGCAGGCCGTAACAGACCACCGGGATTCCCTCCTTGTCGACCACCCGCGCCAGTTGCCAGACCTGCTCCTTGGTCAGGAACTGCGCCTCGTCGACCAGGACGCAGGCCAGCGGCTCGACCCGGTGGGCGGCCATGACTTGCTCCCACAGGTCCGTCCCGGCAGCAAAGCGGTTGGCCTCGGCGTGGAGGCCGATCCGGCTTTCGATCGCCTTGTCCCCGCCGCGATCGTCCAGCTCTGCCGTCCACAGCATGGTGGTCATCCCGCGCTCGCGGTAATTGAAATCCGCCTGGAGCAGCGTGGTCGATTTGCCTGCATTCATCGAGGCGTAGTAGAAATAGAGCTTGGCCATTGCTGGAGAGATAGGAACTTTCGCGGCAAAGGCCAGTGCATTGACACGGCCCTGCCCAAAGCCCACGGTCCGGGGCGGCAGGGGTTGAGAGGAGAGCGCAGTGCGCCTGGTGTTTTGCCTGCCGATTGCTGTGCTTGCCCCGCTCTTGCTCGGCGCCGCCCAGCCCGCTTACCGCTACCAGATCGATGCCGCCCGCTCGGTGGTCAGCGCCAAGGTCGGCTTCATGGGCATTGCCAGCAAGACCGCGCGCTTTCCGCAGATGAGCGGCCGGATCGCGCTTTCGCCCGAGCGGCTCGACACAATCGACCTCGACGTTGAACTCGATGCCCGGCGGCTGCAGGCCGGGGACAAGGTCACGCTGGGCCGGCTCAAGGGCAAGGACTTCTTCGATGTCGAGCGCTACCCCACGGTGCGCTTCGCCGGGCGGAACATGCAGATGACCGGGCCCGTCACCGCCACCGTCGCCGGTGAAGTGACGGCGCGCGGGGTGACCCGCCCGGCCACCCTGGCAGTTACCTTCCGCGACCCGCCGGCCAAGGTCTCGGGACGCGATGCGGTGGAGTTTTCCGCGCG
>JACDQK010000223.1 GCA_015657645.1 Novosphingobium sp.
CGCCCCGGCGCGTCGCTCGGCCCGCGATGAAGACAAGGGCGGTGTCCTTGGCGATTACGGCCTGAGCGAAGAGCAGGGCAACGAAATCATCATGGCCGACCCGATCGGTACCCTTGCCGAGCCGGTCATAGGCCTGGGCCGAGAGCAGCTTCGCCTCGTCGGCGGATTCGGCGATGTGGCGCTGGTCGAGTTCGAGGGCGCTGGCGATCTCGTCGAGCTCGGCGAGGTCGGAGATCTGGCGCTGCATCTGGTCGGTGGCGCGCTCGATCTGGCCGGCGGCTTCGGTGCAACCCACTGCAAGTTCACCGCAATGTGTCGCGGCGGACTGGTCAAGGATCGGAAGTCCGGTGGGAATGGGTTCAACGTACATGCTAGCAGCCCCGGTTAGTCGCCCGGTCTGGCTAGCTTGCAATGGTTAACAGGAGGTCAAGCAGAGCGGAACGGCGGGAGGCGGAACGCGGGCGGGAATAACCCGCAATTAACTATCTTGGGCCATAGCCAGCAGCGGAGACTGCGGCCCATGGATGACCTGATTACCGAATTCATCGCCGAAACGCGCGAGATGCTGCAGGCACTCGAACGCGGGCTGGTGGCGTGGGAGCGGGACCCGGGTGACCGCGAGCGGCTTTCCGAAATCTTCCGCTTTGTCCACACGGTGAAGGGCAATTGCGGCTTTTTCGACCTGCCGCGGCTCGAAGCCCTGGCCCATGCCGCAGAGGATGCGCTGGGCGAGGTTCGGGCCGGCAAGCGGACCATCGGGCGTGGCCTGGTCGATGCAGTGCTGGCCGTGCTCGACCGGATCGGCGAGATGGTTGAGGCCATCGCGGCGGGCGAGGATATTTCCGGCGGCGATGACAGCGACCTGATCGCGCGGCTGGCCGAACGGGATCCCGAGCCGGTTGCGGCCCAGCCGGTGCAGGCTCCGGTCAAGGCGGCTGCGGCGCGCGAACCGTTCCGTTCGGTCCGGCTGCCGACCAGCCTGGTCGACCGGGTGATGAGCGGCGTGTCGGACATGATCCTGGTGCGCAACGAGCTGGAACGCCAGCTGCGCCACAGCGATGGCGATCCGGCGCTGCTGGCCAACTTCGGGCGGCTCTCCTCGCTGCTGTCGGAAATGCAGTCGGCGATGGCGCGGGTGCGGATGCAGCCGATCGGCACCCTGCTCGACAGCTACCAGCGGATGGTCCGCGACCTCGCCGCCGAGCTGGGCAAGGACATCGTGGTCGAGATCGAGAGCGGGCAGGTCGAGCTTGACCGCGAGATGATCGAACTGCTGCGCGATCCGCTGCTCCATGTGATCCGCAACGCGATCGATCACGGGATTGAAACACCGGCCGAGCGGCAGGCCGCCGGCAAGCGGCCGCAGGGACGGCTGATGCTCTCGGCCCGGCAGACCGGCAACGAGATCCGCATCGCCATCCTCGACGATGGCCGCGGGATCGACGCGACGCAGGTGGTGGCCCGGGCGATCGAGCGCGGGGTCGTTACCGCCGAACAGGCCGCCCGGATGGAGCCGGGGCAGCAGCTGATGCTGATCTGCGAACCGGGCCTCTCGACCGCGCGCGAAGTCACCGCGATCTCCGGGCGCGGGGTGGGCATGGACGTGGTCCGCGCCAGCATCGAGCGCATCGGCGGCAAGCTGCGGATCGCGAGCACGCCGGGCGAGGGCACCCGCTTCCTGCTCGACGTGCCGCTGACGCTCAGCATCGTTCCGGCGATCACGGTCGAGGTTGGCGGGCAGGTCTTTGCCATGCCGCGCTCCTACGTCCGTGAGATCGTCCGCAATGGCCGTGATGTCGAGGTCGATCCGATCGGCGGCGTCCGCCATGTCCGCGTCCGCGGCGAGCTCTATCCTTGTGTCGGGCTGGGAGCGATCTTCGGGCTCGAAAGCCGATCCGATCCCGACCGGCAAGTGCTGGTCATGGTCAAGATGATCGACGGGTCGGTCTTCGCGCTCTGCATCGACGACATTGCCGACCACTGCGACCTGGTGATCCGCCCGGTCGCGCCACAAGTGATCAACACGGGACTTTACGTTGGCGTGGCCCAGCTCAATGACGGGCGCCCCGCGCTGATGCTCGATCCGTTCGGGGTCTCGCAGCTTGGCGGCATCGCCAGCGACAAGCAGGCCCGGCTCGTGAGCGAGCCTGTCGCTCAGGCTGACGCGCGCGATCTGGCGATGATGATCGTCTTCGCCGGGCTGGATGGAATGCGCCGTGCCGTTCCGCTGGACAGCGTCGAGCGACTGATCGAAGTGCCAATGACCGAGATCGGCCGAGGCAATCCAGCGCATATCGTGTTCGAAGGCGCGATTGTCCTGCTCCATGGACTGGCCGTGCAGCCGGGTGGCGAATCGATCGATGTCCTGGTGCTGGCCCACCAAGGCCGCCGCCTGGCCTATGCCACGGCTGGGGCAGTCGATACGGCCGATGTCGATCTGGGGACTGTGACGGTCGAGACCGGACGGCGGCTGGCGCTGCTCGATGGCCAATCGATCGAACTGCTTGAGCTTGATCGGCTGCTTCAAGCCCAACCTACCTGCCGACTGCCGGGGGACGACGCCTGGACTAACGCCTTCTTGCGGCCGCTGGTGGAGAGCGCTGGATACCGGGTGGTCGATCAGTCCAACCCGGCCGATCTTGAGATCCGCCTCGATGCGGGCCGCGCCGACAGTCTGGTGATTGGCGATGATGGCCTGGCCGTGGCGAAAGACGACGCTGCCGCCCTGCAGGCGGCCTTGCGGCTCGCGAGCCTGCGGAGGGCTTCATGACCAACGACTTGCTGATCGCCCGCGTGGCCGGAGAGCGGATCGCGCTGGCGGCGATTGAAGTCCAGTCGGTGATCGAATTGGGCGAGATCGTCCCGGTTCCGCTGGCACCTTCGCCAGTAGTGGGCCTTGCCACTCAGCGCAGCCGGACGCTGACCGTGATCGATGTCGCTCTGGCGCTCGAATTGCCGCCTGCTGGAGCCAGTGCCCGCTTTGCAGTGGTCGTGGAACTCGATGGGGTCGGTTACGCGCTGGCGGTCGAAGCGGTCGAGAATGTCATTCCCGCCCTTGGCGAGCTTCGCCCGGCCAAGGTCAAGCTCTCTCCTGGCCGCGCCCGTAGCGCGATGGGGATGGTCGATACATCCGTCGGTACGGTCCTGCAGGTCGATCTGACCCGCCTGGTCGGCGGCGCAGAACAGAAGGCAGCCTGAGATGAATGCAGCATCTGGCCCGCTTTGGGGCGAACCCGTGGAGGGCAACGTGACCGGACTGACTTGCCTGATTGTCGAAGATTCGCGCGTCATCAGGCGGGTTTCGCGGCACATTGTCGAAAGCCTCGGCATGACCGCGCTCGAAGCCGAAGACGGGGCGCAGGCGCTGGTCGCCTGCGAGCAGGCCATGCCTGACCTGATCCTGCTCGATTGGAACATGCCGGTGATGGACGGCCTGGAATTCCTGCGCGCGCTGCGGGCGCGGCCCGATGGCGCCAGTCCGAAAGTGGTGTTCTGTACAACGGAGTATGAGGCCGGCCACATTCGTGAAGCGATCGCCGCCGGTGCCGACGAATATGTGATGAAGCCATTCGATCACGAGACCTTGCTGCTCAAACTGCAGCTGATCGGGATCCTGCCGTGAACATGTTTGCCCCGCGGCATGACCCCGGAGGCGCGGCACAGTCAGGTTCGGCTTCCGGCGCAATCCGGGTCTTCATTATCGACGATTCCAGCGTGGTTCGCGCGATCTTCTCGCGGCTGGTGGAAAGTGAACCGGGCCTGGAATTGGCCGGAACCGCGGGTTCAGCTGAAGAGGCCCTGGCCCAGCTTGGTGTCTTGCAAGTCCATGTGGTCCTGCTCGATCTTGAAATGCCAGGGATGGGCGGGATGCGGGCCTTGCCCGAGATCATCCGCCGGTCCGGCTTGGCGCGGGTCATGGTCGTTTCAAGCCTGACCGGGGAAGGCGCCGAACATACCGTTCAGGCGCTGGCGCTTGGCGCTGCCGATGCCCTGTTGAAGCCAGGTGCCGGCGGCTTTGATCGCGCCTACCGCGACCGACTGGTCGAACGGATCCGCAGCCTGGGCCGTCGTCCGCTGCTGCGGGCTGATGATGGGGCCGATGCGGCAAGACCCCCGCTGGTGCGCCGTCTGCAAAGCCCCGTGCGACCCGAGGTGCTGGCGATCGGCGCTTCGACGGGCGGTATCCACGCGACTGGTCAGCTGCTGGCCGCGCTGCCACCGGTGATCGGCATTCCGATCATCATCACGCAGCATCTCCCGTCCGAATTCAGTGAGCCTTATGCGCGCCAGTTGCGCGATCTTTGCGGGCGTGAAGTGGAACTTGCTGCCAACGGACAGGTACTCCGCAGCGATTGCATCCACCTGGCACCCGGCAATGCGCACCTGACCGTGCAGCGCCGCGCAGAGCAGGTCGTGATTCGGCTCGATCGTCGTCCGGCCGACAGTGGTTGCATGCCCTCGGTCGATCCGATGTTTGCTTCGCTGGCAGAGGTTTACGGCGCGAAGGCGCTGGGCATCGTGCTGACCGGAATGGGGCGCGATGGCACCGAAGGCGCGCGTACGCTGGTTGAGGCTGGCGGCAACATGCTGGTCCAGAACGAGGCGAGCTCGGCCGTTTGGGGCATGCCGGGCTCGATTGCCCGGGCGGGCCTGGCCGCAGCGATCCTCCATCCGCGCGATCTGGCCCTGCGGATCGCCGCTTCGCTGGGCCGAGGCTGAAGCAAGTTGGAACCCGTCATCCATCAACATGCGATCGGTCTGATTGCGCGGCTGCTCCGCGACCGGACCGGGCAGGTGATCAACGAGGATCGGCGCTGGCGGGTTGATCGAGCGATCGAAACCGTGCTGCGCGAGCGCGGGGTAACTCGCAGCAACGACATCCTGACCTTGTTGACCCAGCCTGATGCGGCGGCGGTCAAACAGGAACTGGTTGAAGCGTTGCTCAACAACGAAACCTACTTCTTCCGCGACCGTCAGGTGTTCAACCAGCTGGCCGGTACGGTGCTGCCTGCGCTGTGCCGGGCCCGCAGTGAAAGCCGCACCTTGCGAATCTGGTCGGCCGGCTGCTCGACTGGGCAGGAGCCGCTTTCGCTGGCAATCATGCTGATCGAACAAGGCCTTACGCCTGGCAATGGCTGGGCGGTCGACCTGGTTGCGACTGATGTATCGCACACTGCGATCGAAGCTGCCCGGATCGGCCGCTATTCCCGCTTTGAGATCCAGCGCGGGCTGGGTGTGACGCAGATGCTGCGCCACTTCGAAGAGGGGCCGGATGGCTGGCAGGCCTCGCGCCAGGTGCTCGGCATGGTCCGCTATCAGGTCGCCAACTTGCTCGATTGTCCGCCGCCAGGGGGGGCGTTTGACCTGATCCTGTGCCGAAACCTGCTGATCTATTTCGACGATGAGGCCAAGCGGCTGGCCTGCGCGCAATTGCGCCAAGCCCTTGCTGCGCACGGGCGACTGTTGCTGGGTGGCGGGGAAGGCACGCTAGAGCCAGCCAGTGGCCTGATTGCAGCCGCGTCAGATTGCGCCCTGTACCGGCTTGGGGAGCGCGCCCTGGCTGCCTGATCGGACAAGCAGTTAGCACCATCTTAACTGTAACTGGCCTAGGCAGATGCGGAATTTTTGGGGGCAGCGCCTTGCGTCGATTTACCGAAATTGCCGTATCATGGCGATTAGCGCTGCTGTTTGGCGTGCCCGCAGCAATCCTCGCGGCCATGCTGCTGGCGGAGCAGGCCGGGCTGGGTGGGAAGGCTTGGCACGGCGCCGTACTGCTCAGCGGCATTGCGCTCTATTTCATCGCTGCAGCGATCTTCGTCTGGCGTGAATGGCGCGAACGTCAGCACCTTGAGCGCCTGGCGCTGACCGACAGTCTCTGCGGCCTGCCCAATCGGCGCGCGCTCCATGTCGACAGCGCCGGTCAACAGGCCGACGATGCCGAGTTGGCCATAGCCTTGGTTGATCTCGACGGGTTCAAACTGGTCAATGACTTCTATGGCCATTCGGTTGGCGACCGGACGGTCAAGGCATTTGCCGGAATTCTGCTCGAACTGTGCGGCGACAGCGCGCGTGCTTACCGGCTTGGGGGTGACGAATTCGCCATCGTCGCCACCGGACCACTTGCCGGCAATATCCTTGAAGGCATCTGCCGGCGTGTTCTGGCGCGACTAGCGAGCCCGGTGATGGTTGAGGACCGCGCGATCGGCCTGGGTGCCAGCGTCGGTCTGGCGCGGGCGCATGCCGGGCAAGGGGTAACTTCCTCCAACTTGCTGCGCCAGGCGGATGTCGCCACGGGTGTGGCCAAGGCGCGCGGCAAGGGTCGACTGACCTGGTTCAGCGAAGAGTTTGACCGCGATCGGGCCGAGCATCAGGCGATCGATCTTGACTTGCGTGCCGCATTGGAGCGCGAAGAACTGCAGGTCCATTATCAGCCACTGATCGACAGCGGCACGGGACGGGTTACGGCAGTCGAAGCACTGCTCCGGTGGGAACGCCCGGACGGACTGCGGATCGGCCCAGATAAGTTCATTCCGGTCGCTGAGGAAACCGGCTTGATCGAAGCCATCGGCCTTTGGGTCCTGCGCCGCGCTTGCCGCGATGCGCGCGACTGGGACGGGATCAAGGTTTCGGTCAACGTCTCAGTGGCCCAGCTCCGGAACACCCAGTTTCCGCTGCAACTCGGTCAAATCCTTGAGGAAACCGGCTTTCCGGCCGAACGGCTCGAGCTGGAGTTGACCGAGACCTTCCTGGTCGGCGATCCGCTGATTGCCGGTCGAAACCTTGAGATGTTGCGCGACTTCGGCGTCGGTATTGTCCTCGACGACTATGGCACCGGCTATGCCTCGATCGGCTTCCTGCGCCGCTTCCGCTTTGAAAAGCTCAAGCTCGACCGATCGCTGATCGTCGATGCGGCAGGCGATGCGGCGACCCGAACGGTGATGGCATCCAGCGTCACCATGGCCAAGGCCCTGGGAATGCAGGTGACGGCCGAAGGGATCGAGACCGAGGTCCAGGCCTCGATGGCCAGGAATGCTGGCTGCGACCAGATGCAGGGCTGGCTCTATTCAAAGGCAGTGCCGGCTGCCGAGCTCGAGCGGCAACTGGACGCCCAGAACGAACAGCTTGCCAAGATTGAACATCTTCCCCTGCGGCCGGATGCCGCAAAGAAGCTAGGATGAGTGACATGTCTGCCAATTCCGGTGCCAAGAGCTGGTTTGTCAATCTGACAGTAGCCGCCAAGCTGCGGGTTCTGATCACCGCTTCGAACCTCGTAACCGTGCTGGTTGGCGGTGTCTGTGCCGGCACCTTGGTCACGATGGACGCGCATTGGGGCGTGATCGCGCTGCCGCTTACCGTGGCCGCCTTCAGCGTCATCTATGGCTTCGCCATGGGCAGATATGTCGCCGAAATGGTGATCAAGCCATTCGAGGACCTGACCGACGGCATGAACAAGATCGCGGATGGGATCTACGATCTGGAAGTTCGCCATACCGAACGTGAGGATGAAATCGGCCAGATGTGCCGTTCGCTCGAAAAGGCCAAGAAGGCTTCGTTCCTGCTGAAGGAACTGCGCGAAGAAGGGCAGCGCCGACAGGAGCTCCACGACCGTCAGCTCAGCGAACTCGCCGCCCGGTTTGAACGCCAGATCAGCGATATCGTTAATGGCGTGGCCGCAGCCTCCTCGCAGCTGGAGTCGACTGCCACCACGATGGCCCAGACGGCAGAAGTTTCGGCAAACCAGTCGGGCACAGTGGCTGAAGCCATGGATAGCGCAGCGGCCGGGGTGACTGCTGCCGCCGCCGCTACCGATGAGTTCTCGCTCTCGATCAACGAAATCAGCCGCCAGGCCTCCGGTTCGGCCGAACTGGCCCGTAAGGCTGCGGATTCGACTCGTCAGGCCGATGCCAAGATCGGTGCTCTCGCTGAATCGGCCGCCGAAGTCGGCCAGATCGTCGAACTGATTTCTTCGATTGCCCAGCGCACCAACCTGCTGGCGCTCAACGCCTCGATCGAGGCCGCGCGCGGCGGTGAGGCCGGTCGCGGGTTTGCCGTCGTGGCAGCCGAAGTAAAGGAACTGGCCGCCCAGACCGCCAAGGCGACTGAGCGCGTTGCGGTGCAAATCCAAAAGATCCAGGAAGACACCAGCCTCAGCGTCAACTCGCTCAAGACGATTGCCCGCCAGATCAGTGATCTGGAGGTGACTTCGGTTTCGATTGCCGCTGCAGTCGACCAGCAGTCCGCCGCCGGCAAGGATCTGGCGCGCAGCATCGACATTGCCGCCCGCAGCACCGAACGCGTTTCGAGCTCGATCGGTCAGGTTCGTACCGGCTCGATTGCCACCGGCGCCGCAGCGGCCCAGGTGCTGACCTCGTCAAGCGAGCTCAAGCATCAGTCGGCGGCGCTGCGCAGCCAGGTTGACGATTTCCTTAATCACGTCCGCAAGGCCGCCTGAGGGGCCAGCCGTCGATCGCGATTTCGTGATTGGGGGAGTGGTGCCCGGAGGCGGATTCGAACCACCGACACGCGGATTTTCAATCCGCTGCTCTACCAACTGAGCTATCCGGGCAACGCATCCTGAAGTGACCGTGATGGCCGCTTCGCGTCAGGAAGCGCGCCTATGGCGAAGCGAAGGCGGCTTGGCAAGAGCCTTTCAGGCCTTTCCTTCTTCCTCATCCAGCGCAGGCGGGCCGGGCAGGGCATAGCCATCATCGAGCCAGCGGACCAGGTCGCGGTCCTTGCAGCGGGTCGAGCAGAATGGCGTGTGATCGGCGCTGCGGGGCTTGCCACAAACGGGACACTTGCGAGCGGTAGGGCTGGTCATGGCTGCAGCGCCTGGGCGAATCCGCCATCGAGCGCAAGACTGGCATCGTCGTGACAGCGGATTGTGCGCCCAGTCCGGCGCGACAGTTCAGTCAGCCATTCTTGGGAGATGGCGGCCCGCACCGCAGGATGAGCGGTCAGCAGCAGCTCTGATCCCGGTTCCGACACCAGTTCGGCCCGGCGCAGCAGCAGGCGGGCGGCCGCATCTGCCCGGCTGGCGCAAAGCCGGTGGAGGAGCGAGGGCCGCTCAAGCCGGGCGACCAGCTGCACCAGGCCAAAGCCGTTCATCGCCGTGCGCTCATGCGGCCAGCCCGTCAGCGCGGCAGCGAGTGCTGCGTCGACGGCTTGCCGGTCAGCTTTGTCTGCCAGCGAAGGGAAGTCGATCGCGATTGAACCGGCCAGGTCCATCCGGCGGATTGCTTGCGCAAGGGCCGGAACCGCAGCCAGCGCCAGTGCGCGCGGCGGCAGGTCACCGTCGATATCGATCACTGTCATGGCCGGGGTCGGCGTAGCCGTCAGCGCCCCGCCGGCAAATTCGACCTGGCCAAGCCAGGCCTCAGACCAGACCTCTTCCCACAAGGCTGCGGGAAAGCGGGTAACCGTTCTGCCGGCTGGCGCAGGGGCGGGGCAGGGGGCATCCGTGGTGGGCCGGGCCTGGGCGCGCTTCAGTCGACCCGCTTCGGCCATGGCTGCACGCAGGACCGTGAGACGAATCGGCGCGCCTTCGCGGGCGTCCTGCGGCAATTGATCGACCAGTGCTTCCTCGCCGCTCGCAAAGCGGGCGGTGCCACGGCGCGAGCCGGCGGCGCGGGCGATTAGAACTGCGTCCTCAACCTGCCCGGCGGCGAGCGCTCCCGGCCAGTCGAGCCGCGCTGCCACGACTTCGCCGCCCTCGATCAGGATCGCCCGGGTCTCGCCGATCCCCGCTTCGACCAGCCATTCAGCCAAGGGGATAGCCTGCCGACAGCAACAGCGCCCGGGTTTCGAACAGCGGCAGGCCGATTACGCCCGAATGGCTGCCCGATACGAACCGGATCAGCGCCTCGGCCCGGCCCTGGATGGCATAGCCGCCGGCCTTGCCCAAGCCTTCGCCGCTGGCGACATAGGCGTCGATCTCCTGGTCGGACAGCCGCTTGAAGGCGACCACGGTTTCGACCATCCGGGTGCGAGCCAAGCCGGCCCGGTCGATCAAGCAGATCGCCGAAATGCAGCTGTGGCGGCGGCCAGACAGCAGGCCCAGCAGCTTGCGCTGGACCATTTCATCATCGGCAGGGGGCAGGATCCGGCGGCCGAGCGCGACTGTGGTATCCCCGGCCAGAACAATCTCATCCGGGCCGCGCGTTACAGCTGCCGCCTTGGCCTGAGCCAGACGCAGCGCATAGGCGCGCGGCAATTCGCCCTTCAGCGGCGTTTCATCGATATCGGGGCTGGCAATCCGGGCCGGGGCAACGCCGATCCGGGCGAGCAGATCGCGGCGGCGCGGCGAGGACGAGGCCAGGACCAGGCTGGGCGCGGTCACCCGCCGGGCTTAGCCGAACTGGCCAGGGCCGCCACGGCCGGGCATGAAGCGATAAGTGATGCGGCCCTTGGTCAGGTCATAGGGCGTCAGTTCCACAAGAACTTCATCGCCCACCAGCACGCGGATGCGGTTCTTGCGCATCTTGCCGGCGGTGTGGCCAAGGATCTCGTGATCATTTTCCAGGCGGACGCGGAACATCGCGTTGGGCAGCAGTTCCACCACCGTCCCGCGCATTTCGAGGAGTTCTTCTTTCGCCATCCGGGCCTAGATTCCGTTGTTGTTCGCCGACATTGCGGCGCGCCATAGCGACGGAAGGTTAAAAAGGAAAGCCTTCGGCGCTGGTCCTGCTGTGATCACCGTTCGTCGACTTGCGACATTATGTTACCTTGGAATGTCTTGCCATTACCGTGGCAACAGACCATTTGCGCTGCCGGGTAGGGGATACCAGATCGTATTTGTCGAGCGATCACGGAGTATTAATGCGCAGCTTGTCCCTCCTTCCGCTTCCGCTGGCTCTGTTGGCTGCCCCCGCGTTGGCCACTGGTGAAGGCGAAACGCAGGCCACACCGCCAGCCACGCAGGACGCCGAACCGGGCGATACCGAGCGGCATGGCAGCGAAATTCTCGTGGTGGCCGAACGGATTCGGGGCCAGGTGGAAAGCCCGGCTCCGCCAATCGCCGTGCTCGATGAAAAGGACGTCCAGGCGCTGGGAGCGACGACCCTGGCGGATGTGCTGACCCAGCTGGCCCCTCAGACCGGCTCCGGTCGCGGGCGCGTCAGTGGTCCGCCGGTGGTGCTGATCAACGGCCAGCGGATCGGCAACTTCCGCGAAATGCGCAATTTTCCGCAGGAAGCGATCCGCCGGGTCGAGATTCTGCCCGAAGAAGTGGCACTGCGGTTCGGCTTCCCGGCCAACACCCGGGTCGTCAACATGATCCTCAAGGACAACTTCTCTTCGAAGACAATCGAAGCGGAGACCGCCTTCCCAACGCGCGGCGGCTTCCAGACCTATGAGGTTGAGGCGACGACGCTGCGCATTGACGGACCGCAGCGTTTCAGCGTGACGGCGAGAATCGACGACACCTCGGAACTGACCGAAGCCGAGCGCGGGGTGATTCAGACCCCGGGTTCGATCGCAACCGTGTCGACCGATCCCAACCCGGCCGAATTCCGCTCACTCATTGCCGACAGCCGCGAACTCAGCCTCAACGCCTCGCTGGCGCGGGGCCTGGGCAAGGATGGGCTTGGCGGCAATGTCAGCCTGAACGGCAACATTACCCGCACCGACAGCCGGCGCAATTCGGGTCTCGACGTGGTCGTGCTGACCGCACCTGGCGGGGTAACGGCGATCCGCGCGCTGGATGATCCGCTTGAGCGTACCACGCGTACCACTTCTGTGCAGGGCGGGGCCGCGCTCAACACGCGTCTGAGCGACTGGCAACTCAATGCTACACTTGACGGCAATCATACCGAAAGCCGCACTGTCATTGACCGCCGAGCCAATACCAGCGCGCTAGTCGCGGCGGCGGCGGCGGGTACCTTGTCGATCACCGGCGCCTTGCCGGCGGTGGCCGATGCGGGTCAGGATCTGGCGCTGTCCAATTCCGACCGCCTCGATGGCCTGGTCACGCTGATCGGCCGGCCGGCCCGTCTGCCCGGCGGTGAAGTGACCGCGACGCTGCGCACTGGCTTCACGTTCCTGTCGTTCGATACCGAGGATACGCGCAGCGCGGTCGGCAAGGTCAGCCTGAACCGCAACCGCTTTACGGCGGGCAGCAACTTGGGTGTGCCAATCACCAGCCGCCGGGAGAATTTCGGCGCTGGATTGGGCGACCTGGCGCTCAACTTCAGCCTGGGCTGGGATCACCTGTCAGATTTCGGTTCGGTCATGGACTGGAGCGCCGGCCTGACCTGGTCGCCCTTCCGGTTCGAGAAGCTGAGCCTCAGCGCCAGCTACCTGGTCAACGAACAGGCGCCCGGCCTTTCAGAACTGGGCAATCCGATTGCGACCACGCTCAACGTGCCGATCTTCGATCTGGTGCGCGGAGAAACGGTGCTTGCCACTGTGATCAGCGGCGGCAATCCGGCGCTGCTGAAGGAGAAGCAACGCGACCTCAAGTTCGGGGCGAACTGGCAGCTGCCGTTCCTCCAGAACTCGAGTCTGGTGGTGGAATATTTCCGCAATCGTTCGGACAACGTCACGGCCAGCTTCCCGCTGCTGACGCCCGAAATCGAGGCGGCTTTCCCAGGCCGTGTCACCCGCGATGCGAGCGGCCGCCTGGTTTCGATCGACCAGCGCCCGGTGACCTTTGACGAGCAGCGCGCCTCGCGGCTGCGCTGGGGCCTCAATCTGTCTGGCCAGCTGGGCAAGGCGCCGGCTGGCGGCGGGTTCCCTGGCATGATGGGCGGCGGACCGCCTCAGCGCCCGGCCGGCGCCGGCGCTCCCCCGGCTGGTCCGCGTCCGCAGGGCGGCGGAGCTGGTCGTGGCGGCGGTGGCGGCGGCATGATGGCGATGATGGGCGGCGGGCGTGGTCCCGGCCGCTGGAGCCTGGGCGTGTTCCACACTGCGCAGTTTGACAGCACGGTGCAGATCGCACCGGGCGGGCCCGTGCTCGATCTGCTGGACGGGGATTCGCTCTCTTCCACCGGATCGCCGCGGCACACGATCGAATTCAACGGCGGCCTCTTCAAGAATGGCTTCGGTACCTTCTTCAATGGCACCTGGACCAGTCCGTCGCGACTGACCGGCGCGACCAACCTGCGCTTTGGCAGTGTGACACGAATGAACATCAACTTCTTTGCGGCGCTCGGCCAGCAGCAGAAGCTCGTCAAGAAGGCACCCTTCTTCAAAGGCTCGCAAGTTTCGCTGCGGTTCGAGAACCTGTTCGATTCCCGCCAGAAAGTGACCGATGGGACTGGCGCGGTGCCGATCGGCTATCAGGCCGATCTGATCGACCCTCGCGGCCGGCTGATTGAGATCGAGTTCCGCAAGATGTTCTGATTGAGCAGGCCCGGCCGATCGCGGATCGGCCGGGCCTGCTCGATTAGTGGAAGACAGCCAGGATCAGGTGCAGCGTTAGCGCGATCAGCGCCAGGCTCGACAGGGCGAACAGCAGGAAGCGGATCATGACCCGGTTCCAGACCGCCTGTACGACCGAATGGGCAATGCGCAGGCCGACATAGGCCCAAGCAAGCTGGGCATTGAGGCCATCGCCCTGGCCGATCAGGGCCAGGGCCAGCGCCACTGCATAAAACACGGTCGGTGCTTCGTGCAGGTGGTTGTAGTTGTGGGCGATCCACTGGATGTTTGGCGGAAGCACTTGGTCCAGCGACTGGCCGGTCCCGCCGACCAGGTTCTTGCTGTCAATCTTGGCCTTGTTCATGGCCGGGATGCGGGTGACGTACATCCACAGCCACATCACCATGGTCCAGCCGGCCAGCGCGGCCACTGGTTGCAGGATATCCATTCCAATCATTGGTATTCTCCCCCGTTACGCGCCAAGCAGGGTCAGCTTGGCGGCGTGTAAAGCCAGCATCAGCAGGCAAGCAGTCGACAGCATGAAAAGTGTGAAGCGCACCGGCACCTTGTTGACGGTAGCCTGCCACAGCGAATGAATGATCCGGATGACAACATAGGCCCAGGCAAACAGCACGTCGTGCTCGGCCGGTCCCATGATCGCCAGGATCGCGACCGTGGCATAGAACAGGGTCGGCTGTTCCATCAGGTGGGCATAATTGTGGGCCTTCCAGTTGATCTGGTCAGGCAGTACGCCTTCCAGATCCTGGCCGCGCCCGCCTGGCTTAGCCGCTCCCAGGCCGCCGCTTTTCGCAATTGCCGGTAACCGCGACGCCGCCAGCCAGACCAGCATGATCAGCGACCACAGCACCAGCACTGCCGCCGGTGCAAGGATTTGGGCCTGCATTTTCTCCCCCTTCGTCTCATTGAACGGCAGGGCGGCAGGTTGTTACGGCGGAAACCAATTGTCAAATGCAACTAATCGTTGCGGCTGAGCACCTTGGCAAAGCTGGCCGGATCGGTGTTGCTGCCAGTCAGCATGATCGCCGTGCGCCCGTCCAGCGGCACCTTACCGGCCAGAGCCGCTGCCAGGGCCGCCGCGCCGCCCGGCTCCAGCACGAGATGCAGCTTCGAGAAGGCAAACCGCTGGGCTGCGCGGACCTCGGCTGGCGTGACCGACAGGCCATAGGTGCAGCGCTCCTTGAGGATCGCAAAGTTGATCGGCCAGGTTGCGGGGGTCTGCAGCGCATCGCAGTCCGTCGGCGGAGCATCCTTGGCAACGCGTTGGATCGCGCCAGTTGCCAGACTGCGGGCCACATCATCCCAGCCTTCAGGCTCGACCGGCACGATCTCAGCATCTGGACAGGCGAGGGCAAGGCCCGCCGTGAGGCCACCACCGCCGCAGCAGGCGACGATCCGCGTTGGGCCATCCAGCCCGCGCGCACGCAGCTGCGCCGCAATCTCGATCCCGGCCGATCCTTGCCCCTCGATCACCCAGGGATCGCCATAGGCATGGACCAGGGTGGCGCCAGTCTGGTCGATCAGCCGCTGGGCAACGGCATCGCGGTCCTCGCCGCCAGGGCGGTCGTAGAGCACGACATTGGCGCCCATCGCCCGCGTTGCATCCAGCTTCACCTGCGGGGCGTCGACCGGCATGACGATCGTCGCCGGGATTCCCAGCCGCGCTGCCGCCCAGGCAACGCCTTGCGCATGGTTGCCGCTTGAAACGCCAACCACGCCGCGCTGGCGCTCATCAGCGGATAGGTCGCTCAGCCGATGCCAGGCGCCGCGGATCTTGAAAGCGCCGATCGGTTGCAGGCTATCGGCTTTGCACCACACTTTTGCCCCGTTGACCTCGGTCTCCAGGAGTGGTGTCTGCACCAGCAGTTCTGCGATCTTGGCGGCGGCGCGAGCCACGCCTTCAACGGTCGGAGCGCGCATCGGTTGTGTCGTCATAAAACCAGCCTATATGCGCGCCTTCGCGCCTCGCAAAGGAGAGATGAAGGTGAGCAAGGTTCTGGTGATCGGTGCGGGCGGGGTAAGCTCGGTCTGCGTCCACAAGATGGCGATGAACGCCGGGATTTTCAGCGAAATCCACCTGGCCAGCCGCACCAAGTCAAAGTGCGATTCCATTGCCGCTTCGGTCAAGGAACGCACCGGCCAGACCGTTGCGACCTATGAGATCGATGCCGAGGAAGTGCCGGCGCTGACCCGTCTGATCCAGCAGATCGGCCCCAAGCTGGTGGTCAATCTGGCGCTGCCCTACCAGGACCTCCCAATCATGGACGCCTGCCTCGCCGCCGGGGTCGATTACCTCGACACCGCGAACTACGAGCCTAAGGACGAGGCCAAGTTCGAATACAAGTGGCAGTGGGCCTATCAGGACCGCTTCAAGGAAGAGGGCCTTATGGCGCTGCTCGGCTCGGGCTTCGATCCGGGCGTCACCTCAGTCTTTGCGATGTGGCTCAAGAAGCACAAGCTCAAGACCATCCGCACGCTCGACATCCTCGATTGCAACGGCGGCGATCACGGCCAGGCCTTTGCCACCAACTTCAACCCGGAAATCAACATCCGCGAAGTGACCGCCCCGCGCGCCACTGGAACCAGGGTGAGTGGGTCGAAACCCCGGCAATGACGATCCGCCAGAACTTCGATTTCGAAGCGGTCGGGCCGAAGAACATGTACCTGATGTACCATGAGGAGCTGGAAAGCCTCGCCAAGTTCCTGCCCGAGCTGGAACGCGGCCGGTTCTGGATGACCTTCGGCGATGCCTATATCAATCACCTGACCGTGCTGCAGAACGTCGGCATGACCGGGATTGAGCCGATCGTGTACCAGGGCAAGGAAATCGTGCCGTTGCAGTTCCTCGCTGCTGTGCTGCCCAAGCCGGAAACGCTGGGTCCGACCACCACCGGCAAGACCAACATCGGCGATATCGCCACTGGCATGGCGCTCGATGGCTCGGGTGAGAAGACCTATTACATCTACAACATCTGTGATCACGAAGAGGCGTTCCACGAAACCGGGAACCAGGCGATCAGCTATACCACTGGCGTTCCGGCAATGATCGGTGCGGCGATGATGCTGACCGGCGCCTGGCGCGGTGAGGGCGTGTTCAACATGGAGCAGATGGATCCCGATCCCTACATGGACATGCTCAACACCCAAGGGCTGCCATGGCAGGTCAAGGAACTGGCCGGGCCGCTGGACTTCTGAGGCGAAGAAAAAGGGGTTCACGCAGAGGCGCAGAGCAGAAAGTGGAGGCGCAGAGCGGCTGTGATTTCTATCAACGAACTGAGTGAAATCGTCATTGCCGAAGCGATCGGGATCCATAAGGAATTTGGGCCGGGTTTGTTTGAATCTGTTTATGAGTCGGTGCTTGCCGGACGCTTGACGAAGCGTGGTCTGAAGGTCGCCCGGCAGGTTCAGGTTAAAGCCGTCTTCGACGGGGAGACCTTCGATCCGGCTTTCAAGATCGACATATTGGTCGAGGACCGATTGGTTCTCGAAATCAAGGCAGTCGAACAGCTGAGCCGCGCTCACGGCAAGCAGGTTTTGACCTATCTCAGGTTGCTCAAGCAGCCGGTCGGGCTGCTTCTGAATTTCTCGGAGGAGACGATGAAGGAAGGTATTCGGAGAGTAGCCAACGACTACCAACCCGAATAAGCCTCTGCGCCTTCACTTTCTTCTCTGCGCCTCTGCGTGAACTAATCGGACCTCGAAAATGGAAACCAGAGCTGGCGATCCGGGCGCCTTTGCCAACTTCGACCTCAGCCGGGTCGATAGTCCTGCTTTCGTGGTCGATGCCGCGAAGCTGCGGGCGAACCTGGCCGTGCTGGCAGAAGTGCGCGACCGGGCCGGGATCAAGGTGCTGGCGGCGCTCAAGGCCTTCTCGATGTGGAAGGTCGCGCCGATCGTCGGTGAATACCTCGACGGGGTCTGCACTTCGGGCCTGTGGGAGGCGCTACTGGCGGCCGAGCATTATCAGGGCGAGATCGCGACCTATTGTGCGGCCTACAAGGCGGACGACCTGCCGGAAATCTGCCGACTGTCGGATCATATCATCTTCAACTCGCCGACGCAGATTGCCCGCTTTGCGCCGCAGATCGAGGCAGCTCGGCAGCGCGGCGATACCTTCGACGTTGGGCTACGGATCAATCCGCTCCACGCCGAGGGCGAAGTGCCCAAGTATGACCCTTGCGCCCCGCACTCGCGGCTGGGCTTCCCGGCCGATCAGCTGACCGACGAGCACATGGCGGGCGTCAACGGCCTGCACTTCCACACCCTATGCGAGCAGGATTTCGAACCGCTGGAACGGACCTGGCAGGCGCTACTACCGCGGATCGAGCGGTTCCTGCCGCAATTGGAATGGCTGAACTTCGGTGGCGGCCATCACATCACTCGCGCCGATTACCAGCGCGATGAGCTGGTTGCGTTTCTGAAGGCGGTGAAGGCGCAGACTGGCTGCGAGATTTATCTGGAGCCGGGCGAGGCCGTGGCGCTCGATGCCGGGATCCTGGTCGGCACCGTGCTCGACCGGCATTGGAACGGCATGCCGATCGGCATCATTGACATCTCCGCCACCTGCCACATGCCCGACGTGATCGAGGCGCCCTATCGCCCGGCCATGCTGGGCGAACTGCCGCCGGTCGATACCGAGACCGATGAAGGCGCAGGCGGGGCAGTGCGGCTCGGCGGGCCGTCATGTCTGGCGGGCGATGTAATCGGGGACTATCGCTTTGCGAGCGGCCCGGAGATCGGTCAGCGCTTCGCCTTCCTCGACCAGGCGCATTACTCGATGGTCAAGACCACGACCTTCAACGGCGTGCCACTGCCCTCGATCTGGCTGTGGGACAGCGAGACCGACCAGCTCGAGTGCATCAAGCGCTTCGACTACGAGGACTTCCGCGACCGGCTGAGCTAGCAATGACGCGGACTTGTCGGCCCTAGTCCCGCATCCCTTGTTGCAGCTTAATTTTGTCGGTTGCGAAATCCCTTTACTGGCGTGATGCTAAGGACAGGGAGTTGGGAAGCCTGCATGGCAGTTGTAGCGGCTATACATGGTATCGGATTTTCTCAGCCTGGGGCACTTGAACCGTTCCTCAAGAAGGTAGCCTCCGGGGGAGGTGATTGCTTTGTAGATGCCAATTGGAACGATGTGGCTACCAAAGATTACGGTGATGAAATTACGCTGAATAAGGTTGCACAACTGGCGGCTGCCCTTGCGGAAATCTCTGAGATACGCCCAATGTCACGAATTTCAGGTCGGCTTGATCGCGCTACTGAATGGTCTATCGATCTAATTGATATATATTTGACGGCCATTTTTTGGTTGCTCCCGCCGATTTTTGCCACACTTCTTCTCACACTAGTTCAAGATTTGCACTTCCCGTTACTTCCCAGTGTACTGCTGAAATTTGCCACGATCTACTCGATCGGTTTCATCGTTATTCTCGGCGTTTCGGGACTGGCTTTGCTGTTGCTGGTGCTTACGGGTGCACCGGCACTAGCCATCGCTCGGGTAAACCATATTTTTGTGGCAGGGTTGAGGCCAGGTCTGATCATGGCCTTTGCCTATCTGGCCATCACGCGTTGGAAGGGAGCCTTGGGCTGGTATGGCTCGTTGACGCTCCTTGCGCTGCTGGCCTTGCTTGGTTTCGGACTGCTCCAGTACCTGGATATCGCAGGCGATGTGAGGTGGATACTCGGTGCAGGCATGTTTGTGGTTTACATCGTAGCTCCGCTGCTTGCTGCCCGATTGATCATGCCCGCGCTTAAATTGACTTTTGACGTACTTCTTTACGTAACCGATCCCGAATATCGCGCAGCAATCATCACAAGTGTGATAAGCAAAATTAATGAGAAACAAAAAGAAATTGAATCTGATGGTCGACTTATATTAATTGGACATAGTCTTGGATCGGTGATCGCGGCAGACATAATAAATTCAGGACGTCTTTTTGGAAAGTTCGATACGGTTTTGTTGGTGACCGCTGGGTCCCCTATCCGCCGTATGTTCCAAAGACTGCTTCCTGGGCATTTACTGCCACCGCACTCCGAGGAGATTCTCAAAGCCGGAATGCAACAATTTCGGTTCCGCTGGATAAACTTTTACCGAAGGTTCGATGGAGTTGGCGCCAAGCTTGGCTTGCCCGCTGCCTACGGCTGTGCAGAGCGCGCATCGCGTTTGATCCGAGATCCATTGACTTCGCACGTCGGGTACTGGGATGAACCCGACTTCGTTTCGTTCATCCGATGCGCTGCTGAAGGGATGGACAGCGATGGATGAAGCGATTTACCGATGGTCTAAACCAAAGCGGCCGTTTTCTAAGTCGTGGCAGCAGAGCCTGCGAAAGTTTGTGCTGTTCATCGCTATCGCCTATTTTGCACTTGAGCTCGGCGCAGACTTCTTTTTTGCATTTAAAACCAATAAGTTGCAGCAGGAAACGGATCTGGCTTTGGTACATGTGCCAGGCAAGAAGATATGGATGAGGCGAGTGGTTTGGCAAAGCATTTCTGCGACGCCAGGGAGCCCCGGTTCCAGTGAAGTCGTGCTTGAAGGGCTGCCCAGTCACTGCAATCGAGGCACTGAGGTTATCAGGCAAACCGGACCTGAAGTGCGCGACTGGTGCTCAAAGGTTCTGGTTGATATCAACGCCGTAACCAAGACAATGAAACCGTGCAAAGCCCGTCCAACCTTGGCCGATTTGTGCTCTGAAGGATGGGTGGAAGTTAAGATCAAGGGCGATCGTATATCCTTTGGTCCGGCCAGTGGAACCTACGGTGAAGTAGTACTTTTCTTTCGAATTCTCATAGCGAAGGTTCGAGTCTTGATTTTGTGGCCATTCGCCTTGGGCCTGGCGGTTCTTCCATTAGGACTTCTCGATTTCGTTTACGGTCGGGAGGAGATGGACTGGCTCGATGACCTGGACGAGGCAGAGGATGGGGAACAGTTGAAAAGCTGAGGCTATGGACTCGCTTTGGTAAAGGGGGGCGGCCAGCGGATCTTGCTTGGTCGCAAAATATTCACGCCATTGCCCTCGATCTGGCTGTGGGACAGCGCGACCGACGAACTCGAGTGCGTGAAGCGGTTCGGTTACGAGGACTTCCGCGGCCGGCTTTCCTGAGGCACAGTCCCCGGCATAACAAAGCCGGAGAGCGCAGTGCCTGACAAGATCCTAGACGCCCATTCATCCGACCCCGTCACTATGGGCTGGATGGAAGGCCTGCCGCCTGCGCCGGACAAGCGGCTGGCCTGGGCGCGGGCCGATCACATGCGCTTTCCCACCCACCGCTATGCCTATTCGCGCATGCGTGAGTTTCTGCCAACTGCGCGCGTCTCGCGCGGGACAGGGCCGGTCTGGGACCTGCCGGTGGCGCTGCGCGACGATATCGACGGCATCACCTTCAACGCGATGGACGATGGCCGCGCGCTGACCTGGGCGGAATCGCTGGCGGTCAACTTCACCGATGCCGTGCTGGTGCTGCATCGGGCCGCGATTGTTTATGAGCGCTACCTCGGCGTCACGCGGCAGGACACGCCGCATATCGCCTTTTCTGTGACCAAGAGCTTTGTCGGCACCCTGGCGGAGATGCTGGTCCGGGAAGGACGACTTGACCCCTCAGCTCCTGTCGCGGCCTTGCTGCCCGAAATGGCCGGTAGCGGCTTTGCCGATGCCACCCTGGCCCAGGTCATGGACATGACCACGGCGCTCGACTTCTCGGAAGAGTATACCGATCCCAGCTCCGGCATCGGGGCGATGAGCAATGCCCTGGGCCTGACCCCGCGTGCACCCGGCTACACCGGCCCCGGCGATGTCTATGCCTTCCTGCCGACGATCCGCAAAAGCGGCGAGCATGGCGAACGGTTCACCTACCGGACCTGCAACACCGAAGTGCTGGGGTGGATCGTCGCTCGCACCGAAGGCAAGCGAATCGACCAGGTGCTGTCAGAGCGAATCTGGGCGCCGCTGAGCATGGAACAGGATGCCGATTTCCTGATCGATTCGACTGGCATGCCCTTCGCGGGCGGGGGACTAAATCCCGTACTGCGCGACATGGCCCGATTCGGGGAAGCGATGCGCTGCGACGGGCAAGGCAACGGGGGGCAGGTGATCGCCCGCGAAGTGGTCGCGGCGGTCAAGGCCGGAGGCAGCAAAGCAGCCTTCGCACCGGCCGGATATCAGTGGCTCAAGGACGGATCCTATACCCGCCAATGGTGGATAATGCCCGGAAATGACGGCGCTTTTTCCGCGCGCGGGATCCATGGCCAGGCGATCTATGTCGATCCGGTGGCAGAGGTGGTGATCGTCCGGTTCGGCTCGCATCCCATCGCCGCCAACACGGCCTTTGACCCCACCTCGCTGCCGGCCTTCCGGGCGGTTGCCGAGCACCTCTCGCGGGCTTGAGCTGAGGCTGCTTGTAACAAAATTGTCATGAAAATTCGTTTGCACTTGAAGAGCGAATCTCTATAGCCCGCCCCCGCTGCCCCAAGGGGACTTCCAATAACCGCAAGGCAGCCTCGTCTTCGTGTTACCTGGCCGTAAGGCCTATTGGGGGTCCCTTGAGTTGCACCAGTATCCTGACGCTCTGTCCGTAGTTCGCGCCCTCGCGCCCGAAGAACCGGTCATCCTGAACCGCCCGCACGCCGCCACGCGCGCCGCCCGCTTCTTCGTTGAGAAGTTTCCGGGCAAGTCGCTCTATGCGGTAAAGGCCAATCCCTCGCCGGACCTGCTCAAGGTCCTGTGGGACGCCGGCGTGACCCATTTCGACGTTGCCTCGATTGCCGAGGTGCGGCTGGTCCGCGCAACCCTGCCCGAGGCCGTGCTGTGCTTCATGCACCCGGTGAAGACCCCCGGCGCGATTGCCGAGGCCTATCGCCAGCACGGCGTCCGTGTGTTCAGCCTCGATTCGACCGAAGAGCTTGAGAAGATCGTTGCGGCGACTGAAGGGGCGACTGATCTGTCGCTCTGCGTCCGTCTGCGCGTCTCCTCGGACTATTCGGAGCTGAGCCTTGCCTCGAAGTTCGGGGTCGACCTCGCCGATGCCGCACCGCTGCTGCAGGCCGCCCGTCAGGTCGCTGACAGCCTTGGCATCTGCTTCCACGTCGGCAGCCAGGCGATGACGCCCTTTGCCTATGTCCAGGCCATGGAGCGCGTCCGTGCGGCGATCGTCGATGCCTCGGTCACGATCGATATCATCGATGTCGGCGGGGGCTTCCCGTCGATCTATCCGGGCATGGAGCCGCCGCCGCTCGAGGACTACTTCGGCGTAATCCACCGCGCGGCGGAATCGCTGCCGGTGTCCTATTCGTCGGAACTGTGGTGCGAACCCGGCCGGCGCTGTGTGCGGAATACAACTCGCTGATCGTGCGGGTTGAGAAGCGCCGCGGGAATGAGCTGTACATCAACGACGGGGCCTACGGCGCGCTCTATGACGCCGCGCACGTCGGCTGGCGTTTCCCGGTGCAGTGCCTGAATGAAGGCCGCAGCGAGAGCGGGGAGGGCTTTGCCTTCTATGGACCGACCTGTGACGATGCCGACTATATGGAAGGCCCCTTCCAACTGCCGGCCGACATCAAGGCCGGTGACTATATCGAGATCGGCATGCTGGGCGCCTATGGTGCAGCGATGAAGACCGCCTTCAACGGCTTTGGCCAGGCCCAGGCGATCGGCGCGACCGATGAGCCGATGGCCAGCCTCTATCGCGGTGACCGGGCCGACCCGCGCCAGAGCGACAACGTCGTCAGCCTGCGCTGAGCGGACTGCAAGGAAAAGGAAGGGGGCGGGTCACGCGGTGGCCTGCCCCTTTTTCTATGCTGCTGGCAGCCTCAGAACAGCCATCGCGCGAGGGCGGCGACCATTGCAATCAAGAGCAGCCACCAGCGCCGCTGAGCGCGGGCGCATACTTTGGGCTGTCAGCTTCAGCTGGGGTTTCGGCTTCCTGCTGCAGATCGGTTGACTGATCGTCTGCAAAGTTGCTTCCAGAATGGAATTCTGTCGCTTCAGGTGTAGCTGCCATATCCCCCTCCGCAATCTTACTTGGGTTAACCCTATAAGTTGCGGAGAAAGAATACTAAGTTCTTACTGTCAATTGAACGGCACTAAAAAAGACTGCCGCTCTAATTACTTTCGAGCTCAGGCTGCCCGCTTGAGTTCGAGCCGTTCCCAGATCTCAACCAGCGCATCGGTCAGCTCGCGCATCATGGCTTCGGTATGGGCCGGGCCAGGGGTGAAGCGCAGGCGCTCGGTCCCGCGCGGCACGGTCGGGAAGTTGATCGGCTGCACATAGACACCGTATTCGGCC
This sequence comes from Novosphingobium sp., assembly GCA_015657645.1. Classification (GTDB taxonomy): domain Bacteria; phylum Pseudomonadota; class Alphaproteobacteria; order Sphingomonadales; family Sphingomonadaceae; genus Novosphingobium. The sequence continues at coordinate 23,662 of JACDQK010000223.1, forward strand.
AGCAGGATGTCGCTGATCTGCTTGGCGCGGACCGGATCGCCGACCATCAGCGGGACGATATGGGTGGTGCTGGGCATCACCGGCAGGCCGGCCTCGGCAAAGGCCTGCTTGAGGAAGGCTGCAGCAGCCTGCTGGCCTTCACGCTCGATGCTCGACTGCTTGAGGTGGCGGACCGAGGCGAGCACCCCGGCAACCAGCACCGGCGAGAGCGACGTGGTGAAGATGAAGCCCGGGGCATAGGAGCGGATCACGTCGATAATCTTCGAATCCGCCGCGACATAGCCGCCCATCACGCCAAAGGCCTTGCCAAGGGTGCCTTCAATGATGGTGATGCGCTCTGCGGCCTCATCCCGTTCCGAGATGCCGCCGCCGCGCGCGCCGTACATGCCGACTGCATGGACCTCGTCGATATAGGTCAGGGCGTTGTACTTGTCCGCAAGGTCACAGATCGCGTGGATCGGGGCGACATCGCCGTCCATCGAATAGACGCTTTCGAAGGCGATCAGCTTGGGCAGCGCCGGGTCGGTTTCGGCCAGCAGCTCTTCCAGGTGCGCCACATCGTTGTGCCGGAACACCTTCTTTTCGGCCCCCGAATTGCGGATGCCGGCGATCATGCTGGCGTGGTTCAATTCGTCCGAGAAGATTACGCAGCCCGGCAGGATCTTGGCGAGCGTCGAAAGCGTCGCATCGTTCGAGACGTAGCCGGAGGTGAACAGCAGCGCGCCGTCCTTGCCATGAAGATCGGCCAGTTCGCGCTCAAGGTCGACGTGGTAATGCGTATTCCCGCCGATGTTTCGGGTGCCGCCCGAACCGGCGCCGACATCGTGCAGCGCCTCTTCCATCGCAGCGATTACCGTGGGGTGCTGCCCCATTGCGAGATAATCGTTGGAACACCAGACGGTGATTGGCTTGGGACCGTTGTGGCCGGCAAAGCACCGTGCGTTGGGATATGCGCCCTTGTTGCGCAGGATGTCGATGAACACCCGATAGCGGCCTTCCGAATGCAGCCGGTCGATCGCCTGGTCGAAAATCTGGTCGTAGTTCACTAGCGGGTTCCGCTTCCTGCTTTCCGGCGCCTCTAGCTTATGCGGGGTCCGCGCGCCAGCGACTTATTGCTGAAAGCCTACCCTAACAGTGGCCTTCGCCGCTTTGTCATGGATCAACCATTCGAAGTCGTGTCCGGGAACGATCAGCAGGTTTGGCGCCTCGGCTTTGAGCGCCCGGATTGTACGCAGCCAGGCATAGACCTCACGCCGGTCCTCGGGTGCCAGATAGTCGCCGATCAGGCGCGAACGCGCGCGCAGCTCCTGCCAGCTCGCCGCCATGGTCGCGATATCGCCGGCAAACAGAACTTCGCGCCCGTCGGCCAAGCGGACGTAAATCATCTGCGATCCGGAGGTGTGACTGGGAGCCGGGATTACAACCACCCCCGGCGCGACCGCCTGGGGATCGTCCGGGGCAATCCTCGGCTGGGGCGGGGTGCCCGCCCAGGCGAGCTGCGCTGCATAGGGTGAAGGGGGCAGTTGTCCGGCATTGAGCCGCGCCGTTTGGGCCAGGGACGTGCCTCCTTTGCGTGCCAGTGCGCCAAGGTGATCTGGGTGCTCATGTGTCGCCAGGATCAACCCGGCCTCGTCCATCGCGCGTTCGACCTTGGCCTGGCGGGCCGGCCAGAACTCGCCCATGCCCATGGCCTTAGCATCGACTGCGTGAAGGCCGGTGTCGATCAGCACAGGCTTGCCACCGGGGACGGGCAAGCGCCAGGCCATGACGCCGATAACTGCCCGCTTGATGCCATTGCCAGCCGCAAACAGCGTGCGGGGCACCAGGCGCTGGGCGACCAGTTCCAGCTCGAGCGCAGCGGGTGCCTGACCCGGAACCGAGCTGGCGAGCTCGCGCAATTGCCCGATCGTCACCGGCTTGGGCGCGGCCTTGCCCGGGCGGTTATCGAGCAGCAGCCAGTAGTAGGGCAGGCCGATCAGCAGGATCAGGACCAATAGCGCGATGTTGATCTTGCGGCGCATCACAACAGCTCCATGCGGGACAGGCCATAGCTGGCCAATGCGGGGGCGAGCGCGGCCAGGCCAGGCTCGTCGCGGGTGAACAGGGCAAAGTCGGGCCGGGCCCGATCCATCGGCTGGCCTTCGCTCAATCGCGCGATGCGGCGGCCGATCCCGGCAGCGCCGTGGACGAAGCTTGCGCCAGCGCCGAATGCCTCGGCCAGTTCAGCCTCGACCAGCGGGAAATGGGTGCAGGCCAGGACGACGGTGTCGATCGCTTCGCCGCCGGGCTGGTCGCGCAAGGCTGCGGCGGCGCGCTGGTAGACCGCCGGGTCGACCGGTTCGCCGCGCAGCTTAGCCTCAGCCGCCGCCACGAGGTCTGGTGCGGCGGCGCGAAGCAGCAGCTTGCCTTGGGCAAACTCCGCCTCGAGCCGATCGACGTAAGGCTGGCGGATCGTCGCGGACGTGCCGAGCAGGCCGATTGTGCCGCTGCGGGTCTGCTCGGCCGCCGGCTTGATCGCGGGAACGCTTCCGACAATCGGAATCTCCAGCACGTCGCGGACCATGCCGAGCGCGATGGTCGAGGCGGTGTTGCAGGCAATGCAGATCAGCCGGGGGGAAAAGCGCTCGGCCATGCGCCCCAGCAGCCCGCAGACCCGCGCGGCGACTTCCGCCTCGGTCTTGGGACCATAAGGCAGACCGCCGTTGTCCGCCGCGTAAATCACCGGCGCGGTGGGGAGCAGGCGGCGCACTTCGGCCAGGACGGACAGGCCGCCAACCCCGGAATCGAACAAAAGCAACGGTGCAGCAGGATCGATTTCGGACATATCCCCCCGGGCCGGTCTTGCCGGTGTGCCTCCCTTGTAGCTAGGTTGCGGCGGCAAAGGGAAGGGATCGATTGCATGGAAAACCTGCTGGCACTCACGCTGGGTTACGCGTTGGGGTCGATCCCCTTTGGCCTGATCCTGACCAGCCTGTCCGGCGCGGGAGACCTGCGTAGCATCGGCTCGGGCAATATCGGCGCCACCAATGTGCTGCGCACCGGGCGCAAGGGGATCGCTGCGGCAACCCTGCTGCTTGACCTGCTGAAGGCGCTGGCAGCGGTCCTGATCGCGCGGGCCATTTGGCCGGGGCATGAGGCACTGGCCGCGCTCGGCGCGATCCTGGGCCACTGCTTCCCGGTCTGGCTGCGGTTCAAGGGCGGCAAGGGCGTCGCCTCGATGATGGGCGCCTCCCTCGCGCTCGCTTGGCCGATCGGGCTGGCCTATGCTGTCACCTGGCTGGGCCTGCTGGCGATCACCCGGATTTCCTCGCTGGCGGGGATGACAGCCGCGATTGTTGCGCCGATTGCAGCCTGGTGGCTGGGCCGGACCGACTACGCCCTGGTCCTCGCCGCCATCGCCGTGCTCGTGCTCGTCCTCCATCGCGGCAATATCCAGCGGCTGCTAGCCGGGACCGAGCCGCGCGTGGGCAGCAAGGGCTGATGGAGCCGCTTAGCCAGACGGATGCCTTTGCGCGCATCCGCCTGCTGCGCTCACCCAACGTCGGCCCGGTCTCCTATCGCCAGCTGCTCCGGCGGTTCGGCACGGCGGAGGCGGCGGTGGCGGCTCTGCCCGATCTCGTCCGGCAGAGCGGGGCGGGTTACCGGGTCGCCGCTGAGGATCGCGTCGCAGCGGAGATTCAGGCGGTTCGCTCAGCCGGTGCGCGCTACCTGTTTCACGACTCGCCGGACTATCCGCCGCTGCTGGCCGAGCTTGAGGGCGCGCCGCCGATCCTGATCTGCCGCGGCGATATGGCCCTGGCGCAGCGGCCCTGCGTGGCGATTGTTGGCGCGCGCAATGCCTCGGCGGCGGCGGTCAAGCTGGCGCGGATGTTCGCCGGGGAACTGGCCGAAGCGGGCTTCGTGGTGGTCTCTGGCCTGGCGCGCGGTATCGACGGCGCGGCGCATCAGGCCAGCCTGACTGGCGGCACCATCGGCGTGATCGCCAGCGGGATCGAGATTGCCTATCCGCCCGAACATGCCGACTTGCAGGAGGCCGTTGCAGCGCAGGGCCTTCTGCTGGCCGAACAGCCGCCAGGGACCGAGCCGCTGGCCCGCCATTTCCCCTCGCGCAACCGGATCATCGCCGGGATCGCTGCGGGCACCCTGGTGGTCGAAGCCGCACCCAAGTCCGGCTCGCTGATTACGGCGCGGCTGGCGGGGGAGGCCGGACGCGAGGTGATGGCCGTGCCTGGCTCCCCGCTCGACAGCCGCTCGCAGGGCTGCAACCAGCTGATCCGCGACGGGGCGACTCTGGTCCAGCGGACCGAGGACGTGATCGAACTGCTGACCAGCTTCCAGGGCCAGCCCCGCTCGGTCCTGCGCGAAACGGCGGCCGATTGGGAACTGGCCGAAGCAGACAGCGACCCCGCTGACATTGCCAGCCTCCTAACCACGGCGCCCGTCGCGGTCGATGAGCTGGTGCGGCAAAGCGGAGCCAGCGCCGGGGCCGTGCAACTCGCCCTGCTCGAGCTTGAACTGGCTGGCAGCCTGGTGCGCCACGCCGGAGGGCGAGTCAGCCGATCGTGAAGGATGCAAGTATGACCGACCTCAAGTTTCCCCGCCGGATGTTCCGCTGGGCTGCGATCTATGGCGTGATCGTGCTGGCCCCGCTTTACCTTACGCCGCTTCCGCTGGTCGGGGCTGAGGTGTTCCTCGGCTTTGTCGGCCTCGCGCTGGTGTTCCAGACGGTGTTCTGGATCATCGGCAGTGATCCCGTGAAGTACCGGGCGCTGATGCTGCCGGCCGTGGCGGAAAAGCTGGTGTTCGGCTTGCCGGCTCTCGCCCTGTTCGCACAGGGCTATCCGGTGCCGCCACCGGTTGCCGGGTTCGCGGCGATCGATGTCGCGCTGGGGCTGGGCTTCTGGCTGGCCTGGCGCCAGACTCGCTAGTCGTTCCGATCGCAGGGCGGGTCCATGTCCCCGCTCTTGCAGATCACCGAGCCGCTCAGCACCGCATCGGCCCATTGCAGGTCATCCTCGGTCGGCACGCTGCGGAATGCCACCTGCCGGGCCAGTAGGTCCTGCTCGCCCGCCACCACCAGCAGGACGAAGGTCTCAGGCTTGCCGGTGGCCGGAACCTGCGGACAGTCAACGCGCAACTGCGCGGCGGGCCGCCCGGAAACAGTCAGCTCGGTCGGCGGCGAGCTGGTCGAGCCGAGGCAGGAGCCGGTCACACCGCGGATCATCAGCCGGGCAAAGTTGGCCGGGGCGATCCGCGCGGCGATGCCAGCGAAGCGCTGGGTCGTGATCATCCGCGACCAGCGCTGCACGTTTTCGCCCTGCGGCACTTCCTCGCGGATCGAGCGCTGCTGGTCGCCGGCCTTGTAGGCCACGACATAGCCCGGCAGCAGCGCGCCCTCCAGCCGTTCGGCCGTGGGAGCCTGCGCGGTCAGGCTGGACGATGCCAGCGTCAGCGCCAGTCCCAGCTTGCCCCAAAACCGCATCATTCATCCCCCTTGACGTCTGGCCAACCGCGCCGCCACCCTCGCGTGTACGTATACGCGTAAGGATTGCAATCACCCGTCATGCAACTTGTCATCGTAGAATCCCCGGCCAAGGCCAAGACCATCGAGAAGTATCTGGGCAAGGATTTCACCGTCCTCGCCTCCTATGGTCACATCCGCGATCTGCCGCCCAAGGACGGCTCGGTCCGCCCCGATGAAGACTTCGCGATGGACTGGGAGCTCTATGGCGACAAGGCCAGCCGGGTTAAGGCTATCACCGATGCGGCCAAGACCGCTGACCGCCTGATCCTCGCGACTGACCCTGACCGCGAGGGTGAGGCGATCTCGTGGCACGTCCGCGAGCTGCTGGCCAAGCGCAAGGCGCTGCCCAAGGACGTCCAGCGCGTCACCTTCAACGCGATCACCAAGGATGCGGTGACCACGGCGATGGGCCGCCCGCGTGAGCTCGATCAGGACCTGATCGATGCCTACATGGCCCGCCGCGCGCTCGATTACCTGTTCGGCTTCACGCTCTCACCCGTGCTGTGGCGCAAGCTGCCGGGCGCGAAGAGCGCGGGCCGCGTCCAGTCGGTCGCGCTGCGGCTGATCTGCCAGCGCGAGCATGAGATCGAGCTGTTCCGCCCGCAGGAATACTGGTCAGTCGCCGCGCAGCTGGAGCATGACGGGACGGCCTTCACCGCCCGCCTGGTCAAGTTCGATGGCGAGAAGCTGGAGAAGCTCAGCCTGGGTGATCAGGGCAGCGCCGACCGCGCCAAGGCGGCGGTCGAGGGCGGGGCCTTCCGCGTCGAAGAGGTCGAGACCCGGCCGACCCGCCGCAACCCCTGGCCGCCGTTCACCACCTCGACCCTGCAGATGGAAGCCGCGCGCAAGCTGGGCTTTGCTGCTGCTCACACCATGCGGGTGGCGCAGAACCTCTACGAGGCCGGCGCGATCACCTATATGCGGACCGACGGGGTGCAGATGGACCCCAGCGCGATTTCCGCGGCCCGCAAGGCGATCAGTGACCGCTACAACAATGGCCATTACCTGCCTGAAAAACCGCGTCATTATGAAACCAAGGCCAAGAACGCGCAGGAAGCCCACGAGGCGATCCGCCCGACCGACTTTGGCCGTGATCACTTCGGCAGCGGGGACGAGGCCCGGCTCTACGAACTGATCTGGAAGCGCGCGATCGCCAGCCAGATGGCCAGCGCCAATATCGAACGCACCACCGTCACCCTGCGCGATGGCACCGGTCGCCACGAACTGCGGGCGACTGGCCAGGTCGTGAAGTTCCCCGGCTTCCTGGCGGTCTATGACGAGACGCTCGACCAGAAGCCCGGTGATGACGAGGATGACAGCGGCCTGCTGCCGGTTATGGCCAAGGGTGACAGCCCGGCCAAGCGCGGGGTCGAGGCCAGCCAGCACTTCACCCAGCCGCCGCCGCGCTATTCCGAAGCGACGCTGGTCAAGCGGCTGGAAGAGCTCGGCATCGGCCGTCCTTCGACCTATGCCGCGACGATCCAGGTGATCAAGGATCGCAACTACGTCCGGACCGAGAAAAACCGTTTCTTCGCAGAGGAATCAGGCCGACTTCTCACGGCATTCCTCGAACGCTTCTTCCCGCGCTATGTCGCCTATGACTTCACCGCCGGGATGGAAGAAGAGCTCGACGATGTCTCCGGCGGGCGGGCCGAATGGAAGGCTGTGCTCGCCGCTTTCTGGAAGGACTTCAAGCCCAAGTCCGATGAGGTGATGGGCCAGAAGCCATCAGAAGTGACCGAGGCGCTCGACGAATACCTCTCCGACTACCTCTTCCCGGCGCAGGAAGACGGCGGTGATCCGCGCAAGTGCCCGAACTGCGGCACCGGCCGGCTGGCGCTGCGCGGGGGCCGGTTCGGAGCTTTCGTCGCCTGCTCGAACTATCCCGAGTGCAAGTTCACCCGCAAGTTCGCCCAGCCGGGCGGGGCGGGCGCCGAGGCCGATGGCGAGATCGGCAAGCACCCTGAAACTGGCGAACCGATCAGCCGCAAGGCCGGCCGGTTCGGTCCCTACATCGAAATGGGCAGCGGCAAGGAAGCCAAGCGCAGCTCGATCCCCAAGGACATTGGCGAGCTCGACCTCGACTGGGCGGTCAAGCTGCTGAGCCTGCCGCGCACGATCGGCAATCACCCCGAATCAGGTGAGCCGATCACCGCCAGCCTGGGGCGCTACGGCCCCTACCTGGCGCACCAGGGCAAGTACGCCAAGCTGCGCTCCACCGCCGAGATTTTCGAGACCGGCATGAACAGCGCCGTGGCCAAGCTGGCCGAGGCAGCCAGTGGCGGCGGGCGCGGTGCGCGCGCTGCGGCCGAGCCGCTCAAGACCTTTGGCCCGCATCCCGAAAGCGGCGGCGAAATGAAGCTGATGGCCGGGCGCTATGGCCCCTATGTCACTGACGGAACGACCAATGCCACCCTGCCGCGCGACAAGCAGCCCGAGGATTTGACGGCCGAGGAAGCCGCCGTGCTGATCACCGAAAAGGCGGCCAAGGGACCGGCGAAGAAGGGTGGGCGCAAGAAGGCTCCGGCGAAGAAGAAGGCACCCGCCAAGAAGGTCGCCAAGAAGGCCTGATCTGGCCCGTCGCGACATTGGGAAATCGGTAAGGAATATTGCTTACCTCGGCAGGGACGGCCTTCGGGAGGGCGACCTTGATCGAGATCGAAATCCAGAACGAATCCTACCAGAGCCAGGAGCGGCTGCGCTTCGCCTCGGTCCCCCGGATCGGGGAAGGGATCCGTTTGCAGGAACCCAACGGGTTCTGGGCATCCTACGACGTGCTCGACGTCTGGTACCAGAAGGCCGATTTCGGCGATGTCTGGATGCCCTATCTCCACGTCCGCCGTACGGCTGGTGAGGCAGGCGGGATGCTGCCGGGCATGGTTGGCGGGGAGGTCGTGCCATTCGCGACCTGATCAAACGTTCGCACCAACCGGTCGAGCCGGCGGCGATGGGCCGGGCGGCGATCCCGCCGGTCCAGATGCCCTCCGCGCCGGTGGCCGTGCCGCAGCCGCAAGTCCAGGTGCCGCGCCAGCGCCACTGCTTGATCGTCGACGATTCGCGCGTCGTCCGTAAAGTCTCGCGCCGGATCGTCGAGGCGCTGGGCTATGTCGTGACCGAGGCTGAGAACGGCCAGGAAGCGCTTGGCCGCTGCCAGCTTTCCATGCCCGATCTGGTCCTGCTCGATTGGGACATGCCGGTGATGACCGGGATCGAATTCATCGCCTCGTTCCGCGCGATCCGCGGCAATGAAAAGGCCAAGGCGGTGTTCTGCACCAGCAAGTCCGGCGCGCATGACATTCACCGCGGCATCGCTGCGGGGGCCGACGAATATGTCACCAAACCGTTCGACGAGGCGACCCTGCGCGCCAAGTTGCAGACGATTGGTGCAATCTGAGCGCACAAAGCGCGCACAGGCCAACGCAGCCCTGCGGAGTCGCCGGACTTTAGTTGATGAAACACATCCGCACGGCCTATATGGGCAAGTGCGACAAGTGCATGAATTAACAGTACAAAGAGCGGCGGCCAGTTTACCTTATTGAGGACGGGTAGGAAAATCGTGGGGCAGGCCGCCCGATTGCGCTAAGCCCCCGCCATGGCCGAACAGTTCACCAAGCATCGCCAGCCGTGGAAGAGCGACGAAGTCGCCAAGCTGCGCACCCTTGCCGCCAAGGGCAAAGGCCTGAAGGAAATCGCCAAGGCGCTTAACCGCAGCGAGGAATCGACCAAGGAGCGCGCCAAGATCGACGGGATCGGGATCGCCAAGCTGCGGTAATCCAACGCGAAAGTTCTGGCATCTTCAACGCACCTGCGGCATCATTAGTCTCTCTACCGGATCACGGGAGGTGACATGATTGAGCTCCTCGCTTTTGCGGCCCAGGCTCTGACCATGGCCAGTACGGCTCCGCTTAATTGGCCGCAGGACAGCGGTCAGCAAGCCGGTGCGGCCGCGGTTGAAGTGCTGATTGATCCTGCGGGCAAGGCCCTGCGCTGCGATACAGCGGCGACTGTCGGCGATGCGGCCACGGTCGCGCGCATCTGCCCGCTACTGCAGTCGCGGCGCTGGCGGCCAGCCAATCTGGCTGACGGGCAGCCGGCCTATGCGGTCTATCGTGATGTTGCGAAATACCGTCGCGGCGAAGCGGGCGGCCCCGATACCGTCCCGAGCCGTTCGGTCGAGCAAGTCCGGCTGGCCTATCAGATGGCCGATTTCACGCTGGCCACGGCCGGGCCGCTTCCTGGCAAGACAAGCGAGCGAGAGGCCGCCACGACCGTGCTGGTGAACGAGTCAGGGGTGATCGCGGCCTGCGACGCTGCCAGTGGCACCGGCGCCCGCAAGCTGCGCAAGGCCGCCTGCGCTGCCTTGCCGGGGCGCAAGCTGAAGCGGCAGCTCGATCCCGCTGGCTCGGCAGTGGCCTATGTCACGACGGTGAAGGTCGGCTTCACCGCTAGCTGATCTTCCGGAACGCCAGCATTTCACCGATCTGACGGGTCGAGCCGGGGTGGAAACCGGCCTCTTCCTGCCAGTCCTTCGGATTGCGGAAGGTGCCGAAGATAATGTCGAAGACCGGCAGATCGCCATAATTGTAGGCATGGACCCCGCGCTGGTGGTGGATCGAATGGCTTTCCGGGCGCTGGACGATGTAGCCCAGCCATTGCGGGGTCTTGATGTTGACGTGCTGGAACATGGCCGGGAAGGTTCCGATCGCACTGACAATCAGCGCCGCCTCGGCCGAAACGCCGACGATCCAGACCAGCGAGAGCGAACCCAGCAGGGCCCAGCCGAGCGAATCCAGCGGGTGGAACCAGAAGGCCCCCCCAGATGTCGACGCGCTCGGCGCTGTGGTGCATCTGGTGAGTGTGGCGCCACAGCCAGTCGTAGCTGTGCATGGTGCGGTGCCACCAGTAGACCCCCCAGCTCATAGACGAACAGGCCGCCGATGACTTGCGCCCACAGCGGATAGGTATCAGCCGGGATCAGCCGGTATTGCCCCAGCACAGCGTCCCACAGCAGCGGCGCATAAGTGATGATCGCGAAGTAGCTGAGCGCCGAAAGCGTGCCGAGCAGGTGCCAGCCCGGCACTTTGGCCAGCTGGTGCCCGCGCCCGACAAAATCGAGCAGCGCCAGCAGCACGAACATGCTCAGGGCAATGTAGTGATAGGTACCCATCGGCAGTCTCCCCAAGAGAACTGCGACCCCGATGTGGAGATGCTATCCCAGCTTTGGCGATCCGGCAAATCGCGGGGCTACTTGACCCACTCCAGCCCCAGCTCTTCGTAGATTTCCTTGTCCTCGCCCCACTTCTCATCGACCTTGACGTGGAGGAAGAGGTGGACCCTGGTGCCGAGCAGCTCGCTCAGCTCCTTGCGCGCTGCCTCGCCGATGGCCTTGAGCTTTGAGCCGCCTTTGCCCAGCACGATGCCCTTCTGGCTGTCCCGCGCGATGACGATCTGCTGGTGGATCTCGACCGAGCCGTCCTTGCGCGGCGTGTAGCTTTCGGGCCGCACGGTGCTGTCATAAGGCAGCTCGTCGTGGAGCTGGCGGTAGAGCTGCTCGCGGGTGATTTCGCAGGCCAGCAGGCGTTCACTGGCGTCGGAGACCTGGTCTTCGGGATAGTGCCAGGGGCCTTCGGGCATCAGCTCGGCCAGCCGCGCCTTCAGTTCGGGCACGCCGTCGCCGGTCAGGGCCGAGATGAAGAACACCTCTGAAAACTGGCCTTCGCCGGCCAGGGCCTGGGCGGTGACCAGCAGCGGCTCCTTGGCCACTTCATCGACCTTGTTGAGCACCAGGATCTTGCGCTCTGGCCGTCCGGCCAGGCTGGTGAGGATCGGCTCAAGGTAATCGAGCTTCTTCTTGCGGCCATCGACGATCAGCAGGATCGCATCGGCTTCCGAAGCGCCTTCCCAGGCGGCGTTGACCATCGCCCGGTCGAGCCGGCGGCGCGGTTCGAACAGGCCGGGGGTATCGGCCAGGATGATCTGCGCGGTCCCTTCCAGCGCTATCCCCATCAGCCGCGCACGGGTGGTCTGCGCCTTGGCCGAAACGATCGCGACCTTTTGGCGACCAGGGCATTGACCAGGGTGGACTTGCCCGCATTGGGCGCGCCAAGCACGGCGACAAGGCCGCAGCGGGTTTCTGTGTTGTCTGTCATTGGGGGCGCTTTACCTGAGCCGGACCGGAATGTCGAAGGGGTGGCTCAGCCAAACCGCTTCATGAACTCCGCCGCTGCCAGCGTTTCGGCTTCCTGCTTGCTTCCGGCGCTGGCCTCGGCCTCACCCACGCCGTGGACGCCGACCGCGACGGTGAAGCGGGCGGCGTGGTCCGGGCCAGAACGTTCGACCAGGCGGTATTCGGGCATGCGCTTGCGGTTGCCGGCGCACCATTCCTGAAGCGCGGACTTGGGGTGCTTGCGCTGGCCGGTCTGCCCGCCGACGGCATCGGCCCAGAGCCGGCGGACCATGGCGCGCGTGGCATCGAAGCCGTGAGTGACGAAGCTGGCGCCGATCACCGCCTCCATCACATCGCCCAGGATGTTGTCGCTCTCCGCCCCGCCATCGTCGCGGGCCTGCTTGCCGAGCCGGATATGCGCGCCAAGGCCGATCGAGCGGGCGATCCGGGCGCAGGTGGCGCGGGAGACCAGCGCGTTGAGCCGCTGCGAGAGGCGGCCTTCGTCGCCCGTTTCGGCGGCGTGAAGCCATTCGGCGATGACCAGGCCGAGCACCCGGTCACCGAGGAATTCGAGCCGCTGGTAATCGCGCGCCGCGCCGGTCGAACCGTGGGTGAGCGCTTCCAGCCACAGCCCCTCGTCAACCGGCGGACGATCGGCCAGTTCAGTCAGGAAGGCATGGGTTTCCGGCGCCAGCATGGGCTCAGAAGGTCCCGCCGAGCCGGTCCCAGCGCGCGGCGGTGAACCAGGTCCAGGGCTTGAACCATTCGACGCTGCCATCGGTTGACCACATCACGACGGTTGCGCGGCCGACCAGGTTGTCCATCGGCACCAGCCCGATCCCGCGGCCGGGTTCGGCCGGGAAGCGGCTGTCTTCCGAATTGTCGCGGTTATCGCCCATCAGGAACAGGTGGCCTTCGGGGACCATGACCGGTTCGGTGTTGTCCATCTGGCGCGGGCCGAGGTCCAGCACTTCGTAATAGCGCCCACCGGGCAGGGTTTCGCGATAGCGCGGATAGCGGCAGACGTCGGTCCCGGCGGCGTTCTTGGCAATGAACTGCAGCGAATAGCACTGGGTATTGGCCGAAATCGGGATCTCGAAATCGGCGATCCGCTGCTTGGGCACCGGCACGCCATTCAGGTAGAGCTGGCCATCGACCATCTGCACCAGATCGCCGGGCAGGCCGATCACGCGCTTGATGTAATCCAGCTCTTTCAGCGGCGGCTGCTTGAAGATCACCACGTCGCCGCGCTCGGGCGTGGCGGCCAGTACGCGTGTTTCGGGCAGGATCGGCAGGCTGAAGGGCAGCGAATGGCGCGAATAGCCATAGGGCCACTTGGCGGCGAGCAGGTAATCGCCGTTCACCAGCCGCGGCAGCATCGATTCGCTGGGGATGTTGAAGGGCGAGAAGATCAGGCTCCGGAAGATCGTGACCAGCACTACCAGCTTCAGCAGGAAGATCAGGAAGCTGTCTTCCTTGCGCTCCACAGACTGCTCCGGCGCAGATTCCGCTGCCGGTTCAGCCGCTTCCGGCGCAGGCTTGGGTTCTGGAATGGCGACCGGTTCGTTCATGCCCTTGTCCATCGGAGGGCGCGCCGCGCGCGTCAAGGGGCTTGGTTGATCGCATGGGGCGGGCGGCCCGGGGGCAAGGTGCTGGCCTGCATACGATTTTACCGCTCTTCCCCTGATCGGCGCGGGCGGGCATTAGGGCGGCAATCTGAAGGAGCGAGACGATGAGCGATGCAGTGGCCGCAGCCTGGGACCATCTGGCGGGTCTGCCCCGGCCGAGCCTGGCCGAACTGTTCGCCGATCCGGCGCGGCTGGACCTGCTGTCGGCCAGGCTCGATCTGCCGGGCGGGGCGATCCGGTTTGACTGGTCGAAGACCCACCTCGATGCCGCGCACCTGGCGGGCTTTACCGCGCTGGCCGAGGCCGTGGCCTTCAAGCGGCAGCGCGGCGCGATGTTTGCGGGTGAGAAGATCAACGTCACCGAAGGCCGTGCGGTGGAGCATACCGCCCAGCGGGGCGTGGGGCGCGATACCAGCGTCGAGGAAGCCGCCATGCTTCACACTCGCATGGCCGGACTGGTCGCAGCGATCCACGGCGGCGCGCTGGGCGAGGTGCGGCACCTGATCCATATCGGCATTGGCGGCTCAGCACTCGGCCCGGCGCTGGCGCTTGATGCGCTGACCCGGGGCGGGGCAGTGGTCGATGTCCAGGTCGTTGCCAATATCGATGGCTGCGCGCTGGAAGCCGCCTTTGCCAAGTGCGATCCGGCGACCACGTTGATCGCGGTTGCCTCCAAGACCTTCACCACCACCGAGACCATGACCAATGCCATGTCGGCGCTGGCCTGGCTGCGCGAGCACGGGGTGGAGGATCCCTACGGACGCGTGATCGCGCTGACCGCTTATCCGGACAAGGCAGTCGAATGGGGTGTCGATGAAACCCGCGTCCTGCCGTTCGGGGAAAGCGTGGGCGGGCGCTATTCGCTGTGGTCCTCGATCGGTTTTCCGATCGCCCTGGCGCTCGGCATGGATGAGTTCGCCGAATTCCTTGATGGCGCCGCGGCGATGGACCGGCATTTCCTGGAGGCTGACGGGGCGGATAACCTGCCACTGCGCGCCGCCTTTGCCGACCTGACCTATGCCCGGCTGCGCGGCTGCCAGACC
>JACDQK010000024.1 GCA_015657645.1 Novosphingobium sp.
CAGGTCAAGTAGCACGGTCTCGCGGTCATCGTCAGAGATCAGCTGGGTGCCGACCGGCACCTTGATCACCAGATCCTTGCCAGCCGCGCCATTGCGGTTCTTGCCCGAGCCATGGACCCGCGCGGGCGTTCTGAAGTGCTGGGCATAGCGGAAGTCGATCAGCGTATTGAGCCCGGCGACAGCTTCGAGAATGATGTCCCCGCCCTTGCCGCCATTGCCGCCGTCAGGGCCGCCATATTCGACATACTTCTCCCGCCGGAAGCTGACTGCCCCCGGACCGCCCTGCCCCGAGCGAATGTAGATCTTGGCCTGGTCGAGAAAATGCATGGAACGGTTCTAACGGGATTTGGCGCGAATGTCGCGGGTGGTGTCTCGACTACGCTCGACACGAACGGAGTTATGGTTGGTCCAGTGTGCTGAGAATTGCCTCAGCTTGCGCCGAGAATGGTGGCTTTCGAGACCCGGAGCGCAGCGGCCTGCTGGCCGTGAGCACCGGAAGCGCAGAAAGCTGCCGTTCGCAGGCCAAGATGTGGCATTTATCAGTACACTGGAATGGTGGAGCCGAGGGGGATCGAACCCCTGACCTCGTCATTGCGAACGACGCGCTCTCCCATCTGAGCTACGGCCCCGTTCCAGTGCGAGCAGGCGGCGGGCCGCCCGTTGCGAGGCGCCCCCTTAGCGAATGGCGCCCCGGCTTGGAAGCGCAAAGTTACTGCGCGGTGGTGCGGGTATCGGCCATGGCCAGCGGGCTGGTGACCGGGACCAGGATGTTGGTGCCGGGGGTATAGCCGGCCCACTTGGTCTCCCACAGGGCCAGGTCAGCCTTGTACTGATCGTAGCGCTTGTAGAAATCGTCGAACACGATCTCGAGGCTAGGCAGGCTGGTCGCGGCGAAGCGATCCAGCGCGCCGATCTTCACCGCCTTCAAGTCGTTGCTCATCGCTAGGGCGGCATCGCAGAACGAGGACAGCGTCGGCGGCATGGCGAAGCGGTTGTAGACCTCGGTCATGTACTTTTCGCGGTTCCTGACGAAGCCCGCACCGTACCGTCCGCGCCATTCGCTATCGACCTTGAGGTTGGCCGCACGCAGCGCCTTGGCATGGGTGCGCAGGAAGGCACGGTAATTGACCACGATCTGGGCATGCTTGGGCTCAAGGCAGTTGAGCGCAGCGACATTGTAGCCTGAGCGCAGGTTCCAGGTGGTCTGCGCCGGCGAGATGTTGCGATTGACGCTGACCCGCAGGCCGTCGGCACCCATCGGCGGCGTGATGAAATGGGGCGAGGCGTGGTTGGGCGGGGTCGGCTTATACGGCACGAACACCCACTTCTGGGCCGGAGCGGGCGGCGGGGGCGGCGGCACGACCGGCTTCTTCTTCCTGGCATCGGCTGCGCTGGCCACCAGCAGTAGCGACAGCACGGCTGCACCCAGCGCAGAATTCAAAGTGTAGCGCACCATTTCGACCCTCTCCAAACTCGCCTGGGAACACATATGCCAAGGCGACCTTGCCCGAAGCTGAAGCAATGCCTTAGCGCCAGAGCGGAACAAAGAAAATGCCCGGCGCGCCGAATAGCACGCCGGGGCACGATCAGAGCCCGATGAGGCAGTGCGAAGTTACTCGCGGTTGCCCAGGAAGCTCAGCAGGAACTGGAACATGTTGATGAAGTCCAGGTAGAGCGTCAGCGCGCC
>JACDQK010000224.1 GCA_015657645.1 Novosphingobium sp.
CCTGGTACTTCAGGCGCAGGTCGGTCCAGGCCTGCTGGTAGCCCTCGGGCTTCACCTGGCCCGAGAAGATCTGCCAGCGATAACGGTCAACCAGCAGGCCGAACGGCAGGAAGGCCACCTTGTCCATTGCCTGGCGCAGCAGCAGGCCGGTGTCCTTGTCGGCTGAAGGCACCTTGGCGCGATCAAGCAGGTCAATCTGGACCAGATATTCCGGCGTCATAGACAGCGCGATGGCATCGCCGATCGCCTCGTGGAAGCCATCGTTGGCGCCGTCGAGGTAGAGCGGCGACTGCTTGTTGTAGGCGCGCTGGTAATAGTTGTGGCCCAGCTCGTGATGGATCGTGGTGAAATCGTCGCCGTTGACCTTGATGCACATCTTGATGCGCAGGTCCTCGACATTGTCGACATCCCAGGCCGAGGCGTGGCAGACCACTTCGCGGTCCTGCGGCTTCACAAACTGCGAGCGCTCCCAAAAGGTCTTGGGCAGCGGGGCAAAGCCCAGCGAGGAGAAGAAGCCCTCGCCCGCCTTGACCATCTTGATCGGGTCATAGCCCTTGGCCTGGAGCAATTCGGTCACGTCATAGCCGACGTCACCCGCACCGGCAGGAGCGACCACATCATAGATGTTGCCCCATTCCTGGGCCCACATGTTGCCGAGCAGATCAGCACGGATCGGGCCGGTCTTGGCCTGAACCTTGTCGCCGTACTTGGTGTTGAGCTTGCCGCGCACGTAAGTGTGAAGGCTGTCGTAAAGCGGCTTCACTTCCTGCCACAGCTTCTCGGTCAGCGCGGCGAATTCTTCCGGGCTCATGTCATAGTTGGAGCGCCACTGCGCGCCGACATCGGCAAACCCCAGCCCCTGCGCGCCTTCATTGCCGAGCGCGACCAGCTGGGCGTAATCGCCCTTGATCGGCTTGCCGACATTGTCGTGCCAGCTGGTCCACATTTCCTTGAGCTCATCGGGATTGCGGCTGGTGCCCATCCGCTCCTCGATGTCGCTGCCGTTGATCGGCTGGCCGTTCAGCGTGCCCTTGCCCTTGCCATAGACGCCCTGCATCCGCGCCTTGATCGTCGCCATTTCCTGGGCGGCACCCTCGCGGGTTGGCGCCGGCAGGGTAATGGCGGTACGCATCCGGTTCAGCTTGCGATTGGTGTCATAGGACAGGTTCGGCGTCGGGGCGTACTTCGCGGCGGCCAAGGCATTGCGGACCATCAGCGTGGTCACGGCCGCATCGGCGCGGGCGGTCATCGCCTCGGTGTCCTGGTTGATATAGGTCTCATAGACCCAGCCGGCCTGTCCGGCTTCGATCACGGCCTGGTTCAGGTCCTTCTCCGCCTTGGCAACAAAGGCATCAGCCTGTCCTTGCGGGGTCTGGGCATCCTGCGCCAGGGTCGGCGATGCCACCAGCGCCGTCGCCAGCGCGGCGAGCGAAACGATCCTCTTCATCGATGTTTTCCTTATCACGACAATGCGGCCGCCAGGCCGATGCCGGGCACGCTGGCGAGGTGCGCCGTGCGGGTCAAGCCCGGATCGGCCAAGGGCGTTCAGGCCAGCAGGAAATCGCGGATTGCCTCGCCGAGCTCCGGCTTGGTGACGCAGCTCATGTGCGTGCCGGGCACGGTGACCAGCGTGGCGTTCGGCAGGGCAGCGGCGAGCAAGTCGGGCGAGCCATTGTCGCGGTCCTGGTCACCGTTGACCACCAGGGTCGGCATGGTCAGCGCGGCCAGCTCGGCCGGATCGGTATCGCTGAAAGTCTGCAGCAGCAGCCGCGCCGCGACCCGATCGACCTTCATCGTCTTCATGAACGAGACTGCGGCAAAGGCCGGGTCGCCGGGCTTGACCTCATCAAACCGGTCGATCGCATCGGTGAAGAAGGCCCCGCGCCCGGTCCAGCCAGCTAGCCCTTCCAGTCCCATCCCGCCCAGCGCCAGCTTGCGGGGTTTCAGGCCATGGATCACCGCCCGCACCGATGTGCGCGCACCCAGCGAGAACCCGACGAGATCGAAATCGGTGAGCCCCAGCGCCTCAATCAGGGCAATCGCATCACGCGCCAGCACGTCGGGCGGATAGGCCGCAGGATCGTGCGGTTTGCCGCTGTCTCCGTGGGCGCGCAGGTCTGGCATCAGGCATTCGAACCCGGCATCGGCCAGCATCTGCGCCTGCCCCCAGTTCATCCAGTTCATCTGCGCGCTGGAGAACAGGCCGTGGAGCAAAACGACCGGGCGACCTGCGCCGAGCCGGTGCAGCGCCAGGGTGGTGCCGTCAAAGGAAGCAATGGTTTCTGTAGTCACCCCGAAGCTCTAATCCAGAACGAGGCGCCAGCGCCAGACCGTTCCTTCATCGGGATCCGTTGCCTCGCCATCGCGGGCAAAGCCATTGCGGCGCAGCACCGCGGTCGAGCCATTCTCTTGCGGCAGGGTATGCGCAATGACTGCGGTCAGCCCTCTTGCCCGGGCAATCTGGACCAGCCCAGCCGCGACGGCACTTGCGACGCCCCTGCCCTCATGCGCGGGAAAGGTGAGATAGCCGATCTCGATCACCGCATCTTCATCGGGCTGCCCGACGA
>JACDQK010000225.1 GCA_015657645.1 Novosphingobium sp.
GCGATCGCGGGCAATGTCAAGGATCCCGCCAGCCTGACCGAGATGGTCGAGCAAGCCGTCGGGCGGTTGGGGGGGGCTCGACATCCTGGTCAACAACGCCCAGGAAGTGCCCAACGGCAAGTTGCTGGACGTCAGCGATGAAGCTTTCCTGGCCGGGTTCGAATCCGGCCCGCTTGCCAGCTTCCGGCTGATGAAGCTGGCCCATCCCCACATGATCGCCCGCGGCGGCGGGGTTATCGTCAACCTCGCCTCGTCGGCGGGGATTCGCTGGGACATGACGGGCTATGGCGCTTACGGAGCAGTCAAGCAGGCCACACGGGTACTGACCCGCGCGGCAGCGGCCGAATGGGGCCGACAGGGCATCCGCGTATTGACCATCGCGCCCCATGCCGAAAGCCCGGGCCTGAAGTGGTGGATTGCCAACAACCCCGAAGAGGCCGAGGCGTTCTTCCGGACCATTCCGCTTGGCCGGATCGGCAAGTTGGAAGAGGATATCGGCCGCGCGGTCGCAGCGCTCTGCTCGCCGGAAATGGCCTATTTGACTGGTGCAACCATCCCGCTTGACGGCGGGCAAGCCAACTTCGACTGACCGGCAAATGGAAAAGGTCATCTGCCTGCTCTGGGCCGCCGAAGCTGCCGATCGATCAGCGTTCAATGCTAGCCTGCGGCAGCACCTGCCCGCCGCCCTGACCGCAGCCGGGGCCAGCCAGATCAGGTTGAACCTGGAAGACGCGGCAGCTGCTGCCGGCGCCCACCTGCGCCAGTCGCGCGGCGAGCGGCAGCACGACGCGGTTGTGCAGTTCTGGCTGCCTTCGGCCAACCGCTTGCTGCGGACAGGTATCGATGCGGCGCTGACGGCCAACAGTGCCCAATGGCACGGCTGGGTTGTCGCGGAATCGACGATCATCGCCAACACCGCCCACCCTGCCAAGCCCGGCCAGCGCACCGCTGGCTGGGCACAGCTGGCGTTCCTGACCCTGCCCGATCGCCTTTCTCACGCCGAATGGCTGAGCCTCTGGCAGGACAGTCATACGCGGGTCGCGATCGAGACCCAGGCCAATTTCGAATATGTCCAGAACCTGGTCGTCCGCGCTCTGACCGAGGGCGCGCCGCCCTATGCCGCGATCGTCGAGGAGTGCTTCCCCGAGGCGGCGCTGACCGATCCTTTCGTGTTTTTCGACGCGGTCGGCGACCCTGCAAAGTTCAAGGCCAACCTTGATCGCATGATGGAAAGCTGCGACCGCTTCATCGATCGCGGGACGATCGATGTGATCCCGACCGGCCAATACAGCGCCTGACCCCTGCTTTTCACGCGAAGCCAAGCCACTTCGGCAAGTCTGGCGTTATTTGCGTAAAAATTTACTGTTTGAAATCCGCAAAGCGGCGCGATATGCGAGTTAGAGCATATCAATGCGTCGAATCATGGGAGAGGTTGGGATGACGACAAAGGTAGCACTCGTCACTGGCGCCAGCCGCGGCGCCGGTCGTGGGATTGCCCGCGGCTTCGGCGAGCTGGGCTATACCGTCTATGTCACAGGCCGCACCATCTCTCCCGGCGACGCGAAGGGTTGGGATGGCACTGTGCTTCCCGGCACTGTCGCGGAGACTGCCGCCGAAGTTACCGCTGCGGGCGGCAAGGGGATCGCAGTCATGTGCGACCATGCCGACGATGCCCAGGTTGCCGCGCTGTTCGAACAGATCGAGCGCGAGCAGGGCCGGCTCGACGTGCTGGTCAACAATGCCACCTACATTCACCACCAACTGATCGAGAAAGCGCCCTTCTGGGAGAAGGAGCTGGACGCAGTGAAGATCCTCGATGTCGGGCTGCGTTCGGCCTATGTCGCCAGCTGGCACGCGGCGCGAATGATGGTGAAGCAAGGCTCGGGCGTGATCGCCTTTGGATCGTCCTTTGGCGGCTCGTGCTATATGCATGGCCCGGCCTATGGCGCACAGAAGGCCGGGGTGGATAAGTTCGCCCACGACATGGAACACGACCTGCGCGGTACCGGCGTGATCGCCATCTCGATCTGGATGGGACCGCTGGTGACCGAACGCTCGCTGATTGCCCAGAAGACCAATCCGGAACAGTACGAAGGCTTCATCGACGCGGCTGAGAACCCAGAGTTCACCGCCCACATCATCGACGCTATCGCCAAGGCCCCCAATCGCGACGAGCTGTCCGGTCAGACCCTGATCGGTGCAGAGATCGCGAAGGACCTTGGCGTGACCGATCGCGGGCGAGAAAAGCCCTCCTACCGCGAAATGCTGGGCAGCCCGCGCCCCAAGAACGCGGCCGCCGTTTACTGACATGGCCAGCCAGTTCCACCTGGCCGACTTGTTCGAAACCGTCGCCCGGACGGTGCCGGAACGGCTGGCACTGATCGGGGAGCACGAGCGGCTGACCTTTGCCCAATTGGAAGACCGCTGCAACCGACTGGCCGCAGGGCTTGCCGCGCATGGGGTCGGGCGCGGTCATTCAGTGGGGCTCTATTTGTACAATGGGCCAGCCTACCTCGAAGCCTTCATCGCCGCCTGCAAGCTAGGGGCGGTCCCTTACAATGTGAACTACCGCTACCGCGCGGATGAACTGCGCTACCTCTTCGCCAATGCAGATAGCGTCGCGATCATCCATCACGCCGAATTCTCGCCGATAATGCGTGAAGTGCGCGATGCCGTGCCAACGCTGAAGCTCGCCGTGGCGGTAGAGGACGGCTCGGGCGCGGATACTTCCGGTTCGGTCCCTTATGCCGAACTGCTGGCGCACGAGCCGGGCGGACCGTGGGTGCGCAGCGAGGACGACTACCTGCTGTGTTACACCGGGGGCACCACCGGCATGCCCAAGGGCGTGATGTGGCCGCACCGGGCCTTCGTTTTCGCTTGTGCCGGCGGGGCCGGCTATTTCAATCCCCATGGGCCGCTGCAAGTCCCCCAGGACATCGAAAGCCGCGCGCGCGATGGCTATCCGCTCAAGATGTTCCCGCTGGCCCCGCTGATGCACATGGCGGCAATGTGGACAGCCTGGAGCGCCCTGCTCAACGGCGTGACGATCGTACTCGACGAAGGCCGGATCTTTGATCCCGAGCGGGTGTTCGACATTGCCGAGCGTGAAGGCGCGAACATGATCCAGTTTGTCGGCGATGCCATGGCCACGCCACTGCGCGATGCCTTGCGCGCCAATCCAGGGCGCTGGAACCTTTCGGCCGTGGTCAACCTCGGTTCGGGCGGGGCGGTATTTTCGCAGCACCTCAAGGACGATCTCAAGGCCCTGGTCCCCAGCGCCAGCATCACCGACGGGCTTGGCTCTTCGGAGACGGGCATGTCCGGCATGGCCGAGAAGTCGGATGAAGGGGTGATGCGCCTGCCGGCAAATGCCAACCAGCAGATCATCGTCGATGGCCGGATCGGCACGGTAGGCGAGACCGGCTTCGTGGCGCGGACCGGCAACACTCCGATCGGCTATTACAACGACCCGGTGAAGACGGCCGAAACCTTCATTACCATCGACGGGAAGGTCTGGGCCGTCTCAGGCGACGCCGGCCGGCTGGATCCCGACAGCATGATCACGATTTTCGGCCGGGGCTCCACCTGCATCAACACCGGCGGCGAGAAGGTATTTCCCGAAGAAGTCGAAGAGGTTCTACGCGCCCACCCGGCGATCTTCGATGCAGTCGTTGCCGGCCAACCGGACGAACGCTGGGGCGAACGCGTCATTGCGGTAGTCTCGCGCCGCGAGGGTTCGAGCGAACCTGACTTCGATGAAGTAAAGAACTTCCTTGGTCCCCGGCTAGCCGGTTACAAGGTGCCCAAGGCCCTGGTCTGGGTCGATGAGGTCAAGCGTTCGCCCGCTGGCAAGCAGGACTACCGCTGGGCCAAGGAAATGGCGGCAGCAGCACAATGAGTCAGGTCGATCCCGTCTTTTCCGCAGTCACCGCGCCAGGCACACCGTTCGAAATCATCGAACGCGACGGCTTGCTGCAATTCGCCAATGCCGCTCCGGATCTGGCACTGATGATCGACCATGCCCGGCGGCATGCGACAAGACTTTCCTGGTCGATTTCTCATCCGACGGGGCCGAGCGGCGGCTGACCTTTGAACAAGTCTTCGCCTGGCGAGATCAGTTGACGCCGATGCTGCACATCCGCCGCGGCATCGTGTGGCGATCTGCATGCGCAACCGCGCTGAATGGATCGTGGCCTTTATGGCCGTGATCAAGGCCGGCGGGATTGCCGCCCTGCTCAACAGCCGCGGATCCCCGGCCGAACTGGTGGCGATGATCGAGGACGTCACGCCGGCCCTGGTCCTCGCCGACAGCCGCCGCGCTGCGCTGATCCGCGAAGGCGGCTATGCCGGCCGGATGCTGGACCTGACCAAGCCCTTTGACGGGCAAGAGATCGAGCGGCGCGCGGCCGAAGCCCTGCCCGATCCCGGCCTGGCCAAGCCGCTGGACCCGGCGGCGATCCTGTTTACCTCGGGCACGACCGGGCGGGTCAAGGGCGCCGTTCTGACGCACCGGAGCCTGATCACCGGGCTGATGCTGATGCAGCTTTCGGGAGTAATGGTGCTCCACAACATGGCCAAGGCCCACGGCATTCCAGCAGAGACGCTGATGGCCAGTCTACCGCAGCAGTCGGTCTTGCTGGTCTATCCGCTCTTCCACATCTCGGGCCTGGGCGCGGCGTTCCTTTCGCCGTTGTTCGCAGGGTCGAAAGTCGTGATCATGCGCCGCTGGGACGCGCAAGAGGCAGTGCGGCTGATCGAGGCTGAGAAGATCACCATGTTCTCGGCTGTCCCGACCATGCTGTGGGATATGCTCCACCGGGCAAAGCTGGGCGATGCCGACCTCTCATCGCTGCGCAACATTGCCTCGGGCGGGCAGGCCCTGCCGGTCAACCTGCTCGATGAGATCCGCGCCGTCTGCCCGCAGGCGGTCATGGGCACCGGTTATGGCATGACCGAAGCCTCGGGCTCGCTGGCCCAGGCCGTGGGTGAGGACTTCATCCGCAACCGCGCCTCGGCCGGGCGAGTGCTCTCGATGGCCCAGGTAAGGATCGTTGCACCGGACGGCACGGTAATGCCCACCGGACAAAGCGGCGAGATCCAGCTTAAGGGCGCGATGGTCATGGCCGGCTACTGGAACCGTCCGGAAGAGACCGCCGCCGCCTTTACCGACGACGGCTGGCTACGCACCGGCGATGTCGGTTACGTTGACGACGAAGGCTATATCTTCATCGTCGACCGGGTGAAGGACATGGTCATTTCCGGCGGCGAGAATATCTACTGCGCCGAGGTTGAGCGGGTGTTGGGCGAGATGCCCGGCATTGGCGAATGTGCCGCTTTCGGCATTCCAGACGAGCGTCTGGGCGAACTGCTGGTGGCCGTCGTGCGGGGCGAAGGCCTTGGCGAGCAAGCGGTCAAGGATTGGGTGGGCGAACGACTGGCCCGCTATAAGGCACCGGCCGGGTCGCGATCATTTCAGAGCCCCTGCCCCGTAACGACGTGGGCAAGGTCAACAAGGCGGCGCTGCGCGCCGCCTGGCAAGCATTATCCGGAGAACAATGACATGGGCATGCCCAAGGACATCGGCATCATCGACTGCATGCTCGGCATTCCCGAGGCGGAGGACCGGTCGGACTGGTTCACCGCCTTCCGCCCGCTGATCAAGGACGCGCAGACGCTGCAGCAGTTCTCGATGCCGGCCCAGTACATGTTCAAGGACGTGCCCCAGACCGGCCATGCCGACGACTACGTCAAGTGGACGGTCGACCAGATGGACCAACACGGCATTGCCAAGGCGCTGGTCGGCTGGAACGAGAACGAAACCTCGCGCCGCGCCAAGGAGCTGTTTGGCGACCGCTTCTTCTTCGACCTGCCCTGCGATCCCAACAAGGGGATGGACGAAGTGCGGCGGATCAAGCGGATCCATGCCGAGGTCGGTCTCTCCGCGATCAGCGTGTTTCCGGCCGGCACGCTTCCGCAGGTGGCGATCAACCACAAGTATATGTTCCCGCTCTATGCCTGCGCAGTGGAGCTGGACATTCCGATCTGCCTCAACGTCGGCATTCCGGGCCCGCGGATTCCGATGGAGACCCAGAAGGTCGAGTATCTGGACGAGGTCTGCTGGTTCTTCCCGGACCTGAAGATCGTGATGCGGCACGGGGCCGAGCCCTGGCAGGATCTGGCGGTCAAGCTGATGCTGAAATGGCCGAACCTCTATTATTCGACCAGCGCCTTTGCGCCCAAGCACTACCCCAAGGCGATCATCGACTACGCCAATACCCGCGGCTCGGAAAAGATCATCTACGCCGGCTATTTTCCGATGGGCCTCAGCCTGGAGCGGATCATGTCGGATATGGAAAGCGTCCCCTTCAAGGATGAGGTCTGGCCCAAGTTCCTGCGCGAGAATGCCGAGCGCGTCTTCAAGCTCTAACCTTCAACAAGACAAGAACACCGGTTCCCCGGGGAGAATGACATGACCGAAGTCGCGACCGACGCCCGCACCGCCCCCGTGGCCGTGTGGCAGGTGCTGGAGAAGATGACCAAGGAAGAGCGTGAAGCCTGGCGCGTCGCGCCGATCGCCAACCGCCCCAGCGCGGAGCAGCGCAACCTCGACATCGGTTTCCCGTTCGGCTGGTACCCCTTCATGCTGGCGCAGGACCTGGCCGTGGGCGAGGTCAAGCCGGCGCGTTATTTCGCGCGCGACCTGGCGGTCTGGCGCGGCGAGGACGGTCAGGTCCGGATGATCGATGCTTACTGCAAGCACCTCGGCGCCCATCTGGGCCACGGCGGCAAGGTGGCCGGCAACCTGCTGGAATGCCCGTTCCACGCCTGGCGCTATGATGGCGAAGAAGGGGTGGTCAAGGAGATCCCCTATGCCAAGGCGATCCCGCCGCAGGTGAAGCGCAAGTGCACCCGCACCTGGCACATCCGCGAAGCGAACCAGTGGCTATGGGTCTGGTATCACCCGGAAGACGAGGCTCCGCTTTACGAAGTGGTGCACCTGCCCGAGGCAAGCGACCCGGCCTGGACCCCCTATGACGTAGTCGAGTGGCGGATCTTCGGCTCGCTCCAGAACATGGCTGAAAACGGGGTCGATTTCGCTCACTTCAAGTATATCCACGGCACCGCGGAACTGCCGACTTCGGAGCTTTCGTGGGGTGAATGGGATCGTCAGGGGATTGTCCGCGCCAAGATGGGCACGCCCAAGGGCATGGTCGATGGCGCGATCACCAGCAATTCGATGGGGCCTGGCCAGGCCTGGGTGCGCTTTACCGGGATCTGCGAGACGCTGCTGGTGGCCTGCATCATCCCGATTGAGCTCGACGAGCTTCAGGTGATCTACTGCTACACGCAGACCAGGGAACAGGCCGAAGGGCCGATGGCCGGTCTGGCCCGTGCGATCATCAAGGACGTCAACAAGCAGCTCGATCAGGACAAGGTCGTCTGGGACCGGATGCGCTACGAACCGAACCCGATCATCTGCGATGGTGACGGCCCGATCCCGCATTTCCGCAAGTTCTACGCGCGCTTCTACGCTGCGAACGACGGGGTTCCGTCTTCGCAGCGGCAGGCTCGCTGAGATGGCGACACGGCGCGAAGTAGTGGCTGGCGGCGCTGCGGCAATCGCCGTCGCTACCGCAGCAGGAGCAAAAACAATGACCGCCAGCGGGACCGAAGGCCTCCTCTCCAGCCACGACGCGCTCGGGCTGGCCCAACTGGTCCGCAAGCGGCAGGTCTCGCCGAGCGAATTGCTCGATGCGGCGATTGCCCGGACCGAAGCGACGAACCCGCGCTTCAATTTCATGGCCCAGAAGCATTACGACTTCGCCCGGGCCGAGATTGCGAAAGGCCTGCCGAAGGGCCCATTCACCGGCGTTCCCTGGCTGCTCAAGGACCTGGCCGCCTATATTGAGGGACTGCCGACCGAGGGCGGCAGCCGGCTCAACAAGGGCGAGCGCGGCCTGTTCACCACCGAACTTGTCGGACGCTATCGTCGCGCCGGGCTGGTGGTCTTCGGCAAGACGACCACGCCGGAGTTCGGCCTCACCGGCACGACCGAGAGCGCACTGTCGGGTGCGACCCGCAACCCCTGGAACCCTGAGCGGATCGCCGGCGGATCGTCTGGCGGGGCAGCTGCGGCCGTAGCTGCCGGGGTAATCCCGGCGGCTCATGCGACCGACGGGGGCGGTTCGATTCGCATCCCGGCATCGTGCTGTGGACTGTTCGGCCTTAAACCCAGCCGCGGGCGCATGCCGATGGGGCCGTTTCGCACCGAAGGTTGGGGCGGCCTGTCCACGCCTCATGCAATCACCCGCTCAGTCCGGGATTCAGCCGCGCTGATGGACGCCACGCATGGGCTTGAGCCGGGCTCGCGCTATGGCGCACCTTCCGCTGATGGAAGCTTTCTCTCACAGGTTGGCAAGCACCCTGGCAAGCTGCGGATTGCCTATATGCCGCGCCCCCTGTCAGGCAGCCCGGTCGATCCCGATTGCCTCGCAGCGGTCGAAGCAGCGGCGAAGCTTTGCGAAAGCCTTGGCCATCATGTCGAGGAGGCCGCTCCGAAGCTGGATGCCGCAGCCATGGGCCAGGCCAGCTTCGTGTTGATTGCCTCTTCGGTTGCCGCAGATGTGCTTGATCGAGCGAAAAGTCTGGGGCGCGAACTCGGGCCGGACTTGCTGGAACCCATCACGCTTGCATTTATAGGCTATGGCCGGACCACGACCGGCATGGATTTCGCGCGAGCCAACAATACCTTGCAAGGCGTCGCAGTGGCCGTTGCCCAGTTCATGGCTCGTTACGACGTGATCCTTTCACCGACATTGGCCAGCCCGCCCTTGCCAATTGGCCAGATCGGCCTTTCGCCCGGCGTAGCGTTCGAGGAATGGGGCAGGCGGACAGCGCGGTTCTCGCCCTTCACGCAGCTTGCCAATTTTACCGGACAGCCGAGCATGTCGGTGCCGCTGAGCCAATCGCAGGACGGACTGCCGGTCGGGGTGATGTTTACCGGACGCTATGGCGAGGAAGCGCTGCTCTATCGCCTGGCCGGACAGCTCGAGCAGGCTTCCCCCTGGTTCGACCGCAGACCGCGTTCATAACCATGCAAAGCGTCGCCGGGATTGCAGGATTGCTGGGCCTCATCGGGCTTGCCGGACTGGCCGGCCTGCGTAATCCCTGCGATCCGGCTCGTCCTGGCAAAGGCATCCGCCTGCTCGGCGTGCTGGGGCTGCTCGGTCTTGCCGGGATCTGGATCGACGGAGCCGGCGCGGTCGGTGCGGCTGGCGCGCTGGGGCTGTGGAACCATCAGGATTCGCGATTGGCGTCCTGGGGCCGGCTTGGCTGGCTATTCGTCGTCGGCCTGCCGTTCCTGCTGGCCCACTTCTTCTAGGGTCTAGTTGCGCTTGCGCGACACGGGAACCGGCCCGGCAATGCCAGGTATGAACACGTCGCCATCTGGTAGCAGCTGCAGCACGCCCCAGGCACCATTGAACTGCTGGCTGCGGCCCAGCACCATGCGGGTCTCGGTCTTGCCGCTATCGAAGTCGAGGCCAGTCACGTTCCAGCCATCACTATCCCAGGCCATGACATAGGCCTGCCGACTTACCGTGCTAAGCACCGGGATGATCGCTGCCGGCGTACTGACATCTGCCCGCGCCCAGAGGCTCCGCCAGCGGTTGCGGGCATGATCCCAACGGAACATCTCTACCCGCGCGGGGCGTACGAAACGGTCCCTGGACCAGCAGATTGTCAAGATCCGGCTTGATATTCTGAGGCGCCATGCCGTTGAGCACAAAGGCATAGGAGCCAGCCACCCCGATCGATGCTTCGGTCTGGATATAGGGATCGGCGACCCCGCCCATCGTCACAGCCATCTGCCCGGCGATCCGGCGCGAGCGTGTGCCAGGCTGGCGCCGCGCATCGCGGGGAATCGCATCGCGCCAGAAGGCCACGATATTCATGCGCTGCTGGCCATCGGCAATCACCACCAGCCGGTCCTCACCCGGGCCAAAGCCCATGAGTGTGGCGGTGGTGCCTGATCCGGTCCCGCCACCGCGCACACTTGGCAGCGGTCTCTCGGTCAGGTCATAGGCAACGGACCAGGCCCCGTCACGCTCCTGACCGGATAGCCGCCCTTGGCGCCAGACGAACTTGTGCATCTGCCGGTCACCCACGGCATAGATGCCCCCGTCCGGATCTACCGACAGCGAATTGGTGAACAATTCACCTGGCACGGTGATGACCTGGGGGGCATTCCGGAACTCCCGGTCGATCACCACCACGCTACCCCCGATCATCGAAAAGACGACGTGGCCATCGTAGGTCATGTTAATGCCGAGCGGCATGTCGCGCAGCAGGCCGATCCCGCGCCGTAATTCGGCATCGCCGCCCTGCCCGGCCCGGTCCAGCCGCGCGAGCAGCAAGGCACGAGCCGCTTCATCGCGCTTTAGCGAGGGAGGAATTGTCCACTTGCGCAGCGGGATCACAGCCGACCGGGGGTCGCGTTCGTCGGCTTGACCATAGACCAGGATCGCGCTGCGGGTGAGGACATAGAACTGCCCGCGCTCGTCGGTCATCGAATAGATGCCGGCCTCGCGCGCCTGTGTTTCAGCGTAAAATGGCAAAGCGCGAGCCAGGTAACTGCGCAGCTCAGCTTCACTCTCAGCCTTATCGAAGGCTGCCAGGTGCGCATCGACCTGGGCAGCGGATAGCAGGTTCATCCCCTCGATCGGCAGACTTGCGAGCTCATCCCAGCGACCATTGTCGAACCGGATCTTGGTGACGCGGTTGTTGTTAGTGTTCCAGGTTGCCTGCACTCCGCCGGGATAGCGCAGCAGACCGGCATAGTTGATCGTCAGCAAACCAGTAGCGATGCGCTGAATCCGCTCGGGGCTCACTGGCCCGTGTTCGCGTGGACCTTCGACCGGCATCGCATCAGAGGCACCAGGATCGTTGTGAGTGACCGCCGGTGCTCCCTGTGAAAGATAGGGGTTGGGCGGCGGGAGCGTGATCGCGCTTGCGGCAGCGGCCAGGGCGATGAAGAACATATGGCGGCTCCAACTGCTTTCTTCAAAGCCAAGCATTGAATTCCGCAAAAGACAAGTTTCAATTGGTGTTTGACAGTTATTTGCGTATAAAATAGCCGTCTCAATAACGCAAAATGTCTGGGAGTGCGCGATGCGCGGTTTGAATGGCAAGGTGGGAGTGGTTGCAGGCGGAGGCCGTGGGATCGGCGCCGCGACAGCGCAGCGCTTGGCCGAAGAGGGTGCGGCTGTCGTGATCGGCGACATCACCGAGGATTGGGCCAAGGAAACTGCCGAGGCGATCTGCGCCGCTGGCGGCCGGGCGATCGGCGTCTATTTGGACGGGACCAAGGCCGCTTCGCAAGCCGCGATTGTCAAAGCCGCACTCGATGAATTCGGCGGGCTGGATTTCTATCATTCTAACCTTGCCGGTGGGACCGAAGGCGATATCGACGCGCTCAATTGCACCGAGGAAGTGCTCGACCGCTCTTTCGCGATCAATACCAAGAGCCACATGTTCGCGACCCAAGCCGCGCTGCCGGTGATGCTGGAGCGAGGCGGCGGGGCAATGATCTACACTTCATCGGGCGCCGCGATTGGTGGCAATCCATTCCAGGTAGCCTATCCAATGACCAAGAACGCGATCCACGCGCTGGTCCGGCACGTTGCCGCCAAGTACGGCAAGAAGGGCATCCGCTCCAACGGGATCTGCCCCGGCGTGGTCCTGACCGAAGCGGTCAAACAGCACCTTAGCGATGATTACGTTGCAGCGACGCTCAAGACCGTGCCGCACACCCGGCTGGGCCACCCGGATGACATTGCCGCCGCTGTCGCCTTCCTTGCTTCGGACGACGGGGCCTGGGTCAACGGACAGGTCTGGCATGTCAACGGCGGGCTGATCAAGCGTGACTGAGGCACCTGGCCAGCGCCTGTCGAACCCCTGGGTGGTGCTCGCCACCCTGCTGGTGATCTATATCTTCAACTTTGCCGACCGGTACTTGCTGACTGGGCTGATCGGCC
>JACDQK010000226.1 GCA_015657645.1 Novosphingobium sp.
AAAAATAGCGCCGATCTGGACCTAAGTTAGTCCTGCATCGGCCAAGGGCTGATGTTCGCGTTTCGAGTCCACCAACTCCCCAAACTTGCTCTTGCCTTTTGTGAACGTTATCATGAATACGAATACACAGCCTCGCCAAGCCTGATTGGGCTGCTAGCATGGGGCCAAACACTCTTGGGGAGGAATGTGATGGCGATTGCCACCGACGGTGCCGGCGCACAGGGCCAGGCCGAACACATCGACGCACCGCAGCTGCAGCTGTTCGTGATGGGGCTGTTCTTCATCTTTGGCGGGATCACCTCGCTCAATGATGTGATCATTCCCAAGCTGAAGGAGCTGTTCACGCTCAACTACACCCAGGCCATGCTGGTGCAGTTCTGCTTCTTCACCGCCTATGCCGTGATCGGCATTCCCGGTGCGCGGCTGGTCAAGAAGATCGGCTATATGCGCGGCGCCGTGGCCGGGCTGGTGACGATGATGGCCGGCTGCCTGATGTTCATCCCGGCCAGCCAGACCGCGACCTATGCGCTGTTCCTGCTCGCGCTGTTTGTGCTCGCCAGCGGGGTGGTGATCGTCCAGGTGGTCGCCAATCCGCTGATCTCGCTGCTCGGCAAACCCGAAACGGTGCACAGCCGCCTGACCTTTGCCCAGGCGTTCAATTCGGCCGGGACCACCGTATTCCCCTACTTTGGCTCGATCCTGATCCTGGGTAGCCTGGCGACGGTAACGGCGGACCAGCTTTCGGGTGTGGAGCTTGATGCCTATCGCACCGCCGAAAGTCAGGCGATCGTTCACGGCTATCTCGGGATTGCCGCCGCCCTTGCCGTGGTGGCCGGCGTGGTCTGGCTGTTCCGCAATGCGCTGAAGGGTGAGAAGCATGAGGCGAGTTCGGGCCTGGCTGGCCTCGACTTGCTGAAGCGCAAGCGCTTCGGCTTCGGCGCGCTGTGTATCTTCCTCTACGTCGGGGCTGAAGTCGCGATCGGCTCACTGATCGTCAATTACCTGATGCAGAGCCATGTCATGGGCCTGGAAGAACAGACCGCCGGCAAGCTGATCGCCTATTACTGGGGCGGGGCGATGGTCGGGCGGTTCATCGGTTCGGCGGTGCTGCGCGTGATCAGTCCGGGCATGGTGCTGGCCGCCGTTGCCGTTGGCGCCATCGCGCTGATCGCGTTCTCAACGCAGACGACCGGCGCGGTTTCGGGTTATAGTCTGCTCGCGGTCGGCCTGATGAACGCGATCATGTTCCCGACGATCTTCACGCTGGCCTGCGAGAAACTGGGGCCACGCGCCGCCGATGGCTCGGGCATCATCAACGTCGCGATCTTCGGCGGGGCGGTGATCCCGCTGCTGACCGGCATGATCGCCGATGCCACCGGCAGTCTGGCACTGGCCTTCATTTTGCCGGCTGCCTGCTACGCCGTGATCGCCAGCTTCGGCTGGTATGCGCGCCGACCGGCTTAAGGGCAGCGGTACGCACGGTCTTGCAGGCCTTGGCCTGACAGCTCAATCAAGGCAGATAGCGCCCGCCGCCCGCAGCACCTTTGCCGGGGCGGCGGGCGCAGCCCCGTCTTGTCTGCGCCAGGATGATTTCGCTGCAATCGAATGCGGTTTCAAAAGCCGGATT
>JACDQK010000227.1 GCA_015657645.1 Novosphingobium sp.
AAAGGGGGGAGGCCCGGTTTTTCTAACCGGCGATGCTGCTGCTGCGCCGGCTCCAGCGGTCCACGGCCATGATCGTGCCCAGGCAGATCATGTTAGTCATCATCGAAGAGCCGCCATGGCTCATGAAGGGCAGGGGGATGCCCACCACCGGCGCCAGGCCGACCACCATCAGCAGGTTGATCGCGACGTAGAAAAACACGGTGCAGGTCATGCCGGCGGCGAGCAGGCGGGAGAAGCGGTCCGGCGCGTTCTGCGCCACGCGCCAGCCCCAGCGCAGAATCAGCATGAACACGAACAGCACGAACAGTGCGCCGAGCAGGCCCCACTCTTCACCCATGGTGGCAAAGACAAAGTCGGTATGGGCCTCTGGCAGGTATTCGAGATGGCTTTGCGAGCCATTGCCGAAGCCCTTGCCGAACAGCCCGCCCGAACCGATCGCGATCTTGGACTGGGCGATGTGATAGCCGGAGCCGAGCGGATCACCCTCTGGGTCCATGAACACCAGCACACGCTTGCGCTGGTAATCGTGCAGCAGGGTAAAGAAGGCGATCGGCGCGGCAACGATCGCAGCGGCGCCCGCGCTCAAGAACCATTTGAGCGGCAGACCGGCCAGGAACATCACTGCCACCGCGCCAAAGGAAATGGCGAGCCCGGTGCCGAGATCGGGCTGGAGCATGACCAGCAGGGCCGGAACAGCTAGCAGTCCCAAGGCAGGCATCAGCGCGCGCCAGTTCTGGGTCATGGCTGGCGGGAGGGTGTCATAGAACCGGGCATAGGCCAGGACGATGGCCGGCTTCATCAGTTCAGACGGCTGCAACTGCATGAAGCCCAGGTTGAGCCAGCGCTGCTGCCGCCCCCGACTGCGCCGATCAGATCGACTAACGCCAGCAGTACCACCAGCACACCATAGGCTGGATAGGCGGCCCAGGTGAACAGCCCCTTGGGCAGGCGTGCGATCACCATGGCCATGGCCAGGAATACCGCGAACCGGATCAGGTGCTGCAAGGCCCAGGGTTCCAGGCTGCCGCCAGCCGCGGAATAGAGCACGGCCGCCCCGAAGGCCGTCAGCACGGTCAGTGGTAGAATGATGCCCCAGGGTTGCCGTGCGATGGCGGCCGGGATCACGCCGGCCCTCATGGCGTTGTCCCGGACGTTGTAGTGGCCGCCGGACTTGCCGGTGCAGGTGCAGGCGCCGGAATGGCGGAATCCTCTAAGCGAGGAACCGCTGCTTCGGTCTGCTCGGGCTGCGGCCGCGTACTCGCTGCCTCGGCGCGGGCATCGGCATTGGCCACCGGATTATCCTCGGCCGGCTTCGGTGCGCTGGTCCCATAACGGCTTTCGTATGAGCGATAGCGCGCGTTGAGGCGCTCGATCGGCGTTCCTCCCCAGCCTTTCTCCATGCCCAGCAAGACTTCCATCGCCTTGGCCGGATCGTAAAGGAAGGTCATCACATCGCGGGCAATGGGATATGCCGCTGCCGAGCCGCCGCCATGCTCCACGACCACCGCGCAGGCATAGCGGGGCTTATCGAATGGGGCATAGGCAATGAAATGCCCATGGTCGCGGTACTTCCACGGACCTGATTTGCCATCAGAGAAATTGAGGCCGACGACCTGCGCCGTGCCGGTCTTGCCGGCCAGCAGGACATCCGGGATCGGCAGGCGGGCCCGGCCAGCAGTGCCCGGGCCATTGACCACGTCGCTCATCGCCTTGTGGACGTAGTCGAGGTGTTCCTGACTGAAGCCCATGCTGGGGGCATCCGGCGCCTTGCCATCCAGCAGCAGGCGCGGCTGCAGCAACCGGCCGCTGGCGATGCGCGCCGCCATAACCGCCTGCTGAAGTGGGTTGGAGAGCATATAGCCCTGGCCGATCGTGGCATTGACCGTATCGAACACGGCCCAGGGCTTGCCATATTTGCGCTGTTTCCAGGCCGGGTCGGGGACCGTGCCATAGGACTGGCCCATAACCGGCAGGTCGAACTTCTGCCCAAGGCCAAGCCGGCGCATCATTCCCGCAATCGGGTCCATCCCGATCTTCTGCGCGAAGTGATAGAAGTAGACGTCGCAGCTCTGGTAAATCGCCTTGGCCATGTTGACCGTGCCGTGGCCGCGGCGGTTCCAGCAACCGAACACCCGGTTGCCCACCCGCAGGCCGCCGCCGCAGACGACACTGGCTTCAGGATCGAGCCCGGCTTCGAGGAACGACATCGCGACGCCGGGCTTGACGGTCGAGCCCGGTGGATAGAGCCCGCGCAGCACCTTGTTGCGCAAGGGCACGTGATCGTCCTCGGACAGCATTTTCCATTCGATCCGGCCGATCCCGTCGGAAAAGCTGTTGGGATCGTAGCTGGGCATCGAGGCCATGGTGAGGATGTCGCCAGTATGACAATCGATCACGACGACCGCGCCGGATTCAACGCCGAGCCGCCGCGCGGCATAGTCCTGCAGCGGGGCGTTGATCGTCAGGCGCAGCGGTTGCC
>JACDQK010000228.1 GCA_015657645.1 Novosphingobium sp.
CATCATCGCGCCGGCCCGAAGCCTCGTCCAACCTCGCCCGCCTATGATGGCGTGCGGTACGGCCTGCGCGATCTGCCCGATGGTGCCGGCCTGCAGGACATGTACGCTGCCACTCGCGCCGCCGGGTTCGGGGCAGAGGTCAAGCGCCGCATCCTGATCGGCACCTACGTGCTCTCGGCCGGCTTCTATGACGCCTATTACACCCAGGCCCAGAAGGTCCGCACCCTGATCGCGCAGGACTTCAAGAACGCCTTCACCCTGTGCGACGTGATCCTCGCCCCGACCGCGCCGACCGCCGCCTTTGGCCTGGGCGAAAAGAGCGACGATCCGCTGGCCATGTACCTCAACGATGTCTTCGCCGTGCCGGCCAGCCTGGCGGGCCTGCCGGCCATGTCGGTCCCCGCCGGGCTCAACCGCGAAGGCCTACCGCTCGGCCTGCAGATCGTCGGCAAGCCGTTCGACGAGCAGGGCGTGCTCAACGCGGGCCTCGCGATTGAACAGCGCGCCGGGTTCTCCGCCAAGCCGGAGAAGTGGTGGTAACCGCGCCGCCCGGTGGAGCTTCCACCGGGTCTACTGCGGGGCGATGCGGGCTCCGGCTCGTTGACGTCGCTTATGATGGCTGTCCGGCGTCCTGGCCGCGGACAGGCAATCCCTTCGGCAAGGCGCTCCAAGACAATTGGTAAACGCGCTGGGCTTGGCGGAATGGTTGTGTCACCAAGCTCCAGACCCACGTGATTCTATTGTTGATCGCAGTTGTCTTGTGCCGAGGGGTTTGGAACTTGCTTTGTATTGATCGAAGCGACGTGGTCGCAAAGCCTTTCCCGCACGTCGCCAAGTCGGGCATCTTGCCTGCAGATCTCTTTGCCCGGCTCAAGCGAGACTTTCCGGATCAGTCTTACTTCGACGATCAACAGAGCGAGACTGGGGCCGTCGGCAGCCGGACCGGTGCGGGTACTGGGTTTGATATCTACCGGGGTGACAGCGCTTATGACCAGCTCATCGCCAAGTCGGAAGCCTGGGCAGAACTGGACCGATTCATCAATTCCCCGGAATTTGTCAGCCAGTTCCTCGAAGTTTTCGGTCCCGATCTAGAAGCACTTGGTCTCAAGGCGGTGATCTCACCCAACCGCTATGATCAGCAACTCGTGGAACCGCGCGACGTTTTGACCGCGCAGTTGTCTTGGGGAGAGCGGGTCCGGCTGCTGCTGGCGCGGCTGCGCATTGGCAAGCCCGGACCAGCACGGTTGTTCACGCGGCTCGATATTGAGCGTTCAACCAAAGGCTATCTCAAGCCGCCGCATTGCGATCGCGCCAATCGGCTCTGCTCGCTGATCATCTATTTTACGGATATGGCGGCAGAGGGGATCGAAGGCGGCGAGCTAACCATCCACCGCAGCTTGCGGCACACCGACCCGTCGAGCCATCCTCGCCACCCAAAGCCCAACGAGGTCGAGACGGTGGCGGAGATCCAGCCTGCGGCAAATCTGGGCGTGTTTTTTCCCTGTTCGAACAACAGCTATCACGGTGTTAAGCCGGTGCTGACCCCGGGCAAGGCTCGGGACTTTCTCTACATCAACATTTCAGTAGACGCAGCGTCTTGCTGGTAAGATTGGGCAGCATCGTGAAGAACAGAATAAACAAGTTTGTAACGCGCGCGCTGAACTACGGCTATCGTCGCTTTTACATCGATCACCGGCGGCATCGGCCGCTCGAAATCGTCTACGAGAAGGCGTCCGAAGCCTCGGCCGATTTCATCCTCGCGAATATGGATGCGGCCGTACTGTTCGACAACCGGATGGATTACTGGCGTCATCTGACCAAGGTGCTGCCGGCGGCAGGTCTGGTGATGGAATGCGGCGTTTTCGAAGGGGCCTCGATCAACTTCATCGCCGACCAGCTTTCAAGACGGAGTGATGGTCGTGACATCCATGGCTTTGACTCGTTTGAAGGCCTCGAGGAAGATTGGGTAGGCGAGAATCTGCCAGCGGGATTCTTTGACCGGAAGGGGCAGCTTCCGCCGGTCCGGCCAAGCGTCAAGCTCTACAAAGGCTGGGTCCAGGACACAGTGCCGCCGTTCCTGGCGGAACACGCCGACCAGCCACTGGCTTTGCTCCATATCGACACCGACACATACACTCCCGCCCGATTTCTGCTCGAGGCGCTGAAGCCGCGGCTGGTCAGCGGCAGTATCGTCGCTTTCGATGAACTGATCGGCTACCCGAACTGGCAGCACCACGAGTATCGGGCGCTCGTGGAAGTTCTGGATCGGGATTCCTACGATTTTATCGCATTCACCAGTCGGCAAGCCGCGATCCGGATTCGTTAGAGACGGTCGCTCCTGTTGCCCGGGTGAATTCGATCTTTACACGGTTCACCGGGTACTTCCGTCACGATCCATGAGCAACAATCGCACTCAAGGCGCTAGACGCAAATGAGCCGGCGGCAACGGGACAGAACTCCGTCCCCCAGTTGCCCCGCAGGCCAAGCCGGCCACGTGGCGGTAACCGCGCCGCCCGATGGCGTGTCCACCGGGGTGCCGCGCTTTGCTGCGCTTGATGCCTTGCGCGGGGTCGCCGCGCTGATCGTGGCGGCGCATCACTTGCACGGGCAGGGGCCGATCCTGGGCTCGGCCTTCTTCCAGCGCGGCGGACTGTTCGTTGACTTCTTCTTCGTGCTGTCGGGCTTCGTCCTCGCGGCGGCCTATGGCGAGCGGTTGCGGGGTGGTTATCCGCCCGGTCGGTTCCTGTTTGTCCGGTTGGGGCGGGTCTGGCCGGTCCATGCGGTCATGCTGCTGGCGTACCTGGCGATCGAGCTGGTGGTGCTGGTCAGCGGGAATCCATCGCTGACCGGCCGTGCCGCCTTTGCGGCTGAACGCCAGTTGGGCGACCTGCTGGTCCAGGCTCTCCTGCTCCAGGCCTTCGTCCCCTCGGCGCTCTACACCTGGGTGGTGCAGAGCTGGTCGATTGCCATCGAGGTGCTGCTCTACCTGCTGATCGCCTTTGGCTGGCGACTGGCGGGGCGGTGGTGGTGGCAGGTGAGCCTGGTCGCGGCCGTGCTGGCCGGGCTGGCCCTGGCCTCGCCGAGTGACCCGGGCTTGTTCGCCGCCCATCTGCGCGGGCTGGCCGGCTTTGGTCTGGGGGTGGCGACCTTCGTGCTGTGGCAGCGGATCGGTGCGCGGTTGGGGGATCTGCCATCCGCCACAGCGACCCTGGGCGAAGTGGTCATGGCGTCCGCAGTGATCGGCGCAATTGCCTTGCCAGCGCAGCTTCTGCCAGTGCTGGCCTATGACCTGCTGTTCGCTGCTGCCGTCCTGACCTTTGCGGCCGAGCGCGGCGCCGTCTCGCGCGCGCTACTCTCCCGCCCGCTGCTGTTCGCCGGGACCGTCTCCTAC
Organism: Novosphingobium sp.; assembly: GCA_015657645.1. GTDB lineage: Bacteria > Pseudomonadota > Alphaproteobacteria > Sphingomonadales > Sphingomonadaceae > Novosphingobium. The sequence goes on from JACDQK010000228.1 coordinate 3,392, forward strand.
TCGCTCTACATGGTGCATGGGCTGGTCCAGAGCCTGTTCCTGAGCGGCCTGGCCTGGCTGGCCGGCCTGCTGGGGCAAACGGGCCTGTTCGTGCCCATGCTCGCCGCCAACCGGCCCGGCCTGAGCGCGGAAGCCGGCCTGGCGGCGGACCTGGTCGGCCTGGCCGCGATCGCCGCCGCGCTAATCACCGCCTGGGTGATGTACCGGCTGGTCGAGGCTCCGGCCCGGCAATGGAGCCGCCGCCGCGCCGGGATGCGGTAACCCCTTTTCTTGAGGGCAAATGGGCCCTATCGGCACGGTCATGAGCACTTATCGCATTCAGGGCGCCACGGGCGAATGGGAAGTCGTGATCGGGCTGGAAGTCCATGCCCAGATCATGACCCAGTCGAAGCTGTTCTCAGGCGCCGCCACGGCTTTCGGGGCCGAGCCCAACAGCCAGGTCAGCCTGGTCGACGCGGCCATGCCCGGCATGCTGCCGGTGCCGAACCGCGAATGCATCCGCCAGGCCGTGCGCACCGGCATTGCGATCAACGCGCAGATCAACAAGTGGTCGCGGTTCGATCGCAAGAACTACTTCTATGCCGACCTGCCGCAGGGTTACCAGATCAGCCAGCTCTACCACCGATCGTGGGTGAGGGCGCGATCGAGGTGATCCTGGACGAGAAGGATCCGGAAGGTTCGACCAAGACCATCGGGATCGAGCGGATCCATGTCGAGCAGGACGCCGGCAAGCTGATGCACGATCAGCACCCGACCATGTCCTATGTCGACCTCAACCGTTCGGGCGTGGCGCTGATGGAAATCGTCAGCCGTCCGGACATGCGCTCGCCGCAGGAGGCCGGGGCCTATGTCGCCAAGCTGCGCCAGATCCTGCGCTATGTCGGCTCCTGCGATGGCAACATGGACCAGGGCTCGATGCGCGCCGACGTCAACGTTTCGGTCCGCCGCCCGGGCGAGCCGTTCGGCACCCGGACTGAGACCAAGAACGTCAACTCGGTCCGCTTCGTCATGGCCGTGGTGGAGCAGGAAGCCCGCCGCCAGGTCGGCGTGATCGAGGACGGCGGCACGGTCGTGCAGGAAACCCGGCTCTACGATCCGGACAAGAACGAAACCCGCTCGATGCGCAGCAAGGAAGATGCGCACGACTATCGCTATTTCCCCGATCCGGACCTGCTGCCGCTGGAACTCGACGATGCCTTCCTCGAGGAATGCCGGGCCAGCCTGCCGGAACTGCCCGATGCCAAGCGCCACCGCTATGAAACTGCGCTGGGCCTCTCGGCCTATGACGCGGCGCAGCTGACGCTCGAGGTGGAAACCTATCAGCAGTTTGAGGAAATGCTGGACGCAGTGGTCAAGGCCAGCGGCAAGGGCGAGCGCGATCTTGCCAAGCGGGTGGCCAACTGGCTGCTGTCGGAGCGCGCCGGGGTGCTGAAGGCAATCCCTGAAGGTGCCACCCATCCGAAGAACACGGTTGAAGCCAACACCGCGCTGATCATTGCGGCCAGCGAGGGCACGATCTCCGGCGGCAAGGCCAAGGAAATCTTCGCGGCTTACCTCACCGGCGATGTCGACCTGGCCGCCGAAATCGATGCCAACAAGCAGACCAGCGACACCGGCGCGATCGAAGCCGCCATTGCCAAAATCCTGGCCGACAACGCCGACAAGGTGGCCGAATACAAGGGCGGCAAGGAAGCGCTGTTCGGGTTCTTCGTCGGCCAGTCGATGAAGGCGATGCAGGGCAAGGCGAACCCGCAGGTTGTCAACGAGTTGCTACGCAAGACGCTTGCCAACTAACCGGCACTGTCCCAGAAACCCTTAATCCAGATGGGCCAGGGGGAGGGCCAGAAATGCGAAGTCTTCAGTTGGTCACGGCAGTTGCTGTGGCGTGTGCCTCGATGCCGGCAGTCGCGCAGCAGCAGGCGGCTCCGCAGCTGGTGCCTTACGAGCTGCCCGATCCCGCCACGCTGACCCGGCCTAAGCTCGATTTCACGCCGACGCCGCAGGACGAGGCCGATTTCGACAAGTACTTCTACTTCCACCGCGAAGGCACCGGCTTCGCCGAAGCCTATGCCGACATTCGCGAGTGCGATGCTCTGGCCAGCGGGTCGAGCATTTACCTCGATGGCAGCGCGGCGATGGCCGGGGCCATGGCAAATTATGGCGTCCTTGCCGCCGGGATCGGCTCAGCCGTTGGCAGCCTGATAGCTGATGCTATTTTTGGCTCAGCCGCACGCCGCCAGCAGCGCCGGATCAACCTGCGCAATTGCATGGGGTTCAAGGAATACCAGCGCTACGGCCTGACCGGCGAGCTGTGGAAGGACTTCAACTTCGAGGAAGGCCACGGCCGCAAGAAGGAAGGTGAGCGCGACGACGCGCTCGAGCTGCAGGCGCTGGTCGCCTCCGGGCCGAAGCCGACCACGAAGGAGCTGGGGCTGTGATGCGCGCGCTGAAACTGATCGTCGCTGCCAGTGCGCTGGTTGCACCCGCGCTGGCCCTGGCCGAAGCGGTCGAGGAAAAGAACATCGCCAGCGGCAAGCAGAAGCTTGATCCGGCATCGGGCTATATCTTCGTCCAGGCCAATTACCGGACCTTCGGCATGTTCCTGCGCGTGCCGGACGATTCCACCCGGGTCGAATACCAGAAGGACTGGGACGAGGCCTTTGCCAAGGCGCAGAAGAAGTATCCGGGCCAGCTCAGGAACTGGCAGAACAATGTCAAGATTGCCGAGCAGACCGGCAAGGAGCCGCCCGCCAAGCCGGTCGAGCCCACGCCTGAGAACTTTTCGATCGAACCGATCGAGCTGCGCGACACGGTCTCGTTCGGGCCGATGTTCATCTACAACAAGGATGAGCCGGCGAACCGGTTCAACTACCTGACGTCAGTCAAGCCGGGGACCTACATCTACTATGGCCCGCTGCTGATGCAGCCGGGTATGGTGGCAGGCGGGCTGTGTTACTGCATGGGGACCGTCCGCTTCGAGGTGAAGCCGGGCGTGATTACCGACCTTGGCAACTTCCTGATCGCGGCGGCGGATTCGGTGAAGGACTGGGACGTCGCCAGCGCCGATGCCTGGCGCCGGGCGGAGGAAAAGGCCGCCAAGAAGGGTGAGCCGGTCGAAGCGCCGGGCGCTGGCCGCCCGAAGCTGGCCTATGGCGTGCCGGACAGTCTCAAGGCGCTGCCAGCCGTCCAGGCGGAGTTCCATGCCCACGGCAAGCTCAACAATTACTACGCGCTGATGTTTACCCGCATGCCGCCGGTCCCGGGGGTGCTGGGCTATCGCCGCGACACGGTGATCGATCTGCGCACCGGACAGGACGTGCCCAACCCGGTGATCAAGACCCAGGTCAAGATCAAGAAGTAAGCCGCTGGCGCAAAGAAAAGGGCGCCGGAGGGGTCCCCTCCGGCGCCCTTGCTGTTTCGGTCCGTGGCGGATCAGCCCTTGCGGGTGCCGCTCATCGGGAAGGTGCCGAAAGCGCCGGCCTTGACGCCGCCGGTGATGGTATCGCCATCAACGGTCGCTTCGCCTTCCAGCGTCATCGGCATCGGGACGGTCATCTTCATCGACCAGGTCAGCTTGTTGCCGTCGATCTTGCCGTTCTCAAGGTCCATCGAACCCATCTGACCGGCGTTCTTGCCGGTGAAGGTGTCACCGTTGACCTCAATGGTGAACTCGCTCTTCTGGTCGCCCATCGGGGTTTTGGTCACGCATTCATAAGTGCCTGCAATCGACATCGAATCTCTCCTCCAACTTACAGCTTGGTAAGTAGGCCTTCCTTGCCCGCTCGGGCGCTGCTGTCAATCTGGTGCAGCGCCCGGGCGAAAGTGTTACTTGGCGGCCGGAACCACCTCTACCGGCAGGCCCAGCTGCTTGAGCTGCGGCTCAACCACCTTGGCATCGCCAACCACGACATAGACCAGGCCTTCGCCCAGCTTCATCTCGCGCGCCGGCATCGAGCTCGGCCGCGGTCATCTGCTTGTAGCGATCGGCCAGGGTTTCATACCAGGTGTCCGGGCGCTTGAAGTTGACGATGCTGACCAGACCGCTCAGCACATCGCCCGAGGTTTCGAACGAGCCGGGCAGTTCGCGGGCACTGCCGGTGGTCGACCAGCCCAGTTCCTCGGCGCTGACGCCGTTGGTGGTCAGAAAGCTGGTCAGCTCCTTGCGGATTTCGGCGATCGAATCCCCGGTGCGATCGGCCTGGACCGGCGCCTGGATGCGGTAGGATACCCGGTCACGCGTGTTGCCGACGCCGCTGCCGGCGCCATAGGACCAGCCCTTGGTCTCACGCAGGTTCATGTTGATCCGCGAGAGGAAATTGCCGCCCAGGATGTCGTTGGCCGAGCGCAGAGTCAGCAGATCGTCGGTGCCCTTCACCGGCAGCACCTTGCCCGCCAGGATCAGCGACTGCGGCGAGGCCGGCCGGTCAACCAGCACGATCCGTTCCGCCTGGGTCGGGATTGCTACGTTGAAGTTCTTGGTCGGCGCCGGGGTGGCCGGGGCCTTCCAGTCGGCAAAGCTGGCTTCGAGCAGCTTGGTCACTTCGGCCAGCGTGGTGTTGCCGCTGATGAAGATCTTGGCCGTATCCGGGCGGAACCACTGGTCGTGGAAGCCCTTGAGGTCGGCCTGGGTCAGCTTGGCGACCACGGCCGGATCGCCGGTGCCCGACGGCGGGATGCCATAGGGGTGGTCCTTGCCGTAAAGCAGCGGCTGGAGCACGCGGTTGCCGATCGGGCCGGGATTCTTGAGTTCGGCCTGGATCGCGGCGAGCTGCTGGACGCGGACGCGTTCCAGCTCGGCCGGGGTCAGCGCCGGACGGCGGATAAAGTCCGAGAACAGCTTGAGCGACGGCGCCAGGTTGGGCGTGACCGTATCGAGCTGGAACGAGGTGTTGTCGGTATCGGCAAAGCCGCGGATATTGGCGCCAAGCCGTTCACGCGCGCGGGCCAGTTCAGCGGAATCGAGCTTCTCCGTGCCCTCGTTCATCAGCCGCAGCAGCAGCGCCTGGGTACCCAGCGCCGACTTGGGATCGGCCGCGAACCCGGCATCGAACGAGACGCGAACCGAAACCACCGGCACGGCGGTGCGGCGCGTGAAATAGACCTGCATCCCGTTGGAGAGCTTTGCGCGCTCGATCGTCGGGAAATCCAGCGGGGTCAGCTCGCCCACTTCGGGCAGCTTCGAGCGGTCCGCCTGGGGCGCGGCTGCCGCGCCGCCAGCCCCGGCTACCGGGAACAGCGGATCGCGGAAGAAGGCCGGTCGCGCGCCGAGGCCATCGGGCGAAACGATATAGCCGCCGCGATTCTCGCCGCCTTCAGTGCGGGTGCCCGGTTCGACCGTCAGCGAGAAGACCGGGCGCGAGAGCCACTTCTGCATGGTGGTGCGGACCGCCGCCGGGGTCAGCTTGGCCATCCGGTCCAGCGCGATTTTGTAGTGATCTGGCGTGCCGTTGTAGAGCAGGCCCTCGGCCAGCGTCGGGGCCTTGCCGCTGAAGCCGCCGACCGATTCCAGCCCGCGGATTTCGTTGGCAGCATAGGTCGTGCTGGCCCGGCGCAGCTCATCGGGCGTCGGGCCTTCGCGCAGGAACTTGGCAACTTCAGCATCGAGCGCCGCGCCAACAGCCGCCGGATCAGTGCCGGGCTTGACGTCGGCATAGATCACGAACTGTCCGCCCTGGGCAAAGACCTGGGCATCGGAAGTGACGCCGACTGCGACCTTCTGCTGGCGGACCAGCGCATCATCGAGCCGTGAGCTGGCGAGGCCGCCCAGCACCGAGCTGCCCGCTTCCAGCGCGAGGTAATCGGGGTTGTCGAGGCCTGGAATCGTCCACATCCGATAGATCCGGGTGGTCGCCACCTGATCCTTGATCGTCTTGGAGAGCGGGGCAGGAAGATCGGGCACCGGGACGCTCACCGGCTTGATCTTCGGTCCGGCCGGGATCGCGCCGAACCACTTGGTCACCTTGGCCTGCGCGGCCGCCAGGTCGATATCGCCGGCCAGCACCAGGATCGCGTTGTTGGGACCGTAATTGTCACGGAACCACTGCTTGACGTCCTCTAGGCTGGCCCCGCTGAGGTCCGCCATCGAGCCGATCGTCGAGTGATGGTAGGGGTGGCCTGAGGGGTAGAGGTTCTCAAGCTGCTCGTACTCGACCAGACCGAACGGCTGGTTATCGCCCTGGCGCTTCTCGTTCTGGACGACGCCGATCTGGTTGGTCAGCTTCTCCTGCGTGACCGCGCCCAGCAGGTAACCCATGCGGTCGCTTTCCAGCATCAGCGCACGGTCGAGCGCGCCGGTCGGCACGGTCTGGAAATAGTTGGTCCGGTCGAACCAGGTGGTGCCGTTGAAATCGGTCGCGCCGACTTCCTGCAGCGGCTTGAAGAAATCGCCCGGGGAGTTTTCCGAGCCGTTGAACATCAGGTGTTCGAACAGGTGGGCAAAGCCGGTCTTGCCCTTGGGCTCATGCTTCGAGCCAACCCCGTACCAGACCGAAACGGCAACGACCGGCGCCTTGCGATCGGTGTGAACCAGCACGCGCAGGCCATTGGGCAGGGTGAATTGCTGGTAGGGAATCTTGACCGATTTCACGAGCGCCGAGAGCGGCGCCGGCTGCGGCTCCTTGGCCTTGGTCTTGGCCAGCGCCGGAGTCCCGGCGATGGCCAGCGCAATGATCGATGCGGTGATGTATCTTGGCATTTCAGACCCCTTTTTCGACGTTGCGCCCTAGCTAGCAGACCCGGAGGGTGGTGCCAGCGCCAGCGCCGTGTTTTCGACCAACCGTCAACGGACTTGGACCTATGGAGACGTGGCGGCGGTTCAGTCGCCCGGCTTGCGTAGTTCGCTGGTGCGATAGCGCACTTCCTGCTCGGCATTGGCGGGCACGGTCAGCACCATCACCTGCTTGCCGGGCTTGCGCTCGGTGCGGGCGGAGAGCCGGGTAAAGCGCAGATCGCGACCGGTCGGAAATTCCAGCTCGAAGCGGACGGGGAAGGGGTTGGCGTTCTTCACCGTGACCCGGTAATCGACCCACCCGGCCTTGCGATCGCTCGCCTCTTCGGCGTAGTCCAGCGTTACTTCCTCGCTCTCACCGATCTCGAGCTCGACCTCTTCGTCGACCGCCTTGTCGGGCAGGGTACTCTCGCCCATCACCATCGTGCCGGTGGGGCCATCCTGGTAGAATACGAGCCGACCGGCCGGCAGCGGCTTGCCCAGGCCTTCCTTGGCGGTGTTCCGAAAGCGGAACAGGATCTGCGGATTGCCCGGTGCGTCCCAGTCAATCTTGCTGCGATAGGCCAGCACGCCCTTGATCTCGTCCTTGGCCAGGAAGGCGACCTGCTTCTGGGATTGCGCTGCGACCGTTACCGGGATCGGCACGCGGTAGAGCTTGAGGTCGCCCAGACCTTCCATCACGGCCGTGACGGCCACTGCCACGCTCTGCAGCGTTTCCATGCGGCGCTGGGCGGTTACTACGATGTCACTCCCGGCTTCCATCGCCAGCATCATCGGCGGCGGCGCGGGGGGCGGCGGCGGCGGAGGCGGGAGCCGCAGATCGCTGGTGGTCGTGCCAGCCGGCCAGCAGCCCCAGCTGCGATTGAGCCGACTGGCGGCCCAGCGCGCATTATCGCCGGTATCGTCGCTGGTCTGGTCGGAGCGCTGGATCCGGCCAGCAACTGCTGCCAGCGTTGCATCGGGGAACGTCGTTTCATCGCCGCTGGCCATGGTCAGCCAGCCGAGCAGCCCGACCGATTGGCCATCGGGGGCGATCGAGACCACGTAGTTTGCATCCCAGTCGAACCCGGTGGCGAGATAGGCCAGGGTGATCGTCACCGTGCCGCCCGGCTGGTCGCGCGTCGTCATCGACAGCACCGGCTTGGCCGAGAGCGTGGCGGGGACATCCGGATAAAGCACCGTCTGATTGAGGCCGGTGCAATAGAGCGCCTCGATCCCGCGCGGGGTGGTCACCACCAAGCGGTCGGCGGCTGAGCGGATCGTGGCGCTTTCTTCCACCGTCTTGCCGGTCGCTGGATCGGTGCGGCGCAGCGTGACGCGCTGGCCGGTGAAGGCATCGACCAGCCCGCCCTGCGAGAGCAGCGCCGCATCGCGGTTGCGCTCACGCGGAGCGGCGTTGAACATGATCGCGGTCTGGGGAACAATCCCGCCCGCCACGCCCTCAAATCGCACCGTTGCCACCCCGGCGGGCAGTGTGACCGTGCGGGTCTCGACAATCAGCGCCAGCGAGGAGGGAGCGTCGGCATTGATCGGGTCCTCACCCCGGTCAGGATCGCGGTAAAGCGTGACTGCCACCTTGTCCGGAGCAGCCGAAACCACCACCGGCGCGCGCTCCTGCGCGGCCAGCGGCGCGGCGATCAGCAGCAGCAGGGCGGAAAGGCGGCGCACCTTACCAGGGGGTCAGGAAGGTAACGGTCAGCTCGACCTTGCCGTTCGCCGGCACTGCCACTTCCCAGCGGCGCTCATCGGCGTTTTCCTGCACACCCTTGATGCTTTCCTGCGGCACGCGGACATCGCGCCACCACCACCATTGGCCCAGGCCGCCCTGGACCACGTCGACCGTCACCGGCTCGGGCTTGGCGTTGGTGACCACGTATTTCATCTGGGTGCGCCAGAACTGCTTGGGATATTCGGCATAGCTGGTGGTCACCGCGCCATCTGCAGTGACAGTGCGCCAGCGCACGAACTTCTCCCACTCATCGGTGGTGATGCTCTCGCGCTTTTCGACCACTGGCTGGACCTTCACGTCAAAGGCATCGCCGGTGCGCAGCGCCAGCGAGGAGCCTGCGGGTGTGTGCGGAATATCGCTCTCGCCAATGAACTGCGCCTGGCCGCGGCTGTCGCGCATGTAGACGCGCACCACCCCGGCGGGCAGCGCTTCGCCGATCCCGCCCGATCGGGCCGAAGAGAACTTGAGGATCGAGGCCGCACTTTCGGCCTGATCGGCACTGGCCAGCCAGCCGCTGCGGAATTCATAGCCGCGCCGTGCCGGCACGCCGACTGCATCGAGGAAGCTGACCTGCTTGGTCTGGGCATTGGCGATCGTGGTGCGGCCCTGGATCGGATAGACGTGAAAATCGCCCAGCCGCTGGCTGGTGCCGCTTTCGGTCCCCGCCACATTGCCGCGCGGCCGAGTGCCGCGGCCGCGGTAATAGGCAGGTGATTGCTGGATCCGCCCGACGCTGCCCGCCACCAGCAGGGCGCGGGCATTGCTGAAGGTTGTGCCGGTCGAATTGGTCAGGGTGATCCAGCCCTGGACGTCGATCTTCCCGGCCTTCTCATCAAACAGTGCGACATAGTCCGCCTTCCAGCCGAGGCCCGGCGTCAGATAGCTGAGCGAGAGCGGGCGCGGACCAGCCTTGGCGGCATCGACCGTGACGCTCAGCGTCGGACGGGCGCGCAGGCCGGGGGGGAATGGCATCGAAGATCACCCGCACCGGCAAGCCATCGTCGCGCAGCACCTCGATCCGTTCGCCGATCCGCAGCACGACCCCGCCGTTGACCGCCAGCACCGTCGCCCGCTCGCGG
>JACDQK010000229.1 GCA_015657645.1 Novosphingobium sp.
CAAACCCCACAATGCTCATGTCATTGCACGGAAACTCGATCGTGTGATCGAAGGCGTGGAGGCTGGCGAGTTTGAACTCCACCTTGCGGCCACCAAAGTAGGTGCGGAAGGTGATGGTATCGGGCTGGAGGCGGGCCATCTTCTTGTGGACGCCGCCTTCGCTGTAGAGGTCGATCGTGTCCTGATGAAGGATAACGGTGCCATAGTACCGCCACATCGCATCGATTTCGCGCGTGTCCCAACGGCGGTAGGCGATGTGGACCGCGCGCGGGCTGTCGCCCAGCGGATCGTGGAACTTCACGCGCAGGGCGGCATAGTCGTGTGACTGGTAATGATTGGCATTGTCGAACAGCACGCTGGACCAGTCACGGCCCCAATAGGTGCGGGCGATCAGGTCTGACGGCCAGTCGACATCGGGCTCGTAGAGCTCGAACAACGGGCGGAGCGCACCGAGCCGGGCGGCGCCGCGCTGGATCGCGATGCGGATCTTGGCGAAGCGCGAGAAGTAGCCGTTACGGTGGAAATCGAACAACGCCAGCGGATCGACATCGAGCGTGGCGCAGAGCCCCAGCAGGTAGCTCTGCTCCGAGGCCAGCTTGTCAGTTGGGTGCTTGCGAAAGCCCTTGGCGATCCAGTCATAAACGGTGCCGCGATCAGGCTCTTCGGGAAAGCCTTGGCGCTCACTGGACAGCTCTTCCCACCTGGCGAGGAACCCGTTCGGGCCGTCGAAACTGCCGAATTTCTGCTGGATCAGCGCCCGCGTCGCCTCGGCCTTGAGGAAGACGCGCGAGTGGCCGAGTCCGAATTTTGCCTCCATTTTTCAGACGTGTTCAGATTTTTTCACCCCTCGTCAAGGATGCAGCCTGCGACCGACCGGGCGTAATCGTGCTGCCAGAGCCGCAATCCCGCCGGCTCCACCCAAGGGAGTATGCCCCATGACCAAGAGCAGGACCCAGCACCACAACGACGGCCAGCGCGATCGCGCCGAAGGCAATGGCTATAACAAGCCGCACGGCTTCTTTGACGAGATCTTCTCGCTCGGCGATCGCAGCGACAAGATCTTCGATGACAACAAGGCCTACCGCGAAGGCTGGAACAACGCCGACAAGCAGGACTGAGCCACCGGCGCCGATTGGCCGCCCCACCATCGAAAGGGATACCAATGAATATGCTTTTCCGCCGCACCGCCGCCCTGGCCGCCGCCGCCTTTCTGGCCGGCACGATCCAGGTACCCGCCGCCCAGGCCCAGGATTCGGTCTGGGGTCCCTGGCAGAAAGTGAGATGCGAACCGCTGCGCGCCGGAGCGCTGGGCGGGATCGAGAGCCCGCAGGGCAACCCGCTGGCCACCGAACGGGCGATGCAGTGCACCTGGATCCGCCACAAGAATGAATGCCCCAAGCTGCGCAGCAAGGTGCTGCACCCGATCAAGTGCTTCAACCGCTCCGAAAAGCGGACCGAAACCGGCCAGAACCCCCCCGCGCGGCTGAGCCTGGTCGGCTGACGACCGGGGGG
>JACDQK010000230.1 GCA_015657645.1 Novosphingobium sp.
CCAAGCCCTTTGCCAGCCTCTCACGCAGCGAGGACTATTATACCGAAGGCGCGCTGATCTGGCTGAGATCGACCAGATCATCCGCAGGCACCGGCGGCAAGAAGTCGATCGACGATTTCACCAAGCTGTTCTTCGGGCATGCGCGATGGCGACTGGGGCCAGATCGCCTTCGAGAATGACGAGATCATCACCAAACTGAACCAGGTCTATCCCCATGACTGGGCCAGGCTGATCGACCAGCGGATCAACACCCCGGGCCAGCCGGCCCCGCTAAAGGGGATCGAGCTGGGCGGCTACAAGCTGGTCTGGAAGGAAGAGCCCAATCCCTTCTTCAAGGGCGCGATGGCCGATGCCAAGGCGCTCAACCTGACGCACTCGATCGGGCTGACGCTCGACAAGGACGCCAAGGTTACCGCCACCCTCTGGGACGGGCCAGCCTTCAAGGCCGGGATCGTTTCGGGTTCGACCGTGCTGGCGGTCAACGGGATCGGCTATACCCCTGACGAGCTCAAGTCCGCGATCACCGCCGCCAAGACCGGCGCCCCGCTGGAACTGCTGACCAAGCGCGGGGACCGCTTCATCACTTACAAGCTCGACTACAAGGGCGGGCTGCGCTGGCCCTGGCTGGAACGCGCCGCCCCTGGCACTGCGCCGACCGGGCTGGACCTGCTGCTGGTCCCGAAACGGCCGCTGCCAAAGGCTACGGCGAAGCCAAAGGGCAGGTAGCCTCATTCCTGTTGCGATGCAGCATGGCCGCGTCTAAGGGCGCGCCATGCGTATCGACCTCATCCCCGCCGGCGACAATCCGCCCCACGAAGTCAACGTCCTGATCGAAGTGCCGATCGGCGGCGAACCCGTGAAGTACGAATTCGACAAGGCCAGCGGCGCGCTGTTTGTCGACCGCATCCTGCACACGCCGATGCGCTATCCGGCCAATTACGGCTTCATCCCCCACACCCTGGGCGAAGACGGCGATCCGCTCGACGCGCTGGTGATTGCGCGCTCGCCGATCCTGGCCGGGGCGGTGATCAAGGTGCGCCCGGTTGGCGTGCTGCTGATGGAAGATGACAAGGGCGGCGATGAGAAGCTGGTCTGCGTGCCGCTCGATTCGACCTTCCCCTATTACCGCGAAGTCGCCGGCCACGATGACCTGCCGCCGATCGTGACCCAGCAGATCGAGCACTTCTTCCAGCATTACAAGGATCTGGAGCCCGGCAAGTGGGTCAAGATCAAGGGCTGGGGCAATGTCGACAAGGCCAAGCAGCTGATCGTCGAGGCGCTGGAACGCGCCGTGGGCACGAAACACGCCTGAGAGGGCACGCCTAAAGGCCAGTTGCACCCCGGGTGCCCGCCGCTACAAGGCCCCGGGATGCGCAAGAACCGACACGATATTGCTATTGCCGGAGGGGGCCTGTCCGGCGGGCTGATCGCGCTCGCGCTGCGCCGCGCGCGGCCGGAGCTCGATGTCGTGCTGCTCGAAGCGGGCGAAAGTCCCGGCGGCAATCACCGCTGGTCGTGGTTTGCCAGCGATCTTGATGATCAGGCGGCCAGCCTGCTCGGCACCATGCGCACTACCCGCTGGGACGCGGGCTACGATATCAGCTTTCCGGCGCTGTCGCGCACGCTCTCGTCATCCTACCGCTCGCTTGCCTCGACCGACTTTGCCGCTGCGCTGGCGCGCGAACTGGCGCCGGGCACGATCCGCTGCAACGCGCAGGTGGCGGCCTTGAGCACCGACGGGGTGGCGCTGAAGAACGGCGAGCGGATTGCGGCGCGGACCGTGATCGACTGCCGCGGGTTCGAGACCAGCCGGCATCTGACCGGCGGCTGGCAGGTCTTCATGGGCCGCCATCTGCGCACCGCTGTGCCGCACGGGCTGACCCGCCCGGTGATCATGGACGCCAAGGTCACCCAGCACGGCGCCTATCGCTTCGTCTATGTCCTGCCGCTGGCCCATGACGAGCTGTTCGTCGAAGACACCTATTACGCCGATAGCCCCACGCTCGATCGCCGTGCGCTCTCCAGCCGGATCGACGCCTATTGTGCGGCGCGCGGCTGGAGCGGCGAGCTGCTGGGACACGAAACCGGCGTGCTGCCGGTCGTAACCGGCGGCAACTTTGCCGCCTGGCAGGAAACCTTGCGCGTGCCCGGCGTGGCCCGGGCCGGGGCGCGGGCCGGGTTCATCCATCCCCTGACCAGCTATACCCTGCCCCAGGCCGCGCAGACGGCGCAGCTGATTGCCCGAGAGGCGGATCTGCCCGGCGAGCAGCTGGCCGCGCTGCTGGAAGGCGAAGCGGCGCGCCACTGGTCAGCCACCGGCTTTTACCGGATGCTGGGCACCATGCTGTTCGGCGCCGGGGTGCCCGATCAGCGCTACCGGATTTTCGAACATTTCTACCGCCTGCCCGAACCGGCGATTGAACGGTTCTATGCCGCCCGCTCGACCCTGGCCGACAAGGCCCGGGTGCTGGCCGGCAAACCCCCGGTGCCGGTACTGGGGGCGGTGCGCGCTTTGCTTGCGTCCGGCGCGCCGATGACCGAAAGAGCATGACGATGACAGCTGTAGTTCCCGCCACGCCCACCCTGCCCGTGCCGACCGGCAAGCGCGCCTGCGTGATCGGCGCCGGCTTTGGCGGCCTGGCCCTGGCGATCCGGCTGCAATCGGCCGGGATCGAGACCGTACTGGTCGAAGCCCGCGACAAGCCGGGCGGGCGCGGCTACTTCTGGGAAAAGGACGGCTTCACCTTCGATGCCGGGCCGACCGTGGTGACCGATCCGCCCTGTCTGCAAGAGCTGTGGGCGCTGACCGGGCATGACATGGCCGAAGACGTAACGCTGATGCCGGTCATGCCGTTCTACCGGCTCAACTGGCCCGACGGCACCAATTTCGACTATTCGAACGACGAAGCCGGCCTGGCGCGCGAGATTGCCCGCGTCGCTCCGGGTGACCTGGCCGGTTACGAGGAATTCCTGCAATACTCCGCCGGGGTGTTCGAGGAAGGCTATGTCAAGCTGGGCACCGTGCCCTTCCTGGACTTTGCCTCGATGATCAAGGCCGCCCCGGCGCTGGCCAAGTACCAGGCCTGGCGCTCGGTCTATTCGATGGTTTCAAGCTTCATCAAGAGCGAGAAGCTGCGCGAGGCGCTGACCTTCCATACGCTGCTGGTCGGCGGCAATCCGATGACCACCAGCGCGATCTATGCCCTGATCCACAAGCTGGAAAAGGATGGCGGGGTCTGGTGGTCAAAGGGCGGAACCAACCAGCTGATCGCCGGGATGGTCAAGCATTTCGAGCGGCTCGGCGGCACCATGCGGCTGCACGATCCGGTGGTCCAGGTCCATACCCTGGGCAACAAGGTGACCGAAGTCGAATGCGCCAGCGGCTGGACCGAACGGTTCGATGCGGTGGCCAGCAATGCCGACATCATGCATTCCTACCGCGACCTGCTGTCCGAAAGCCCGCGCGGCCGCAGATGGCGCGCAGCCTGTCGCGCAAGCGCTTCTCGCCCGGGCTGTTCGTGGTCCACTTCGGCCTCGAAGGAACCTGGCCGGGCATCCCGCACCACATGATCCTGTTCGGCCCGCGCTATAAGGGCCTGCTCGACGATATCTATGAGCACGGCGTCCTGCCGCAGGACTTCTCGATCTATCTGCACCACCCCTCGATCACCGACCCTTCGGTGGCGCCGGCGGGCAAGAGCACGTTCTATGCGCTGATCCCGGTCGCCAACCAGGGCAAGCTGCCGATCGACTGGGAAACGGTCGGCCCGGTGCTCGAAAAGCGGATCCTCGACGAGGTCGGCCGGCGGCTGATCCCCGACATTCATGACCGGATCGTGACCAAGTTCCACTATGCCCCGCGCGATTTCGCGCTGGATCTTAACGCCTATCTTGGCAGCGCCTTCAGCCTTGAGCCGATCCTGACGCAGAGCGCCTGGTTCCGCGGCCACAACCGCGACGACAAGGTCAAGAACTTCTACCTGGTCGGGGCCGGTACCCACCCCGGCGCCGGCATCCCCGGCGTGGTCGGCAGCGCCAAGGCGACCGCGCGGCTGATGGTGGACGATCTGCGGTGATCGGTCTCGTCTCTCGCGGCGCCGTGATCGCCTCGGCCATGCTATGGTGCGCCGTGGCGGCCGCCAAGCCGGTGCTGATCGCGGAAACCGCCGGGAAGACGCGATACTATGCCGATGACGCCACCGTGCAGGATCTGTCATCGGCCGCAGGTCCGATCCGCCAGGTGCAGATCCGCACCGAACGGTCGCGCCCGCTCGGGGCACAGTCGGGCCAGGTTGCAACCGAAGGGGTGATGCAGTTCCGCTGTGCCCTGCGCCAGTACCGCCAGGTCCAGACCACTGCGATCAATCGCGACGGTTCGCGCCAGGAAGTTGTGCCGCATTCGACCACCCGGCCATTTACGCAGACCGCGCCGGGACGGTTCGAGCATGTCGTCCTTGAAGCAGTTTGCCGGATGAAGCCATGAAGCGCCTTGCCGTCTATTGCGGATCAGCCAGCCCGGAAGATCCGCGCTATATCGCGCTCGCCCGCGATGTCGGCCGCACGCTGGCCGAGCGCGGCATTGGCGTGGTCTATGGCGGCGGCAAGCTCGGGCTGATGGGTGCCGTGGCGGACAGCGCGCTGGAAGCGGGCGGCGAAGTGATCGGCGTGATCCCCGAAGCCCTGGTCAATTCCGAAGTGGCGCATCGCGGCTGCACCGAGCTGCAGGTCGTCTCCGGCATGCACGAACGCAAGCTGGCCTTTACAAATCTCTCCGACGGCTTCCTGACCATCCCCGGCGGGGTGGGCACGATGGACGAGCTGTGGGAAGCGGTGTCCTGGGCGCAGCTCGGCTATCACGCCAAGCCGGTCGGCCTGCTCAACGCCTTTGGCTTCTACGATCAGCTGCTGGCCTTCAACCACCACATGATCGCGGTCGGCTTCATCCGGCCCGCCCATGCCGGGATCATCATGGCCGAGAGCGAGCTGGACCTGCTGCTGACCCGGATGGCTGCCCATGAGCCGCACACCCCGATCTTCGCGATGAAGTCGAGCGATCTGTGAGCACGGCGCCGACCCGCGCCCAGCTCCTCGCCCATGCCCGCCAGTCGATCATGCGCGGCTCGAAGAGTTTCGCCATGGCCAGCCGCCTGTTCGATGCCCCGACGCGCGAGAAGGTCTGGCTGCTCTATGCCTGGTGCCGGCGCTGCGATGATCTGGCCGATAACCAGGACCACGGCGGCACCCTGGGCGAACAGGCCGGAGCCGAAGCACGCCTCGCCACGATCCGCGAGCTGACCGCCAAGGCCCTGGCCGGCGAACCGGCTGGCGATCCCTCCTTCGACGCCTTTGGCCTGGTCGCGCGCGAATGCGGGATCACCGCCGCGATGGCCGATGACGTGATCGCCGGCTTCGCGCTCGACGCGGCCGACTGGCGCCCGCGGACCGAGGCGGACCTGCTGCAGTACTGCTACCACGTGGCCGGCGCCGTCGGGGTGATGATGGCCGTGGTGATGGGTGTTGCGCCGGATGACGAGGACACGCTCGACCGCGCCTGCGACCTCGGACTCGCCTTCCAGCTCGCCAATATTGCCCGCGATCTCGACGAGGACGATGCGGCCGATCGCTGTTACCTGCCGCTCGAATGGCTGGTCGAGGCCGACATTCCCCCCGGCGAGCAGATGAAGCCGCATTACCGCCGCCAGCTGGCCGCGCTGGCTCACCGGATGTGCGAGATGGAGAAGACCTACGAAGCCTCGGCGCGGATCGGGGCGGGGCGGCTGGGTTTCCGTCAGCGCTGGGCAGTGCTGGCCGCCGCCGGCATCTATGGCGACATCGCCCGCGCGGTCGATGCGGCGGGCGAGCACGCCTGGGACCACCGCATCCACACTTCCGCCGCGCGCAAGCTGTGGCACGTGGCCCATGCCCTGTGGGAAGCCGCCACCCCGCCGCCGCGCGCCACCGCGCGCCCGACCCTCGGACGCCGCCAGCTTGCAGAGCGCGCCCGCGCGGCCTAGGGGCTTCGCGTCATGCATTCTTATCCAGCCCCTGCTCTCGCCCGTGTCGAGGAAATGGTCCGCGCCGCCGCGACCGATCCGGCGCGCGCCGTGTCGTTTCAGGGGCCCCTGGCTGCAACGGTCACCGCGCGCGACCGAATATGCGCCGGACTGCCTGCCGCTGCCCTGCTTCAGCTTCGAAGATGCGCTGGAAGCGGTGAAGGATGGCCGGGCTGGCCGCGCAATCATCCCGATCGAGAATTCGCAGCATGGCCGCGTGGCCGACATTCATTTCCTGCTGCCCGAGAGCGGCCTCGCGATCGTTGGCGAGCATTTCATGGCGATCCACCATGACCTGATGGCGCTGAGCGACGGGCCCTTCAAGGCGGCCTATTCGCACCCGCAGGCGCTTGGCCAGTCGCGCTTCTTCCTGCGTGAGCGGGGGATTGTCCCGCTGGCCTATGCCGATACGGCCGGGGCTGCGGCATTTGTGGCCGAGCAGGGCGATCCGGCAGCCTGCGCCATCGCGCCGAAGATCGCGGCCGAGCTCTATGGCCTCAAGATCATCGCCGAGAACGTCGAGGACGCGGCCGACAACATGACACGGTTCGTGGTGCTCTCACGCCAGCCGCTCGATCCGGCCAGCCTGGCGGGCACGGTCACGATGACGACCTTCGTCTTCGAGGTGAAGAACATCCCCGCCGCGCTTTACAAGGCGCTGGGCGGGTTCGCGACCAACGGCGTCAACACCTGACCAAGCTGGAAAGCTACCAGAAGGGCGCCTGCTTTGCCGCAACCCGGTTCTATGCCGATATCGTCGGACGCGCCGGGCGATCCGGCGGTTGACCGTCGCGCTGGAGGAGCTGGACCTTCCAACTGCGAAGGAGC
>JACDQK010000231.1 GCA_015657645.1 Novosphingobium sp.
GGGACCGGATCGGGATTGTCGGCTCGAACGGCGCCGGCAAGACCACACTGCTCAAGCTGCTGACGGGCGAACTGGAGCCCGATACCGGCACCGTCACCCGCGCCAAGACGCTGCAAGGTGTGCTGATCGACCAGCAGCGCAGCCTGATGTCTCCGGAAAAGCGGGTCCGCGATGTCCTGGCCGAGGGCGGTGACTGGATCGATGTGCGCGGGGTGCGCAAGCACATCCAGGGCTACCTCAAGGACTTCCTGTTCGATCCCGGCCTGGTCGACGCGCGGATCGGCACGCTTTCCGGTGGCGAGCGCTCGCGGCTGCTGCTGGCGCGCGAATTTGCCCGGCTGTCGAACCTGCTGGTGCTGGACGAGCCGACCAACGATCTCGATCTCGAGACGCTCGATCTGCTCCAGGAAGTGATCGCCGATTACGACGGGACCGTCCTGATTGTCAGCCACGACCGAGACTTCCTTGACCGGACGGTGACGATCACCCTGGGCCTCGACGGCTCGGGCAAGGTGGACGTCGTGGCCGGCGGCTATGCCGACTGGGAAAAGCAGCGGACCAAGCGGATCGCGCCGGTCAAGTCAGCCAAGCCCAGCGCCGAAGCCGCACCGGCTGCACCGCCCCTGCCGCCGCAGAAGATCAAGCTCTCCTACAAGGATCAGCGCGACTACGACCTGCTGCCCAGGCGGATCGAGGAGCTGCTCGCCCAGATTGCCCGCGACGAAGCGACGCTGAGCGATCCGGCGCTTTACACCCGCGATCCGGCGAAGTTTGCCGCCCTGACCAAGGCCATCGACGCTGCCCGGGCCGAAAAGGACGCGGCAGAAGAACGCTGGCTCGAACTGGCCGAGCAGGTCGAAGGCTAGCCGATCCGGTAAAACCCGGCGACCCGGTCGAGCGCGATCCGCAGGACCAGCTTGCCGCTGCGCACCGGCCAGGCCAGGGCCCGCTCCGCCGTCGGCAACGTTTCCCCGGCGCAGACCACGCGCCAGAGGATGTCCGCCAGATCCTTGCCCGCCGTTGCCAGCGCTCCGTCGAACCGCTGCCGCGCCGCAAGTTGCCGCTCGGTCGGGTTGAGGCCGCGCTCGCCGGTCCCGGCAATCCGCACGGCATCCCAGCGCATGGTCACGCCCGGCGCGAGCTGCGCGCTCTCGAAATCGCGGCGCAGGCATTCACCCGCAGCAAGCTGAGCATCACTCAGGTGGCCGCGCGCGTGGAGCCATGACAGCGGGCTCTCAGCTAGGTTGACTGTCACCCGGCGGCGGCCAGCGCGGGGCGGCGTGGCCAGCGGTCCGGTGCTGTCCAATTCGCGATCGACAAGGATCTGTTTCATATGCGCTCCCGCTGCTGTGGCCGAATCCTGACTTGCCAAATCTGTCCACTTGTAGGAAAGCAGAAAAACCAATCTGGTTAATCGAGGTCTGCCGTGATCAACCGCATCCGTGACATCCGCAAGCAGAAGGGCCTGACCCTGGCCGACGTGGCCGAGCGCTGCTCGCCGCCGACGACCGCCCAGACAATCGGCCGGCTCGAAACCGGGATGCGCCAGCTCTCGCTGACCTGGATGAACAAGATTGCCGCCGCGCTGGAGGTTGAACCCGAACTGCTGGTCCGCGGCGCCGAGAGCGAAGCGCCGCGTTACATCGCCCGCTTTACCGAGACCGGGGCCGAGGCCCTGACCACCCCGCGCGATGCGATCCTGCCGACCGAGCTCGGCGGCGATGCGCCACTGGTGGCCCTGGCGATCGAGCATGGCGCGGGCGA
>JACDQK010000232.1 GCA_015657645.1 Novosphingobium sp.
CCCGCCGCATCCCAGGCCCAGCGCAGCGCGCGGGCCATGTCATCGGCATCGGCGCGGGCGCTGGAGAACAGCGCGGCGGCGCCTTCGCGCTGAGCATTGGTCAGCTGCATCGCCTTGCTGGCTTCGAACCCGGCTATCTGCTTGGCCAGTGCCAGGCCATCGCGCCCGCCCAGGTCGAACAGCAGGCGTTCGAAGTTGGACGAAACCTGGATGTCCATCGAAGGTGCGGCGGTGGGCGTGACCGTCCCTTGCGAATAGTCGCCCGTGGTCAGCGCGCGGTGGAGGATGTCGTTGACGTTGGTCGCCACAATCAGCCGCTCGATCGGCAGGCCCATCTGCGCCGCGACATAGCCGGCAAAGACATCGCCGAAATTGCCGGTCGGGACCGAGAAAGCGACCTTGCGGTGCGGCGCGCCAAGCTGGAGCCCGGCCGCGAAGTAATAGACCACCTGGGCCATCAGCCGCGCCCAGTTGATCGAGTTGACCGCGCCAATGGCAAACCGATCGGTCATCGCCGCATCGTTGAACATCCGCTTCACCATGGCCTGGGCATCGTCAAACGTGCCCTCGATCGCGATGTTGTGGACGTTGGGCGCGAGCACCGTGGTCATCTGGCGGCGCTGCACTTCGCTGACCCGGCCCTTGGGGTGGAGCATGAAGATCTCGACTCGCGCGCGGCCCGCCACGGCATCGATCGCGGCCGAGCCGGTATCGCCCGAGGTCGCGCCGACAATCGTCAACGGATCACCGCCGCGGCTGAGGAATTCCTCGAACAGCAGGCCCAGCAATTGCAGCGCCACATCCTTGAAGGCCAGGGTCGGCCCATGGAACAGTTCAAGCAGCCAGTGCTGTTCATCCAGCTGCTTGAGCGGCGTCACCGCCTTGTGGGCAAAGCGGCCATAGGCCTGCTCGGTCAGCTCGCGCAGCCGCTCCGGCGTCAGGCTGTCCCCCACGAAGGGCTGCATCACTCGCGCGGCCAGCTCGGCATAGGGCAGGCCGGCCATGGCCGCGATCTCGTCGGCAGTGAAGCGGGGCCACTGGCGGGGCACGTAAAGCCCGCCGTCACTGGCGAGGCCCGCAAGCGTCGCTCCGGCGAAGTCCAGCGCAGGCGCGCTGCCACGGGTCGAAATGTAGTCCATCAAGGGGGGCCGTTAGCCCTCGTCGCCCCGCGCGGCAAGGCGCTTGCGCAGCGCCAGGCCATAGATCACCAGCGCCACCCCGGCGAACAGGAACCACTGGATCGCATAGGACCAGTGGTTGTTGGGGATGGTCTTGGGATCGGGCAGCGCGCTGGCGGCCAACCCGGCGAGCGGCGGATCGGCGATCAAGCGGATCGATTTGCCCGCCCCCGGTGCAATCACACCGCGCACCGTGCCGCCGCTCCATTGGCGTTCGGCCAGATCCCTGGTCCAGCCCAGCACAACCTCGGCGCGGGCACCGCTGGGCAGCAGGCAAGTAACGCTATGGGCCCAACCGACCGTGCCCTTGCGGTCATAACCGGCAATCGGCCGATCCTTGCCTTCCACCTGGCAGTCGAAGATGGTGCGCCGAAACAGCAGCGCTTCCTGCGCGGCCGGGTCAACCGGCCAGGACACTTCGGCGCTCAAGGTCTGGGCTTCGGCATAGCGCGTCAGCATGGCTTCCTTCTGTGCGCGCCGGTCAAGCTGCCAGAAGCCGAGCGCGATCATGACGGCGACGGCGGCAAGCACGGAGATGGTCGGGAGGATCGGGAGGCGACGCATCATGGACGCAGATCCGATCCAGTCGCCTCTACCGCCTTGCGGCGGTACTCAGTGACCAGCAGCGCCGCCTTGCTGACCCTAAGGCCCCAGAGGGTCAGGCCAGCCACCAGCGGCACCCACAGCACGATGTGAACCCAGAACGGCGGATGCACCGCAAACTCCAGCCAGACCGCCAGACCGACCACCAGGGCGCCGACAATCATCGTCAGGAAGGCCGCTGGGCCATCGCCGACGTTGAACTGCGAATAGTCCAGCCCGCAGACCCGGCAACGCAGAGCGAACCGGACCGGGCCGTCAAACAGCGTCCGGCTGCCGCATTCCGGGCAGAGACCGAAAAGGGCAGCCGCGGGGATGCCGGGCTGCCCTTTCGTGGTTTGGCTTGTGCCGTTGTCCATCAATGGATCGGCGCGCCCCAGCCACCCCAGACGTAGACGGCAACGAACAGGAACAGCCAGACCACGTCAACGAAGTGCCAGTACCAGGCGGCCGCTTCGAAACCGAAGTGCTGCTTGGGCGTGAAGTCCCCGTTGTAGGCGCGCTTCAGGCAGACGATCAGGAAGATCGTGCCGACCAGCACGTGGAAGCCGTGGAAGCCGGTCGCCATGTAGAAGGCCGAACCATAGGTGTTCTGACCAAAGGCAAACGGCGCGGCCGCATATTCGTAGGCCTGGATGCAGGTAAACAGCACGCCCAGCGCGATCGTGGCCCACAGGCCCTTCTTCAGGCCATCGCGGTCACCATGGATCAGCGAGTGGTGCGCCCAGGTAACGGTGGTGCCCGAGCAGAGCAGGATCAGTGTGTTAAGCAGCGGCAGGTCGAAGGGATCGAGCACAGCTTCGATCGCCTTGGGCGGCCACTGCCCACCGACCACTTCAGCGATCTCGCTGGGGAACAGCGAGAAGTCGAAGAAGGCCCAGAACCAGCCGACGAAGAACATCACTTCCGAAGCGATGAAGGTGATCATGCCATAACGCAGGTGCAGCTGCACGACCGGGGTGTGATGACCTTCGTGGGCTTCGCGGACAACCTTGGTCCACCACTGGAACATGGTGAAGAGGATGCCGAAGAACCCGACCAGCAGGACATACTTGCCGGCGGCCATGTCGTGCATGGTCAGCACGCCGCCGCTGGTAGCCAGCAGCGCCGAGACCGAACCGAGGAACGGCAGGATATCGGGCTCGAGAATGTGGTAATCGTGGTTCTTGGTGCCGGCCATGTGCGTGGTTCCCAATTGATCCCCTGAAGCGCCGGTGGGCAAGCCCGCGACGCATGATTTCGTCCCGCCCTTATCGCGCGGCTAGCGCCGGGTCCAGTGCCTTTACGGGCTGGTTCGCCGCCTTGTGGAAAGTATAGCTGAGCGTGATCTGCTCGATGTCCTTGGTCTCAGGATCCTCAAGAATTTTCGGATCGACGTAATAGATCACCGGCATGTTGACCGACTGGCCTGGCTGCAGCGTCTGCTCGTTGAAGCAGAAGCACTGGATCTTGTGGAAATACTTGCCCGCCAGCTCCGGCTCAACGTTGAACGAGGCGATCCCGGTGACCGGCTGGTCGGCCAGGTTCTTGGCCGAATAGTAGGCCATCTTGCGTGAGCCGATCCGCAGTTCCTGCGTGGTCTGCTCCATGGCGAATTGCCACGGCAGCTGGCGATCGACATTGGCATCGAAACGCACCGAGATCAGCTTGTTGGTGACCTTCACCGCCGAAGCCTCAGCCTCGGTCGCGCGCATGGTGGTGCCGCCAAAGCCGGTCACCTGGCAGAAGATCCGGTAGAGCGGGACTGATGCGAAGCCCAGGGCGAGCATTGCCGCCGCCCCCAGCAAGGCGAGCATGCCCGTGCGGGCGTTGGGATCCTTGGGCAGGGTCAGGACAGCCATGTTCCTAACCTCCGATCCGGGCAATGCTGATGAAGTAGAACAGCACGACCATCGCGCCGAGCAGGCCGCCCAGGATCAGGTTGCGCTGCTTGATGATGCGCTTGCGTTCGGCTTCGGGGTCTTCGGGAAACTGGGGCATTAGCTTTATCCCATGATCCAGCGGTCCGCCACCAAAGCAGCGAACAGGGCAAAAAGGTAGAACACCGAATAAGCGAACAGGCGCTTCTCGGGTCCCATGTCGGTTTCCCCACCCCTTGCCGGAACACCGCAACGCGCAGCGCCAGCAACAGAAAGATCGTCGAAAGCACCAGGGCCGAGGCCCCATAGACCAAGCCCGCCCCGGCGATCCAGAAGGGCAGCATGGCAAGCGGCAGCAGCAGGACCGCATAGACCAGGATCTGGCGCCGGGTCGAATGGCGGCCGGCCACCACCGGCATCATCGGGATTCCCGCCTTCGCGTAGTCCGTCTCGACAAACAGCGCGAGCGCCCAGAAATGCGGCGGGGTCCAGAAGAAGATGATCGCGAAGAGCAGGATCGGCATCAGCGTGATATCGCCCGTGGCCGCGATCCAGCCGATCATCGGCGGAAAGGCCCCGGCCCCGCCCCCGATGACAATGTTCTGCGGCGTGCGCGGCTTGAGCCAGATCGTGTAGATCACGGCATAGTAGAAGATCGAGAAGGCGAGAACCGCTGCGGCCAGATAGCCCACGCCGACCGCCATCATCAGGACCGAGAAGAACGACAGGACCAGACCGAAATCGCGCGCCGATTCGGGAGCCATCCGCCCAGCGGGCAGCGGCCGCGCGGCGGTGCGCTTCATTTTCGCGTCAAGGTCCGCTTCCCACCACATGTTGAGCGCAGCCGAGCCGCCCGCGCCCACGGCGATGCAAAGAATGGCGGTAAAGCCCAGTACCGGGTTCACCGGGACGGGTGCAGCAAGCAATCCACACAGTCCGGTGAAGATCACCAGGGTCATCACGCGCGGCTTGGTCAGCGCGAAAAAGTCGCGCCAGTCAGTCGGGAGCGCCGGAGCGGATTGGGTTGCAGCGGTCATGGTTGGGTGCGCCTATAGTCGCGCCTTAGAGTCGCTTCAACCAATCGATGAGTAGCGCGTTCACTTCTGCGGGTCGCTCCTGCTGGGTCCAGTGGCCAACCCCCTCAAGCACGTGACCTTCGACCTTCGGTGCGAACATCCGCATCATGGCGACCGGGTCCGCCACGGCGCCGAATAGGCTGGTCGCCGGATCGCGCGTGCCGCCGATGAACAGGCAGGGCTGTTCGAGCTGCTTGCCTTGCCAGGGCTTCAGCCATTCATAATCGCGTTCGTGGTTGCGGTAGCGATTGAGCGGGCCGCGGAAGCCGGAATTGCGGAACTCGCCCTCATAATAGTCAAGGTCGGCTTCGGTCAGCCACGGCACCGGCTGCGGGTCAGGGAGACCTTCGAGGAAAGTCGCACCGAGCGGCTTTGACCAGTAATCTCCGGGCGGCACGTCGCCCGAGATCGAATACATCATCCGCGCCACGAAATCGCGCGGATCGGCTTCCGCTTCGGCCTCGGCGACACCGGGTTCCTGGAAGAATTCCTGATAGAAGAACCGCCCCTGGCTGGTGAAGTGTTCGCGGAACACCTCGGTGAACGGGCGCAGCGGCGCGCCGGCAAAGGGCACCGAGAGACCGGCAACAGCGCTGATCCGCTGGGGATTGGTGAAAGCCGTGTTCCAGACGATCGGCGCGCCCCAGTCATGCCCGATCAGGACCACCCGGCTATCAGGCGCCAAGGCATCGGCCAGGCCGATCAGATCGGCGGCGATGTTCTGCAGGGTATAGGCCGCAACTGGGTGCGGCTTGTCCGATCCGCCATAGCCGCGCACGTCGATCGCGCAGGCGGTATAGCCTGCCGCGGCGACCGGCCCTAGTTGGTGCCGCCACGAATACCAGCTTTCCGGAAAACCATGGACCATGATGGCCAGCGGCGCGGTGCCCGGCAGCGGGCCTTCAATGGCGCAGCGCAGGGTCACTTCACCGCAATCGACCATCCGAAATTCGGGCATCGGTTTCGCTCCAAAGAAAACGCCCCGGACCTTGCGGGCCGGGGCGGATTCTGTCCAGTCGGTTCGGACGGACCAGGTCTTAGTGGTGACCCTTGTCCTCGATCACCGGCAGGGTTTCGAACTGGTGGAACGGCGGCGGGCTGGACAGGGTCCATTCCAGCGTCGTCGCACCTTCGCCCCAGTAGTTGTCTTCCGCCTTCTTGCCCATGGTGTAGGCATAGATGATGTTGACGAACCAGATCACCAGCGAGCTCGCCATGATGACGTAACCGATCGAGGAGATCTCGTTCCAATAGGCGTAGGCTTCGGTGTAGTCCGGATAACGGCGCGGCATCCCCTGCAGGCCCAGGAAGTGCTGCGGGAAGAAGATCGTGTTCACGCCGACGAAGAACACCCAGAAGTGCAGGTGGCTGAGAAACTCGGAGTGCATCCGGCCGCTCATCTTCGGGAACCAGTAATAGAACCCAGCGAAGAGCGCGGTGACCGCCCCCAGCGACAGCACGTAGTGGAAGTGCGCCACCACGTAGTAGGTGTCATGCAGCACGTCGTCCACGCCACCGTTGGCCAGGACCACGCCGGTCACGCCACCAACGGTGAACAGGAAGATGAAGCCCATCGCCCAGACCAGCGGCGACTTGAACTCGATGCTGCCGCCCCACATCGTGGCGATCCAGCTGAAGATCTTGATGCCGGTCGGCACCGCGATCACCATGGTCGCCAGGGTGAAGTAGAGCTTCGTATTCACGCTCATCCCGGTGGTGTACATGTGGTGCGCCCAGACGACGAACCCGACCACACCGATCGCGACCATGGCATAGGCCATGCCGAGGTAGCCGAACACCGGCTTCTTCGAGAAGGTCGAGACGATCTGGCTGATGATGCCGAAGCCCGGCAGGATCATGATGTACACTTCGGGGTGGCCGAAGAACCAGAACAGGTGCTGGTAAAGCACCGGATCACCGCCGCCGGCCGGATCGAAGAAGGTCGTGCCGAAGTTGCGATCGGTGATCAGCATGGTGATCGCCGCGGCCAGCACCGGCAGGGCCAGCAGCAGCAGGAAGGCGGTAACCAGCACCGACCACACGAACAGCGGCATCTTGTGCAGGGTCATGCCCGGTGCGCGCATGTTGAAGATGGTGGTGATGAAGTTGATCGCGCCCATGATCGAGGCCGCACCGGCGAGGTGGAGCGAGAAGATCGCGAAGTCCACCGACGGTCCCGTCGCCCCATAGGTCGACAGCGGCGCGTAAGCCGTCCAGCCGATCCCGGCGCCGATACCCGTGCCGCCCGGCACGAAGGCCGAGAGCATGAGCGAGCAGAAGCCGGCCACGGTCAGCCAGAACGAGATGTTGTTCATGCGCGGGAAGGCCATGTCCGGCGCACCGATCATGAGCGGAACAAACCAGTTGCCGAAGCCACCGATGATTGCCGGCATGACCATGAAGAACACCATGATCAGGCCGTGGGCGGTGATCAGCACGTTCCACATGTGGAGCGACTGATCGAAGCTCGGGTTGGCCTCGCCGAACCAGCGGGCGAAGGTATCGAGATACTGGATGCCCGGGGCAGCCAGCTCAAGACGCATCATGCCCGAGAAGGCACCGCCGATGATCCCCGCGAAGATCGCGAAGATCAGGTACAGCGTCCCGATGTCCTTGTGGTTGGTCGACATGAACCAGCGGGCGAAGAACGCCGGCTTGTGGTCATGATCGTGATGGGCCGCATCGTCGTGGGCCTGGAAGTGTTCGGCGGTGGTAGCCATGATGGAACCCTTGTCCTTCTAAATCTGGCTTAGGCGGCCGGGGCCGGCGAAGCAGCCGGGGCGGCGGCAGGCGCAGCGGCGGCGGCGGGATCAGCAGCAGGGGCTGCGGCCGGAGCTGCAGCAGCCGGGGCTTCAGGCAGACCGTCGACCTTGCCACCAGCCTGGGTCATGACCCATGCGTTGTACTGCGGCCGCGGCAGGGCTTCGACCACAATCGGCATGTAGCCATGGCGGGCACCGCACAGCTCCGAGCACTGACCGTAGTACACGCCCGGCTCCTTGATGAAGAGCACCTTCTCATTGATCCGGCCCGGCACGGCGTCGAGCTTCGACCACAGCGAGGGCACGGCGAAGGCGTGGATCACGTCAGCGGCGGTCACCTGCAGACGGATCGGTTCGCCAGCGGGAACAACCATGCGGAAGTCAGCCGCCAGGTGGGTTGGTTCACCGCGCTTCTTGGCTTCTTCTTCCGGCAGCATGTTCGAAATCACTTCGAACCCGCCATTGTCGGGATAGGTGTAGGTCCAGAACCACTGGTTGCCGGTGGCCTTGATGGTCACGGCCTTGGCCGGGGCCGGCTTGTACTGCTTGGCGATCAGGGTGACCGAAGGCACAGCGATCGCCACCAGGATCAGGATCGGCAGGCCGGTCCAGATCACTTCAAGCAACGTGTTGTGGCTGGTCTTCGAAGCCACCGGGTTGGCGCGCTTGTTGAAGCGGGCGACGACCCACAGCAGCAGGCCCAGCACGAACAGCGAGATGACCGTGATGATCGGCATCAGGAAGGCATCGTGCATCCAGCGGGCGTAGTCACCAGTCGGCGAATACTGGGTCTGCAGACCGATCCCCTTGTCGACCGGCATGCCCTTGCCCGGAGTCGGCGCCATCGGGGTGTAACCCCCCCGGCGCGATCTGGAAGCGCGGATCGTTGGGATCGACCGCAGGAGCGGCAGGCGCGGGTGCGGCGGCAGCCGAAGCAGCCGGCGCGGCCGGGGACGGAGCAGCAGCGACGGGTGCAGCAGCAGCCGGCGTTTCAGCAGCAGCTTCAGCCGCCGGGGCGGCAGCCGGGGCAGCCAGCGCAGCTTGGGGCAGCGCGGCCAGTGCCAGGGCGAGACCGATTGCCTTGATCGCATGTCCCGCAGTGCGGGCGGTTCGAGCCAGTATCATCGTAGCGCTACTTTCGCTTTCTCTTTGCTGGCAAGAGCAGGGCTAAGCCCGTCTCCCGCCCCCATGGGAGTCCAGATTTGCTGGGGCCTATACGCGCGCTTGCGAGGCACCTCAAGCGCCTCTAGGGGATATTTTTGAACACACCCGAAGCCAACCCGGCACTTGGGGCAGTGCTGCCGGGGCGGCTTTAATCAAAGGACACGGTTTTCCATGCAGGATGAAGAGGTTCTGGCGGAATTTCGCGCCAGCAAGGCACTACTCGAAGGGCACTTCCTGCTCTCTTCGGGTCGCCACAGCGCACATTACCTGCAGTGCGCGCGGGTTCTGATGGACCCGGCACGGGCTGCGCGCCTGACAAGTGCCCTGGCCCAGCGAATCCCGCGGGAGGTAAGGAAAGAAATCACCAAGGTCGTTTCCCCGGCAATGGGCGGACTGATTATCGGCCATGAAATGGGTCGCGCTTTGGGGGTAGAGGCAATGTTCGTCGAGCGCCCCACCGGCACCTTTGAACTGCGCCGCGGATTCGAGTTTGAACCCGGTGACAAGGTATTGATGGTAGAGGATATTGTCACCACCGGGCTGTCCAGCCGTGAGGCCATCGCCGCTATCGAGGCCGCTGGTGGCAATGTCATCGCTGAGGCGGCGCTGGTCGACCGCTCTGCCGGGTCGGTCGATCTGGGCGTGCCGTTTTTCCCTTTGATTGCCATTAATTTCCCGACCTATGCGCCGGATGAGCTGCCGCCTGAACTGGCGGCGACACCGGCGATCAAGCCGGGGAGCCGTGCAAAGCCGTGATACCGGACCGCCTTCGCCTCGGCGTCAACATCGATCACGTGGCGACAATCCGCAACGCGCGCGGCGGGGACCATCCCGATCCGGTCCGCGCGGCTGAGATCGTTGCGGCCTGCGGGGGAGACGGGATTACCGTCCACCTGCGCGAAGACCGCCGCCATATCCGCGACGAGGACCTGGCCCGCATCCAGGCCGCGACCGGCCTGCCGCTCAACCTGGAAATGGCCGCGACTGACGAGATGCTGGAGATTGCGCTGCGCCACAAGCCGCACGCCGCCTGCATCGTCCCCGAACGGCGCGAGGAGCGCACGACCGAAGGCGGGCTGGATGCCGCCGGACAGCACAATCGCCTGGCTCCGATCATCAGCCGCCTGCGCGAGGCCGGGATCCGCGTCAGCCTGTTCATCGGCCCGGACGAGCGCCAGATCGAGGCCGCAATCCGGCTCGGCGCGCCGGTGGTCGAACTCCACACCGGCGACTATGCCCATGCCGAGGGCGAAGCGCGCGCCGTGGAGCTCAAGAAGCTGGCCGACATGGCTGCGCTCGCCGCCAAGAACGGGATCGAGCCGCACGCCGGCCACGGCCTGACCTACGAGAACGTCCAACCGGTCGCCGCAATCCCCCAGCTGGCCGAGCTCAATATCGGCCATTACCTGATTGGCGAGGCGATCTTCTGCGGGCTGGAGCCGGCCGTGCTGCGGATGCGCGAACTGATGGATGCGGCCCGGTGAGGACAAAGGCGTGATCATCGCCATCGGCTCTGACCTCTGCAATATCGAGCGGATTCAGAACTCGCTCAGCCGCTTTGGCGAGCGGTTCGAAAACCGCGTCTTCACCGAGATCGAGCGCGCCAAGGGTAATTCGCGCCCCTTCACCAAGGCCGGCACCCTGGCCAAGCGCTTTGCCGCCAAGGAGGCTTTTTCCAAGGCGGTTGGCACCGGGTTCAAGCGCGGGGTGTTCATGAAGGACATCGGCGTGGTCAATGCCCGCTCCGGCGCGCCGACCCTCGCGCTGACCGGCGGGGCGGCAGCCCGGCTTGCCGAGATCACGCCGCCCGGCCATGAAGCCGTGGTGCATCTGACCCTTACTGACGACCATCCCTGGGCCCAGGCCTTTGTAATTATCGAGGCCCGCCCCAAATGACGGTACCCATGACTGATCGCAAACAACCCCGCCCCCGCCCGACCGCGGATAAGCCCGA
>JACDQK010000233.1 GCA_015657645.1 Novosphingobium sp.
GCCCCCCAGCGCCGCCGCTATAGGCCGCCTTCGCCGCTGCGATCCGGAGACGTGGGTGAGTGGCTGAAACCAACGGTTTGCTAAACCGTCGTACTGGTAAATCCGGTACCGAGGGTTCGAATCCCTCCGTCTCCGCCATCTATCGCCTGAAATCCGAGGGAATTGGACTTGGGATCCGGGGGCGATACCAAGATCGCTACCCGATAGCTCTGCTGATGCACCGGTCTGAAACGGCGATCAGGCATTGATGAGTGGCATCTGCAGAGCGGTTTATCCAAAAGATGGGGCAGCTCCTGCTGACAAAGCAGGCGTCCGTCAGAGGCTTTTTTTAGCTTGTCGAAGGGAGCCATTCGTTCAGCTTGAACGAACGCAATGCGGCTCTCCTCGTTACAGAACCGACCTGGTTCAACTTGGGGTCCTGAAACGGCTGGAAGATCCGCGTTCAAACGTGGTGACGCGTGTCAAAGCTAAAAGTGGACTTGAACATTGTGGTCCTGACCACACCAGCCTTGGCAATCGGCGGAATCCTTGCAGGGCCAGATGTTACGCCCATGCCGGCCGCCGGGGCAGAGGCTGGGCTTTCCGTAGTAACGCAGCGGGAAACTTCTGCGCTGGCCCGGTGAGCGTTAGCGCGGTTGCGAGACAAGACCGGCGAATGGACTGCGGCGCTCCGCGTTGCTCAGGTACAATCCAGCCGCCGGACGCACCCGGAACCCGGGATCTCAGGCCATCGCCGCAAGGATGTCGCGGATTGCCACGAAGGCAAAGCAGACCGAGCTGTCAGCGACGCCGAAAGGTAGGAACAGGTCATCTCCGACCTGGATCGCCCCGCAGGTGTAGACCACGTTGGGGACATAGCCCTCGCGGTCTTCATCGGCGGCTGAGAGGATCGGGTTGGGCGTCCGTCCGATCACCCGGCTGGGATCGGCCTTGTCCAGCAGGGCCGCGCCAATCGCATACTTGCGCATTGCACCAACGCCGTGGGTCAGCACCAGCCAGCCTTCGTCAAGCTCGATCGGTGCCCCGCAATTGCCGATCTGGACCAGTTCCCAGGGGTATTTTGGTTCGAGCAGCAATTCGCCGCCACTATCCCAGCAATCGAGCTTGTCCGAGCGCAGCAGGTAGAGGTTCTTGCCGTCCTGGCGGCCGATCATCAGGAATTGCCCGCCAACCTTGCGCGGGAACAGTGCCATGCCCTTGTTGCGCCCGGCAGCGCCCTTGATCGGGGTCAGGGTGAAATCGCGGAAATCGCGGGTGCGCAGCAGTTCGGAACCGATGTCGGTACCGCTGTAGGCGGTGTAGGTGCCGATCCATTCGCTCTTGCCGCTGTCACGGGTGAACTGGACCAGCCGTAAGTCTTCCAGGCCGTTGCGCTGGGCCTCGGTGATCGGAAAGATCACTGTTCCCGAGAGCGTCGCCTCGCGGTGGCGATAGACCGAGATCGTATCTTCCGGCTGGTCTGCGTGGTGATTGCCCAGCATCGCGGCAGTGGCGAACGGCGGCTGGGGCAGCAGGGTCAGGCTGCGGCCCGGGGTGATGATCCCCTCGCGAAAGGCAATGGTCGAGATGTGCCCTTCACCCACTGCGCGCAGCGACAGGATGATCCGCACCGAGCCGTCGGGCAGGCCCGACTGGTCGGGGTGGTGGACCACGCTTGGGTTCATCAGCGCGGCGGCGGCATAGCTGTATTCGTGACAGAAATAGGCCCCGATCAGGCGGCGGGTCTCGCGCTTCACCGCTTGACCATGCAGGCCCAGCTTGGGCTCGATCTCGGCATAGCGTTCGTCAAAGACCTTTTCGAGCTGCCGGTGCCGCCCGACGAAATCGTGCATGACCACGCTGAGCTCGGCCCGCACTGTGCGAGCATCAAGGGCAAGGATCTCTTGCGCCAGCTTCTGGACACGGTTGAGATCGGGCCCGGAGGCCTGCCAGGCCAGGTGGAACGGACGCACCACCACCCGCGAGGGATCGGCGCAAAGCCGCAGTTCATGGTGGACCAGCTCAACCACGGGCGGGCGCGGCCGTTCCTTGCGGGAGGGCGCGCAGCGCCAGGGTTGCGAGTTGATAGGCCAGCACCGATTCCGCCCCTTCGTTTAGGTTCAGCCCGCGTGGGTTGATTCCGTCGCGGCAGGTTCCGCTGAGGGGATCGCCCACCGCCATGCCGCGATCGTTGGCTCCGCCGAACCACGCATAGGCCATCCGGGCCTGGTCCAGCCATTCGCCCAGGCCAGTGGCATCGTAAGCGGCGGCACAGGCGTCGATCGCTGCCCAGGCTTCGACCGGTTGCTGATCGAACGGCCGGGGCAGTTCGAAGGTGCGGCCGAAGCTGGTTGAGCCAACGGGGCGGAAATGACCCGCCGGGCTGGTCTGCCGGGCCATGATCCAGCCGAGCGTGCCAAGCCCGCATTGGCTGAGCTCGGCTCGATCGAGCCGCAGGCCGGCGCGGATCATCGCTTCGCTGAGGCGGCAATTGTCGTAAGCCAGCACGCTTTCGAACCACGGCCAGTCTCCGCCGCGGACCTGCTGGAATAGCCCCAGCAGCCGGTTAGCGCCGCGGCTCAGCACCGCCAGCGCGGCGCGATTGCCGGGATCGGCGCGCAACAGATAGTCCGCCCCGAGCATGGCAAAGGCGCTGGCCCGGGGCGAGTTGTAGCCCAACGCCGAGCTGGCAGACTGTGCGAACAGTTTGTGCGCCCAGCGCCGCAGCGGCTCGCTCTGGCCTTCGCAGGCTGTGGCGCCCAGCGCCCAGAGCGTCCGCCCGCAGCTGTCTTCGCTGCCCTGCTCTTCCAGCCAGTTGCGGCCATATCCCATGAAGTTGCGGAACGCGCCGGCTGGCTCATTCCACGCGCTCTGGATGAAGGCGGCAAAGGTCGTGGCAAGCTGGCTGCGCTGCGGCTCGTGCTCTGGTCCCAGCCGGTTTGCCAGCATCAGCGCGCGGGCGTTGTCATCGACGCAGTAGCCGTGAGCCCGATCGGGCACCGAATGGATCGAGTGCTGCAGGATGCCGGTGTGATCGCAAATCCGCAGCAAGCCGTTAAGGCCGATCGGCCCGGCGCCTTGTGTGGTTAGGACAGGGCTGCAGCTGGCTGCGATCAGATCGAGGCAGCGCCGGGCTGTGGCCGGCCAGATCATCGCCCGGCCGCGCGCATAGGCACGCTGCTGCAAGGCCAGACTGCGCTCGGGATCGTCGAGCAAGGCCCCGATCGCATCGGCTATCGCCGCGCTGTCACCAAACGGGACCAGCATGCCATAACCATCATCCAGCAGCTCGGCCGCATGGACATAGGGCGTAGAGACCACGGCCTTGCCCAGCGCCAGAGCATAGCACAGCGTGCCCGAGGTTGATTGTCCGGCGCCGGGGTAAGGCGTGACATAGATGTCGGCCGCCTCGATCAGGTCGAGCAAGTCTTCGGTCGCGATAAAGGCGTCGATCCAGTGGACGTGACCGGCAACGCCAAGCTCCTGCGCCAGCGCCTGCAGCCCGGTGCGATAGGCCTCGCCTTCGCGGTCGATCAGGTTGGGGTGGGTCGCCCCGGCAATGCAGTACAGCAGGTCCGGATGATCGGCGATCAGCGCAGGCAGCGCCCGGATCACCGCCTCGATCCCCTTGCCGGGCGAGAGCAGTCCGAAGGTCAGCAGTAGCTGACGTCCGGCAAAGCCCAGGGCGGTCTTGAACTGGGCCGAGCGGCCGAAGGGGCGGTCGGGCACGCCATGCGGGATGCAGACGATCTGGTCAGGATCGGCGCGATAGACGGTTTCCAGCACGAGGCGCGAGCGTTCGGACATGACGATCAGCTTCGCGCAGCGCGCCACCAACCGGTCCATCACGCGCGCCTGGGCCGGGTCGGGATCGGGTATGACGGTGTGCAGCGTGACCAGCAGCGGCGCGCTGATCCGGTCGATCAGATCGAGCACGAGATCTCCCGCTGGTCCGCCGAACAGGCCGAATTCGTGTTGCAACCAGACCACATCGGCCTTGCTCGCCTCGATCGCCAGCGCGGCGGCGGCATAGCTGGCCGGGTCCGCCTGACAAATCTCGCCGCTTACTTCGGGGGCGAACACGGTGTGACCGCTATCCGGGGTCATCGCATAGACGTCGATCGCCAGGCCCGGCGCGGCGGCACGCAGCGACTGAAAGAGATCGGCGGTAAAGGTAGCAATCCCGCAGCGCCGCGGAGTGAAGCCGCCGATCAGGGCAAGGCGCGTTCCAGCGGCCAGCGGCGCGATGCCCGGCACCAAGGAAATGGGCCTGGGCCCATCGCCAAAGCCGCGCGCCCTGGTGCCGCCCTTCAGCATCAGCCCCTGGCCAGGCGATATCCTGGCGGGGCCAGCTGGCGGTGCCAGCGCGTCAGAAATCGCACCGATCATGTCAGTGCCCCTTCGACGGATCGACCTGCTTGGGCGTCAGGTGGGATTCGACGAACCACAGTTCCTGATCGACCCCACGCGAAATCTCGGTGAACAGGTCGGCCGTGGTGGGATCCTCGATCGCGGTCGATTTCTCGATCGCCTCGCGGATCGATCCGCCAAATGCTGCCAGGGCACCGGCAACCGCGAACAGGTGCTTGGTTTCGTCAGCGATACCCAGCGGATAGGGCACAAGATAGCTGTGCTTTGCCGCAGTCTGGATCGTGCCGGAGGCCGTGCCGCCAAGGCCGCCCGCGCGTTCGGCGATCAGGTCGGAAAAGCCTTCGACTTCGCCCGAAACCCGGTCGAACAGCTCATGGATCGCAATGAAGCCCGGACCGCGGACATTCCAGTGGGCCTGCTTCATCTGCGCATGCAGATCGATCGCGGCAGCCAGCTGGAGGTTGAGCAATTCGACCGACTGGATGCGGATTTCTTGCGGTAGGGTGTTGTGGGTCAAATGCATGGCGGGGCTCCTGGCAGGCATGGCTGAAGGCGCCGCAGGGCGCGGCAATCATCTTCACACCCCGCCTTAACTGGCGCCGGGCCGGATTGTTCCATGGCTCAGAATGCTTTCACGTCGCCGATCAAGCCCGGTCATTGAGCGCGCCCATCTGCGCCCGCGCCGGCGGGCACTGGCCGGCAAAGTCGGGCGCCGCCCCATCGGCAAGCGACTGGCGAACGGGCAAGCTGCAGAGCAGCGTTTCGATCACCCGCTTGGTCTCCTCGGTATCGCGCACCGCGATACTGTCGATCCCCGCTTCGCGCACCGGATAGTCGTTCCCGTCCGGATAGAGCGCATCGCCGACGAAGATCATTTCGGCAAAATCGACTAGCGCAAACTGCGCCAGCTTGTGCATGCCATAGGCCTTGTCGACTCCGGCCTGGGTGATGTCGATCGAGGTCGATCCGCCAATCCTGACGGAGTGGCCTGGCAGTGCCGCGGCCAGGGCCAGCTGCAGCCGTTTGCGCTTGGAAAGGTCTGGGTCCCAGGCCAGCTTGGCTTCGAGCGGGGCCTTCTGGCCCAAGGCGGAGAAGGTGATCTGACTGCCGCGGTCCTCGATCCGCTTGCCCCAGGTGTGTTCGTTGGCGATCCCAGCCTGGATCAGCGCACCTTCGAATGCGCCCAGGATCCGACTGCGGGCATCGTCGCTCAACTGATCACAATAGACTGGCTGCCATTCACCGGCGCAGCGATAGAGCTTGGTGCCGCAAGTCGGCAGCAGGAACAGCCGCGCGGTGTCGAAACCAGCGGGTAGGTTGCAGACCAGTTGCTGGCGGAATTGCGGCCAGTCGCCGCCGGAAATCACTGCGATGATCGCCAGATGCGATAGCCGTTCGAGCAGGCTGGCCATCTCGGGATCGATCGGCTGCTTGCTCTCGGCCAGCGTCCCATCGAGATCGAAGGCGACCAGGCGCTTCATGCCTGACCCCCTGGCGGAATAAGTGTGATTGAACCGGGGCGATTGGGAATGGGGCCAGAACTGTGCATGGCCAAATAACAGGCCGGCGCACAAAAAGTTCCGCCGATGGAACATTGCGCCAGTCAGACAGTTGAGTCCCCGAAGTGAGCATCAGCTCTGACTTCTCCGAACAATCGGGAGACCAAGCATGCCCCTTACTAACATCATTATTGTGCTGATCGTCGTCGGCGTCATTCTGTGGCTGATCAACAACTACCTGCCGATGGACGGCAAGATTAAGAACATCCTCAACTGGGTGGTCGTCATCGCCGTTATACTGTGGCTGCTGCGGGCCTTCGGCGTGCTGGGTTCGCTCAGCGGCATGAATGTCGGCGGCTGACGTCCCAAGCTCTCGCTTTCTCAGTTCGAAGATCGGAATCACCATGCGCACCATTACACTCGGCCTTGCCGCAGCCATGCTGCTCTCAGGCTGTGCCAGTGGCACGGGCTACGACCGCCCCAACAGCCAATGGCGCCAGTATGACTATAACCGGGCCGACCCCAGTTACGGCGGGTATGATGCCAGCCGCTATTACAGCGAAGACCGCCGCCAGCGCGAGCGCCGGATGAACCGGAACGAACGGGTCTATCGCGGCAGCGATGGACGCTATTACTGCCGTCATTCGGATGGCTCGACCGGCTTGGTGATCGGCGCGATTGTAGGTGGGGTGCTGGGCAATCGCATCGCTCCGGGCGATTCCGAAGTCTTGGGTACGATCCTGGGAGCGGCGGGCGGCGCCCTGGCCGGACGGGCCATCGACCGCAGTTCGGCCAGCTGCCGTTAGCCGCCCGTAACTTTCGCAGCGGGCCGGAACCAAATCGGGCCAGGCTGGTTTGTTAGAGTACGCCGCACAACTGCCGTGCAGTCTTCAGGAGAACGATCATGGGCGAATATATCGACAAGGTAAAAGGCACCGCCAACGACCTGGTTGGCAAGGCCAAGATCGCAGTTGGTGAAAAGACCGACCAGCCGGACCTGATCGCCAAGGGTGCGACCCAGCGGGTCAAGGGTCAGGCGCAGAAGATTGCCGGCGCCGCCAAGGGGGCGATGGGCGACAAATTCTGATCCGGTACCGCAGGCGCGGCGCGAGCCAAATCTGCGGACCCGGTTTGGCAATGTTTTTCACCGATGTCATTGCCAAATCACCAGCATCCCTATCGCAAGATAGGGGTGCTGGTTATTGTCTGGCGCCCCCTCCGCAATCGAATTAAATCATTGCTGCGGATGGAACAAATCATCCGGCCTGTGGTTTCAATCTCGTGTGATGAGCAGCCGTTCATCAAGGAGATTAGACATGCCAAGGCATATTCTGATGGCCGGCATTGCCGCCATTTCGCTGATTCCGACTGTGGCCAGCGCCCAGTCGCAGGACCGGCAGCAAACCGAATCCAATTGTGATCGCCAGCGCAGCACCCGGGTGGTCGCTACTGTGGCCGGTGCGGGCGTGGGCGGTGTGCTGGGCAACGTAGTGGCCGGCAGCGGCAACCGCGTAATCGGCACAGTCATCGGCGCGGCCGGTGGGGCCTTGCTGGGCAACCAGCTGGCCAAGCCGTCCAACGATTGTCATCGCGCCTATGGCTATTACGACGATAACGGGCGCTGGCATGCCACCAATGTCAGCTCGGCCAATGCCCAGGGTTACTATGACCGCGAAGGCAGCTGGATCGATGGTGCACCCAACGGGCATTACGACACCAGCAATCGCTGGGTCGCCAATACCGGCTCGAACCGGGTCGATGTGCGCTATTCCGATCAGACGGGCTGGGTCCCGGCGTCGGCCAATGGCTATTACGATCACAACGACCGCTGGATCGCCGGATCGCAGGACGGTCAGTACGACAGCAATGGCCGCTGGATGGCCGGCCCGGACGGACATACGGTTCGCCGCACTGATGCCTATGGCTATTACGACGCCCAGGGAATGTGGCACGCCACCTCGGTCGAACAGGGCCGCGCGACCGGCTATTACGACCGCAACAACACCTGGGTCACCGGGACGCCCAACGGGCATTATGACGCGCGCAACAACTGGGTGCCGCACCGCGATGATGGCACATCCAGTGGCAGCTTTGACGCCCAGAACCGCTGGATCCCGGCTTCTTCGAGCGGGTACTACGATAGCGAGAACCGCTGGATCGCAGGAACCGCCAGCGGGCATTACGACCAGAGCGGGCGCTGGGTCGCCGGGTTGACGGTTGGTCACTATGACCAGCGGGGACGCTGGATCGCCGGCACGGCCAGCGGCCGCCGCGATGCCAATGGCACCTGGATCGCCGATCCCCAACCGGGCTATTATGACAGCCGCGGGCGTTGGATGCCGGGGGCTGCCTATGGCTATTACGACAGCCGCGGACGCTGGATCGCGACCTCTGGCAATGGCCAGGCTGACCCGAATCGCAGCATTCTGAGCCAGGTCAGCTGGCTCGAGCAATACATCCGGTCCACCGAAGCGCGGCGCGAGCTCAGGCGCGGCGAGATCACCAGCGTACGGCGCGAGCTGAGCTCGATCCGCAGTCGCGAGCGCAACATGCGGCATGACCGGATGGGCAACCTGTCGCCGCGCGATCAGGCCCAGCTGCAAAGCCGGATCGACAAGCTCAACCGACGCCTGGACACGAACGGGCAGTAAATCACCCGACTGAGTGCCTGTCATGACACCTCCCCCCCCGC
>JACDQK010000234.1 GCA_015657645.1 Novosphingobium sp.
AGGCATTCGGCCCTTCGCGCCATAGACGCGCTTGGGGTTTTCGCCGCAGGCCATCTTCAGGCCGTAAGGCGCGCCGGGGAACTTCATCCCCTGGATCGTGCGCGAATAGACGTTCTTGAGCGTGACCGAGCGGCCGCCCATCAAGTTGGCCGAGCCGGGCAGGATCTGGAGGCTGGTCACCCCGCCATTGGCCAGCGCGCGGCTGAAACCCGGATCCTGCGGCCAGACCGAGTGTTCGGCCCAGACTTCGGGCGTGGTCGGCGCGGTCGATTCATTGCCATCGGAATGGGCCTGGACGCCGGGCGAAGGATAGTCCCCCAGGTGCGAGTGGATATCGATGATCCCGGGGGTAACGAACTTGCCCGCGGCATCGACCCGGCGGTAGTTCGCCGGAATGGCCAGATCGGCCCCGCCGACGGCCACCACCTTGCCATCGGCCAGCAGCACGGTGCCGTTCTCGATCCGCCCGCCGGCACCATCGAACACGGTCGCGCCGGTCAGCGCGGTCGGTTCACCCGGATAGGGCTTGTAGGTCGAAGGGAAGGGGTTCTTGTTGAACTCCCGCGCGGCCTTGGCGGCCGGCGAGAGGCTCTCTTCCTTCTTCTTCTTTTCCGCGAGGCCCGGGCTGGCCACCAGGGCCAGCGCCGCCATTCCGGCCAGCAGCTTGGGCGCCCGGATCACTTGCGGTCCTCAAGCGTATCGAGGTGCATCCAGCTCTTGACGATCCGCGACAACAACAGGACGACAACGGCTGCGCCGATCGAGATCCAGCCGAACATCTCGTAGATCTCCAGCAGCTTGTCCTTGCTCATTTCGCCGCCATGGCCGCCGGTAGCCTCACCGATCTTGCCGGCGACGAAATTGCCGACCGCGGTCATGTAGAACCAGGCCCCCATGATGAGCGAGGCGAGGTAGCTGGGCGCGAGGCGGTTCATTGCCGAAAGCCGACCGGCGAGAGGCAAAGCTCGCCCGTCGTGGCCAGCAGGTAGTAGAGGAAGACGAAGATGACCGGGGTCATCGCCGCCAGGCCATAGGCCTCGGCCCCCCAGACCAGCACCAGGTTGGCCAGGCCCATCTGGGCCAGCGCCAGGCCGAACTTGGCCGGGGCCGACGGCTCCTTGCCGCGCTTGCCAAGCCACTGCCACAGCGCGGCAAACAGCGGGGCGAGCAGGATGATGTAGATCGGGTTGATTGACTGGAACAGCGAGGCCGGGGTGGCGCCGCGATCGACATAGCGGTCGGTGAACAGGCTCATCGAGCCGCCAGCCTGTTCGAACAGACCCCAGAACAGCGGGTTGAGGCTGATCAGGAACAGGATCGCGAACATCCGCTCGCGCGGCTCCTTGTCGAGCTTGAAGGTTTCGTAGAGCACATAGCCGAGCAGGCCGAGGCCCGAGACCACCAGCAGGTTCTGGATCACCGACTGATACTGCACCAGCGCCCAGCACACCGCCACGGCGGCGAGGCCGATCCCGTAAAGGGTCCACTCGCGTGACTTGGCGAGCGGGGCCGGGGCCTCGCCCGCGCCGTTCAGCGCGCTCTTGCCCAGCACGAAGACCACCAGGCCGGCCAGCATGCCGATGCCGGCGAGGCCGAAGCCATAGCCCCAGCCGATCGTTTCACCGAGGTAGCCGACCAGGATCGTGCCGACCGCGGCGCCCAGATTGATGCCCATGTAAAACACGGTGTAGGCGCCGTCGCGGCGCACGTCGGTCAGGCTGTAGAGCTGCCCGACCATCACCGAGATATTGGCCTTGAGGAAACCCGAGCCGACGATGATGAAGGCAAGGGCACCCCAGAACACGTTGATCGCCGGATCAGTCTGCCCGCCGGTCCCTTCCACTGCCATCAGGCTGTGGCCGATCGCCAGCAGCAGCCCGCCGAACAGCACGGCCTTGCGCTGGCCGAGGTAACGGTCAGCCAGATAGCCACCCAGCACCGGGGTGATGTAGACCAGGCTGGTATAGGCGCCGTAGATCAGATTGGCGTTGCCATCGCTGAACAGCCAGTGCTTGGTCAGGTAGAAGATCAGCAGCGCGCGCATGCCGTAGTAGGAAAAGCGTTCCCACATTTCGGCGAAGAACAGCATGTAGAGGCCCTTGGGATGGCCCGCAAATTCCGGTTCTTTCTGGATTGCGATCTTCCCACCGATCGCCAGAAATATGGCGAGCACGACGACCGCGATTGACGCGATCCAGTCGCCCTCGTTCCACAAGGCCATGTCTTTCATGAATTGCTCCCCATTCTCGGCATGGACCCGCGCACCGGGGCGGGCCGTTATGGCGCCGGAGACTAGCCGGGTTTGCGCGACTGTGAAGCAAAATTAATCGCGCCTTTCGGATTATTGCAGAGGCGAGTCGCACTCCGAATCCGCTTGCGTGCCGCGCTGTATTATGGCACTGAAACAGCATGGCTGGGCACTCACAACCTGTATATCTGAAGCTGCGCGATCTCATCGCCGCAGCAATCATCGACGGCACTTACCCGGAAGGGGCCATGCTCCCCTCGGTCCGCGCGCTGGCGGCCGAACAGGGCGCCAATCCGCTGACCGTGGCCAAGGCCTATCAGCAGTTCCAGCTCGATGGCCTGGTTGAAGTGCAGCGCGGAGTCGGCATGTTTGTCGCCCGCGGCGCGGCCGAAAAGCTCCGCCGGAGCGAGCGCGAGGCCTTTCTGGCGCAGGACTGGCCGGAGATTCGCGCCAGAATGGAACGCCTGGGGCTTTCCGCCGCAGATTTGCTTGCGATTTAAACCACATCTGTCAAAATCGAGCATTGCTAACAGAGCCGCGCTCTGGCATTTAGTTCGTTGTTGCCTGTCCTGCTTCGGGTCGAGGGGCGTGCAGCACCAAAAGACGAACTAAAAACCAGGTCGCTGGGGTTGTGCAGACCCCGAAGGAAGGCACGATATGATCAGATCCGAACTGCTGCAGGCGCTTGCCCGCGATAATCCGGGCCTCCGGGCCGAAGAGGTCGAGAAGGTGGTTGATACCTTCTTCGAGGAAATCGAGCAGCGCCTGGCCCAGGGCGGCCGCGTCGAACTGCGCGGCTTCGGCGCTTTCTCCACCCGCGAGCGTGACCCGCGCCAGGGCCGCAACCCGCGCACCGGCGCGAGCGTTTCGGTCCCCGGCAAGAAGGTCCCCTACTTCAAGCCCGGCAAGGAAATGCGCGCGCGCCTGAACGCGGATTAAAGCCGAAAAGGCCTTCGGGCCTTTTCGCGCAACAGCAGGGCTGTAAATCCCGCCGGCACCCCCTATGACTGGCAGCCGGATGGGCCGGAATTCGTTCCAGGCCGAGGCGAAAGTGGTGCCGTTCGAGAACCGGCGCGCAGCGACCTACTGGTCGTGAGCACCGGAAGCGCAGAAGGGTGCCGCTTGCAGCCCGGCATGGAGCGAATTACGGCCCATCCGGAGCGGACGTGGCGGAATGGTAGACGCCGGGGACTTAAAATCCCCTGAGCCTTGCTCGTGTGGGTTCGAGTCCCACCGTCCGCACCACCCCTAGGGCAATTCCCTGAGAACCTGCTTAGCCGCCCACACACCATGACCGCCTAGCCTTGGCCCGTCCCCGCTTTCCGGGGCTGGAGCAAGCCATGGCCGAGGCCGATCTGCACGACTGGACTGCGGCGGAACTGCGCGCAGCGCCGCGCATTTCGCTGATGCTGCGGGCGGCCAAGCTGGTCAGCCCGGGCGGTGAGTTCCTGTGCATCCTGCGCG
This sequence comes from Novosphingobium sp., assembly GCA_015657645.1. Lineage (GTDB taxonomy): Bacteria > Pseudomonadota > Alphaproteobacteria > Sphingomonadales > Sphingomonadaceae > Novosphingobium. The sequence continues at coordinate 3,713 of JACDQK010000234.1, forward strand.
ACGTCTCGGCGACCGGACTCAAGGCCCGGCTGTTCCATTCGCTCCCCCCC
>JACDQK010000235.1 GCA_015657645.1 Novosphingobium sp.
CACCGGGGCGGAGCGGCCAGCCGCAAGACCGATCGCCCAGGCCGCGCGCGAGGCGATGCTGGCGCGGCTAGTACAGTGAGAGCCGCAAGCCTCACTGCCCTTGCTTGTCTCGCCGCGACCTGGCCAACCACGGCTACCGCACAGTCCTGGCAATGCGTTGACCGGATCGAGCTGGGTGATGGCTGGTCGATCATGGATCAGCTGTATTTCACCGCCGGGCCGGCCGAGATTGGACCCTTGTTCCATCTCAGCCGTCAGGACTTTTACGCCAATTGGTATGGCTCGATTCAGCGCTTTAATGCGCCATTCACGGCACCAGGGTCGCTGTCGTTCGTAGTGACCTTTCCCAGCGGAACGAAGAGCGCCGAGGCCTTATTCTCCGCACCTGGCAGCCAATCCGTGGCGGTTCCGGTCAAGGTATCCAATCCCGGCAAAGGCACCGCGGAGGCAAAGCTGCTGTTCCAGCCAAAAAGCACCTCGCTCAATGCCAAACTGCTCGCGCGGAAGGACTGGACCGTGACGGTGCTGGACCGGCGCGGACGGGTCAAAAGCGCCGTCGCCTACCAGTTTCCCTATGATCTGGCGGAACTCGAAGCGATCTACCGGCGTCATATTGCCGAAGTCAGCCGCAAGGGCGCTGATAAGGAGCGGCTTTGCGGAGAAACCGAAGACTTCCAATCGATCGTCTAGCGCGCAGCCCTTTCCCACGGCGGGCTGAGCCGACTATAGGGCAGGCATGAGTCGTCCCACCTCGCCCCCCAAGACCTACCGGGTCAAAAGCTTCGGCTGCCAGATGAACGTCTATGATGGCGAACGCATGGCCGAGCTGCTGGGCGAACAGGGGATCACCCCCGCGCCCGAAGGCGAAGAGGCGGACCTGGTCGTCCTCAACACCTGCCACATCCGCGAGAAGGCGGCGGAAAAGGTCTATTCCGACATTGGCCGTTTGCGCCGCGAGGATGGCACCAGCCCGCTGATCGCGGTGGCCGGCTGCGTCGCCCAGGCCGAAGGCGAAGAGATCATGAAGCGCGCGCCGGCGGTCAGCATGGTGGTCGGCCCGCAGGCCTATCACCGCCTGCCTGGCATGATCGCCGAGGCAGTCGAGGGCCGCCGCGCGGTCGATACCGACATGCCGGCCGAAACCAAGTTCGATACCCTGCCGGCGCGGCGCAAGGTTGGCCCCAGCGCCTTCCTGACGGTGCAGGAAGGCTGCGACAAGTTCTGCACCTATTGCGTAGTGCCTTATACCCGCGGCGCCGAAGTCTCGCGCCCGTTTGCCGATCTGGTCGAGGAAGCGAAGCGGCTGGTCGATGCCGGCGCGCGCGAACTGACTCTGCTGGGTCAGAACGTCAACGCCTGGCGCGACGCGGATGGGCGCGGGCTGGAGAGGCTGATCGAGGCGCTGGCCGTGATCCCCGGCCTCGCCCGGATTCGCTATACCACCAGCCACCCCAACGACATGACCGACGGCCTGATCGCCGCCCACCGCGACATTCCGCAGCTGATGCCGTTCCTGCACTTGCCGGTCCAGGCCGGGAATGACCGGGTGCTGAAGGCGATGAACCGCAGCCACACCGCCGCCAGCTACTTGCACGTCCTCGATCAGGTCCGCGCCGCCCGGCCCGACATTGCCCTGTCAGGCGATTTCATCGTCGGCTTCCCAGGTGAGACCGAGGCCGAGTTTGCAGATACGCTGCGACTGGTCGAACAGGTCGGCTATGCCCAGTGCTTCAGCTTCAAGTATTCGGCCCGGCCCGGCACGCCGGCCGCGACGATGGAGGGCCAGGTCCCGACCGCAGTGATGGACGAGCGGTTGCAGCGGCTGCAGGCCGCGCTTCAGCGCAGCAGCCTGGCCTTCAACCAGGCCACGGTCGGCCAGCGCTGCGCCGTGCTGGTCGAGCGCACCGGCCGCCACCCGGGCCAGTGGCTAGGCAAGTCGCCCTGGCTGCAATCGGTCCACTTCACCGGCGAGGCCGCGATCGGCGATCTGGTCGAGGTTGAGCTGACCGAGGCCGGGCCCAACTCGCTGTCGGCGCGGATTATCGCCGCTTAGTCTTCCGGTTCTGCGCCAAGGCCGCGCAGAAAGGCGCTCTTGGTGGCATCATGGACCCCGCGGTGATCCTGATCCGGCCGCATCCGGTATAGGCCGCGCAGGTAGGCCCGATCGAACTCGGTCCACTCCGCCGGCGCCGCACCGTTCGGGGCAAACAGCGACAGAATCGTGGCCACCCCGTCCTCCGCTGCCGCACCATCGCGCGTATTGGCGAGCAACCGCATGGTCGCATAGTCGGCCAACTGCTGCAGGGTCTTGTCGCGGGCCAGCTGGCGGTCGAACAGGACGATTGATCCGGCCAGATCGACCCGGATGGTCGAACCCAGGCGGCTGGCCTTGAACTGCTGGTTCCATTCGACGTCAATTTTCAGCCCGGGAACCGAAGGGACTTCCATCTGGACGACCGGGACTGGCCGGCCATCCGCGCCGCGCACCTCAGTCGCATGCCAAGCCTGTACTGCATCACCATCGGCAAAGATGCGGTCAATCTCGTGCTCCTTGAGCGAAATGAACATCGCTGGCTCGCGCTTGCGTAGTGCTTGGACCTGGTCGCGGCTGTTCTTGATCAGCCCGACCCAAGCGTTTGGCTTGCAGCCGGGGGCGCCGCCCGCAGCTTGAGGCTTCGAATATTGCTGCCAATCCGCTCGGTCATCGCGGCGGCAAAAGGGTCCGGCACGCCGAACACCTTGACGCAGACCGGGACATAGTGCCGCGCCAGCGGCTTGCCGCTGGGCGTCGGCTGCGTAATCACCCGGGCTAGGTTGGCGGCCTGCTCGGCCTGCTGCTCGCGCTGGCCTTCGACAACTATGGCATCGGTAACCGGTGGCGGCGCCTGCGCCGCTGCCACCCCCGCCAGCAAGACTGCCGAAGCGCAAGCCAAATATCTGATCATGCTGGCAATCCCGCGCATCGGGGCAGCTTAGCTCGATCGCATGGCAAGGCAAGCGGGCGCGCTTCGACCGATTTCCACCACTGCGGCACGCCCTGCCCCTTGCCAAACCCGGCTGCGGGCGCAATCCTGATCCTACCACCGATCGAAAGGAGCGCCCCGCCCACTTTATGGCTCGCAAACCTGCCCGCGCCCACGATGACCGCGATGTCTTCGGGCAAGCCCGCATCCAGCCCCGCCGCGCCCGCACGGAGATGGAGTTTGAGGAAGCGACGATCCTGGGGGCGCTGTTCGGGCAGTTCGACGCCAATCTTGTGCAGATCGAGAACCGGCTGGGCGTATTCATCTCCGCCCGCGGCAACCGCGCCCAGATCGAGGGCCCGGAAGACAGCGTGGCCCGCGCCCGCGATGTGTTGAAAGCGATGCACCAACGCCTGCTGAGCGGGCAGGAACTTGATCCCGGTGCGGTCGAATCGATCATCATGATGTCGGCCGAACCGACGCTGGAGGGAATTGTCACTGGCGACGGCGGCGCGCCATCGATCATGATCCGCACGCGGAAGAAAACGATCGTTCCGCGCAGCGCGACCCAGATCGAATATATGAAGGCCTTGGCCAGCCGCGACATCATCTTCGCGCTGGGGCCAGCTGGCACCGGCAAGACCTATGTTGCCGTGGCCCAGGCGGTCAGCCAGCTGATCACCGGCAGCGTCCAGCGCCTGATCCTCAGCCGTCCGGCGGTGGAAGCGGGTGAGCGGCTGGGCTTCCTGCCCGGTGACATGAAGGACAAGGTCGACCCCTACCTGCGCCCGCTCTACGACGCGCTCTATGACTGCATGCCGCCCGAACAGGTCGAGCGGCGGCTGGCCTCGGGTGAGATCGAGATCGCCCCGATCGCCTTCATGCGCGGCCGGACCCTGGCCGAGAGCTTCATCATCCTCGACGAAGCGCAGAACACCACCCCGGCGCAGATGAAGATGTTCCTGACCCGCTTCGGCCAGAACAGCCGGATGGTGGTCTGCGGCGATCCCAACCAGGTCGACATCCCCGGCGGCCCGCAAATGAGCGGGCTCAACGATGCCGTGCACCGGCTGGAAGGGGTCGAGGGCATTGACGTCACCCGCTTCACCAGCGCCGACGTCGTCCGCCACCCGATCGTCGGGCGGATTGTCGATGCCTATGAGGGGCAGCACGGGTAAGGCGTTTCGCTAGATTGACGTCACCCCGGGCTTGACCCGGGGTCCCGCTTCCCCTTGATGCCTATCCTGAAAGCGGGACCCCGGATCAAGTCCGGGGTGACGGAGACAGGTTTGGAACTGGAAGTCGAGATCGAGGCTGCGTGGCCGGACGCTCCCAACTGGGAAGCCCTGGCTGACCGCGCCCTCGCCGCGCTGAGCCAGGTCGCTCCCGAACTCGCCAACCCGCGGCTCTCAGCCAGCCTGCTGTTCTCCGATGATGCCGAGGTCCACGCGCTCAACCGCGAATGGCGCGGCAAGGACAAGCCGACCAATGTCCTGTCCTTCCCGATGCTGGAGCGCGACGAGTTGCTGGCACTGGGCGCTGAAGGCCCGCCCGAACTGCTCGGCGATATCGCCCTGGCGCTGGAAACCTGCACGCGGGAAGCGGCGGACAAGGGAGTTCCGCTGGAGCACCACGCCGCGCACCTGATCGTCCACGGCCTGCTCCACCTGGCCGGCCACGACCATGTCCATTCCGACGCAGAAGCCACCGCGATGGAAGCGCTCGAAATCAAGGCCCTTGCACTGATGGGCATTGCAGACCCATATGGCGATCGCGATCCGGCAGACGGATCGGTAAGAGGGGACTGAAGCAGACCATGCCCGAGGGCACATCTGGAGACGGAGAGAGTAGGCGCTCTGTCTGGCGCGCGATCAAGCGCTGGTTCGATCGGGTTGACGGCGGCGGCGAGCAATCGTTGCGCGCTCAACTGGAAGAAGCGATCGACGATCATGAGGACGACGGCGGTTCATCCCGCAATGGCGACCTCTCCGCGCTGGAGCGCGACATGCTCCGCAACCTCCTGCACTTCAGCGAGCACGATGCCGATGACGTGGCGATCCCGCGCGGCGAGATCGTGGCCGTGCCGGAGACCGCCAGCTGGGAAGAGGTCGTCGCCGCCTTTGCCGAGCATGGTCATTCGCGCATGCCGGTTTACCGCGACAGCCTCGACGAGATCGTCGGCATGGTGCTGGTCAAGGACGTGTTCAAGCACCTGGCCAGCGGCAAGCCGCCCAAGGACTGGACCAGCCTGCTGCGCCAGCCGCTGTATGTGCCGCAGGCGCGCGGCGCGCTCGATGTGCTGAACGACATGCGCGCCAGCCGGGTCCACCTGGCGGTGGTGATCGACGAGTATTCCGGCACCGACGGGATCATCACCTTCGAAGACCTGGTCGAGGAGATTGTCGGCGAGATCGAGGACGAGCACGACGACGCGCCCCAGGAACTGCTGACCCAGCTGGAAAACGGCATGTGGGAAGCCGATGCCCGCGCCGAGCTGGACGATGTGGCCGACGCCATCGACCGGCGCCTGGCCGAGGTCGAGGAAGATGTCGATACGCTGGGCGGCCTAGCCTTCCTGCTGGCCGAAGCGGTCCCGCCGGTGGGTGCGATCCTCGATCATCCCAGCGGCTGGCGGCTGGAAGTGATTGCGGGCAACGAAAAGCATGTTACCCGTCTGCGTCTGCATCCGCCCTCTCCCCAGGACGAATCCGAAGAGTAACCCGTGGCCATCCGCCGTCTGCCCCCCCTGCGCGCGATCGAAGCGTTTGTGCGGATCGTCCGGCTGGGCTCAGCCCGCGCGGCGGCGGACGAGCTTGGGCTCAGCCCGTCGGCCCTCTCGCGCCGCGTCTCCGCGCTGGAAGAGTTCATCGGCAAGCGGCTGTTCACGCGCCAACACCAGGCGATGAAGCTGACCGACGATGGCAGCACCTTCTACAACGCGGTGGCGCCCAAGTTCGACGAGCTGGCCGCAGCAGTCGAAGGCCAGGTCGAGGACAGCCGCGTGCTGCGCCTGCGGCTGGGCGTACTGCCGCTGTTCGGCAGCCAGCGGCTGTTCCCGCGCCTGCCCGAACTGCGCAAGGCCCAGCCGCGCCTGCATATCGATTTCGATACCAGCCCGCATCTCGATCACCGGGTCGGCGATACGCTGGATGCGGCCTTCATCCTCTCACCGCAGCCCGATCCATCGTTCCACGCGGTCCAACTCGATCACAACCAGGTCTATGCGATCACCTCGAAGGAGGTGGCTGACGAGATTGGCCCGACCCCTGACCGCGAGGTCCTCTCGCGCCAGACCTTCCTGATTCACAACGAGCTGCCCGACAGCTTCGTGGCCTGGAAGCAAGCGCTTGGCATGGGCGATCTGGAGCCGGCCGCGATCGATCATTACGATTCGGGCCAGCTGCTGCTTGAGGCGGCGGCGCAGGGCCTGGGCATTGCGATCATGCACGATGCGCACTTCGACCGCGCCCAGGATGGCCGCCTGGCCAACCTGTTCGATATCGAGGTGAAGAGCCCCTATTCCTACTGGTTCATCTGCAAGCCGCACGCGCTCGATATCCGCGCGGTGCGGATCTTCCATGACTGGGTGGTGAAAACCGGGCTGTGATCGTGCAGCATCGTCGGATGAACCGCCGATTCGCCCTGCTCGCCATTCCCGCCCTGTTCGTGCTGGCCGCTGCCGCGCCGCCGAAGAAGCCGGTGGCCAAGCGCCCGGTTGCCGCCAAGCCCGCCCCGCCCTTGGGCGATACGGTCAAGATCGCGCTGGTGACCGAGCTCGGCACGATCGAGCTGGAACTGGACAACAAGCGCGCGCCGATCACCACGCAGAACTTCGTGCGCTATGTCGATCTGAAGAAGTTTGACGGGATCATCTTTTATCGATCGATGCGGCTGCCCTGGGGCGATCAGCCCAATGGCCTGATCCAGGGCGGGCTGCAGGGCCACCCGCTGAAAGTGCTCAAACCGATCGTCCATGAGCCGACCAGTGTGACCGGGATCAGCCACAAGGCCGGCACGATCTCGATGGCCCGCCACGCGCCCGGCACGGCGACGGCCGACTGGTCGATCCTGCTGTCCGACCTGCCCAGTCTGGATGCCGATCCCAAGGCGGCCGAACCCGAAGCCCAGGCCGGCTTTGCCGCCTTTGGCCGGGTCACCCAGGGGATGGATGTGGTGCGCAGGATCTGGGACGCGCCGCTCTCACCCACCAAGGGCGAAGGGCCGCTCAAGGGGCAGCTGCTCGAGCCGCCGGTGAAGATCCTCAGCGCGCGGCGGATCGCTGATCCGCCGGCGCCAAAGCCCGCTGCTTAGGCGACAGTCGCCTTGCGGATCACGCCGGGTTCGCGCGGCGGTTCGCCCTTGGGCAGGGCATCGACATGTTCCATGCCTTCGATCACCTGGCCCCAGACGGTGTACTGCTTGTCGAGGAAGGTCGCATCGTCAAAACAGATGAAGAACTGGCTGTTGGCCGAGTGCGGGGCCGAAGTACGGGCCATCGAGCAGACGCCGCGCACGTGCGGTTCGTTGTTGAACTCGGCCTTCAGGTCGGGCTTGCTCGAACCGCCCATGCCGGTGCCATTGGGGCAGCCGCCCTGGGCCATGAAGCCCGGGATCACGCGGTGGAACTTGACCCCGTCGTAGAAGCCTTCGTTGGCCAGCTCGACGATCCGTTCGACGTGGCCGGGGGCCAGGTCGGGACGCAGCTTGATGACGACATCGCCGCTGTCGAGGCTGAGGGTGAGGGTTTCGGCCATGGTATTCTCCGTTAGATGACCGGGCCGATATAGGGCGGCCTTTCACAAAGTCACGCGCCATGCCGAAGGCCGGGTTGCAAAAGCCGATAACCCGCCTAGACCGGCCCGGTCATGACCATGGACAAGCTCGATCCGAACCTGCTCGAAAGCGCCGCTCCGGCGGCCGAGCCGGCGCGTGAAAGCGATAGCCTGGACGCCGAAAACACGCTGAAGCCCGAATTCGTCCGCCGCGTCCGCGATGGCCTCGAAGCAGGCGAAAACGACGCGGTTTACGGCCTGGTCGAGGGGCTCCACCCGGCCGACATCGCCGACCTGTTCGAACTGCTCGATTCAGATGATCGCCCGGCCCTCGCGCTCGCCATCAGCGACCTGATGGGCAGCGAGGTCTATGCCGAGCTCAACGACTATGTCCGCGAGGATATCGTCGAGCAACTACCCGCTGATATCGTCGCCGACATCGCCGAACAGCTCGATACCGACGATGCCGTCGCGATGCTGGAAGACCTCGACGAGGAAGACCAGCAGGCCGTCCTGGCCGAAATGGAGCCCGAGGACCGCGCCGCGATCGAGACCGCGCTGTCCTATCCAGAGGAATCCGCCGGCCGCTTGATGAGCCGCGATTTCGTCGCGGTGCCGGAACACATGACCGTGGGGGATCTGATCGATTTCCTGCGCGACGGGCGTGATCTCGCCAACGAATTCTGGGAAGTGTTCATCGTTGACGCGCGGTTCCACCCGCTTGGCACCTGCGCCTTGAGCTGGATCCTGCGCACCCCGCGCTCGATCGCGCTGACCGACGTGATGCAGCGCGACCAGACCCTGATCCCGGTGACGATGGACCAGGAAGAGGTGGCGCTGCGCTTCCAGAAGTACGCGCTGATCTCCGCCGCGGTGGTCGATGCCGACGGGCGGCTGGTCGGCCAGATCACCGTCGATGACGTGGTCCACATCATCCAGGAAGAAGCCGGCGAAGACGTCCTGCTGCTGTCCGGCGCTGGTGATGGCGACATCAACGAGCCGATCCGCGATTCCTATCTCAGCCGCGTGCGCTGGCTGATCGCCAACCTGGCGACGGCGCTGCTCAGCGCCACGATCATCAGCAGCTTCGGCGGCGCGATCGAAAAGCTGGTGGCGCTGGCCGCGCTGTCGCCGATGGTTGCCTCGATTGGCGGCAATGCCGGGACGCAGACCATGGCAGTAGCCGTCCGCGCCCTCGCCACCAACCAGCTGACCCGCTCCAACACCCGCAGGATCATCTGGCGCGAGATGCGTGTCGCCCTGCTCAACGGTGCGACTGTGGCCACGCTGATCGGGGTGGCAACGGGCCTGGTCTTCGCCAATCCGTTGCTGGGGCTGGTGATCGGGACGGCGGTTGTGGTCAATATCATCACCGCCGGCCTCGCCGGGGTAATCGTGCCCGTCACACTCGACCGGCTGGGCCAGGACCCGGCAGTCGCCAGTTCGGTCTTCGTCACGATGATTACCGATTCAATGGGCTTCTTCGCCTTCCTGGGACTGGCGGTAGCTTCGGGCCTGGTCGGCTGAGCCATGCCGCTGCACTTGACCAAGGTGGCCTATGGGGCGCAATCGCTTGAGGAAATGCGCAGCTGGTTTGCCACGCGCGGCTCGGAAGCGCGGCTGACCACGCGGTACCTGCCCAAGCGGCATGAAGAGATCGTGCCCAAAGATGGATCGGGGGGGCGGCTCGCTGTTCTGGATCTTCAAGCACCAGCTGGTGGTGCGCAGCCCGATCCTGCGCTTTGAAGAGGCCGAGGGCGGACGGACCAACATCGTCATTTCCCCGCGCCTGATTGAAGTGATGCCCCAGCCCAAGCGGGCGCATCAGGGCTGGCGCTATCTGGAAGACGCCGACGCCCCGCGCGATCTGGGCAGCGGCGAGGAAGCCGGTGAAGTTCTGCCCGGCCATATCGCCGCCGATCTGGCGCGGCTGGGGCTGGTTTAGGCCGCTTCGCGCAACTGCTTCGACGTAGTCTTGTTACGGTACATCGCCTGGTCGGCACGGCGCAGGACCTGCGCGGTGCTTTCGAACCCGTGACGCGGCTGGGCATGACCAATCGCGGCAGAAACCCTAACCATGGCGTTGGCGCAATCGATCCGCACCTGTTGCTCGATCACGCGGGCGAGGCGGTGCGCAAGATGCTCGGCCTCCAACTCGCTCAGCGCGCGCGGGACAACGATCGCGAATTCGTCCCCGCCAAGCCGGGCGAGGCTGTCTTCGGGCCGCAACTGCTTGGCCAGCCGCTGGGCGCTGCGCACCAGCAGTTCATCGCCGGCATCGTGTCCATGGGTATCGTTGACCGCCTTGAACCCGTTCATGTCGAGGAAGAACACCGCATAGCCCGCCTCAGACTGCGCGGCGCGGTTGAGCGCGAACTCGAACCCTCGGCGGTTAAGCCGGCCGGTCAGTTCATCGGTCAGCAACTGTTGGCGCAGGGTGCGGTCGAGCATGGTCGCTTCCGTGTGGTCACGCAGCACCGCAATCGCCACGTTGGTATAGGGCCAGTCGATCTCGTAGACTCGCTCGCTCTCGTCGGCTTCGGTAATCGTGATCGTGCTCGATTGTTCGCCGACGCGCGGGACCAGCAGCGAGGCAAGGTCATCCCCGAGCATCGAGGCCAAGCTAGCGCCCTCCCGGTTGGCACGCTTGACCCGGCCATTCGCCGAAAGCAGCACCGCCGGATGACTAGCCTGCTCGCAGCTGCGCCAGGCCCAGGCTTCTTCGGGGCTGATATCGCCCTTGAGGAACGAAGTGAGCATCGGCACCAGCTTTAGCCGCTGGATCAGGGTGACATTGACCATCACCGCGAAGCAGGCGAGCATCGAGGCCGGAGCGATCGCGACCGCATAGATGCGCGCCACGGCCACCGAAGCGACGATCAGCACCGCCAGGATGCCGCCGCTCATGATCGTCAAACCCTTGCCCGAACGGGCGAAGAGCGCACAAACGAAGGCGAGAGCAACCGCCAGGACCCCGAGCGCGATGCTGACCAGGCCGCCGGTCTTGCTCAGTGCGGGATAGCCACTGCGGATCGACTGTGCGCCGAGGGCAAGCACTGCGGCGCGGTCTGCACTGGCGGTGAAAGGAAGGAACGCTCGCGACGGGGCAACCTTGGTGCTGACCCCGACAACTACCAGTCGGCCATCGAGCGGCACCTGCCCGCTGATCACCTCGTGCGCGGAATACCGCTCATACCCGACTGTCGCCACCCGCAGGTCAAGCTTGACAGGGTCGGCACTGGTCGAGCCTGTCGCCAGCCAGCCCGCAGCGTTGACACCCCAGGGCCGCTTGCCATCGCCGATCCGCCGGTGCCAGCCATCCTGATCCGCAGTCAGCCGTGCATCGACAATGGTCGCGTGCTGGGCGAACAGGGCAATGGGTCGGTCATTTGGGCCCGGCGAAGTTACCAGGCCGAGCCGCTCCGGCCCGAGCCGCGCGAACGACTGGGCGAGACGCTGGTCGATTGCCGGATCGAACCGCTCACCCAGATAGGTATCGAGCAGGACTCGTTCCGGGCGTGCCTCGCCAATGCGATCGAACAGCTTGGTCAGGCCATCGCGGCTGAACGGCGGTCCGCCATAGCGCCGGATATCCTCACCATTGATCTCGACAATCAGGATCTTCGGATCGGCCTGAGTCTTCTGACTTGCCAGCAACCGGTCGGACAGGCGCCTGTCGATCTGGTCGTTTGGCCCGACCAGGACGATCACCAGGCACAGGGTGGCGGCGGTCAGCAATGGCCGCCACCACTCCTTCAGCTGGCCCAAGCCAGAGCGCAGCAGCGCCGGGATCGAACGATGAGTCACGAAGCGTGCGATCGCGCTCAGGAGCCGTCCGGGGTTTTCATCGCCGCCATCGGCGGCTCATCGGGCGTCGTGACTTCAAAATCCGCATCGAGCGGATCGTTAAAGGGCATGTCGCCGGCGACCGGCGGCTCGTCCGGCGCCGATCCATGCGGATCCGCAGTGCCGTCACCAGTGTTACGCTGAGTGTCCCCGTCTGGCGTGCCGCTGGTGGGCGAGTTGAAGGCCTCGCGGTTCTGCGCGACCATCTCACCGGTGCCCGTGAAGCCGTCGCTTATGGAGACCCCCAGCGCCTCAAGCGCGCCGACCGAAGTCACCGCCAGGAAGCTGAGAAGCAGGCCGTATTCGATATTGCTGAGGCCGCTGCTATCACGCAGCAGGCGGCAAAACGTTGTCCGACCCAATCTCTTAACGTGCATGCTTGTCCTGCCCCGCATACGGCTTCGGAATTGAAGCAAAGTCGGGGTTCCCTGCACGCTGACCCGTTAAGCAGCATGCAAACGACAGCGTCAAAAAGGGGTTAACTCGCAGGTAGGAACTTGCGCAATTCCGCAGGAAAGGACTGGATTACCCGCCCCTGCGCAGCTTCGCGATAAACGATCTCACATCATGCTCGTCATCGCCATCATAGCGCGGCGCATTGCGGGCATAAGCATCTTCCAGCGCGTCGGTCCGCTCGGTCATCGGCACCACGTTATAGGCATGGCTGACCACGAAGCGCTCACGCGCCGCGAGCTGCGGCAGGATGATTTCGGCATAGCGTTCGGCCGGCATGGCCCGGTCGCGGCCGCCTTCGCTGGTCAGGCCGGAGAGGACCCAGCCGGGGATGATCGTGCCGGCGTGAACATGCTCGGGCAGGTCTTCGCGGAAACTTTCGGTCAGTCCCAGCACGGCGTGCTTGGAGGCGATATAGGCGGCCGAGCGCGGGACGGCGCAGAACAGCGCGTTTTCGGAGGCGACGTTATAGATCGCGCTGGGATGATCCTGTGCCGCCATGCGCGGGGCAAAGGCGGCGCAGCCGTTCCAGACGCCCCAGAAATTGACCTCCATCACCCGCCGCGCGGCGGCAATGTCGGCCTTCCACAAGCGGCCGCCGCCGCCCGAAATCCCGGCGTTGTTGACCAGCAGATCGACCCGCCCGAACCGCTGCCAGGCCAGCTCGGCCAGCGCCTCGACCTCTTCCATCCGCGAGACATCGCAGGCTACAATCCCGTCACCGGCATCGCGATCAGCCAGCAGAACCTGCGCGCCTGCAGCTGCCAATGCCTTGCCCAGTGCGCCGCCGATCCCCCCGGCCCCGCCGGTGATCACCGCGACCTGGCCGGTGTAATCCGGGCTCATCCGGCCCGCGCCGCCAGCTCAGCCTCACGCGCGATCACGCGGCGCAAGGCGTTGGCATAGGTTTCCGGCTCCTGCGATCCGGGGATCATGAAGCGGCCATTGACCACCATTGCCGGCACGCCAGTGACGTTCATGTCATAGGCCATGCGCTGCTCCTCCAGCACCTGCTGGCCCAGCACGGCATTGTCGAGCGCAGCGGCGGCGCCTTCAGGGTCGATCCCGAGGCTGGCCGCGACATCGACCAGCACGGCCGGGTCAGAGACATTGCGGCGCTGCTGGAAATGGGCATCGAACAGGGCGAGCTTCAGCTCGGTCTGCTTTTCCGGGCCATGCTGGGCCAGGGTCCAGAGCAGGAGCTGATGCGCCTTGGCAGTATTCCAGAGCCGCGCCTCGGGCTGTTCGCCGTCACCGGTGTATTCGAACGAATAGCCCGCCCGCGCCGCGATTTCCTTCATCTGCCCGCGCGCCTGGGCCATCTGATCGGGCGAGCGGCCATATTTGCGGGCGAGATGGGCCTGCTGCTCCTCGCCTTCCTGCGGCATGTCGGGATTGAGCTGAAAGGCGTGCCAGCGCACCTCGGCCTCAACCTCGCCCGCCAGGGTCGCGAGGCCCTTCTGAAGCTGCGAATAGCCGATGATGCACCATGGGCACATCACATCGGACCAGATGTCGATCGTGACTTTTGCAGGCTGGGTCATTTGTCGAGCCACCAGGTCAGCAGGTTGTGGGCAATGGCGAATGGTCGCGGGAAGATCAGGGTATCGTTGCCCTCGGGTCCGGCGGCGCGCGCCGCTTCCAGTTCCTCGCGGGTGAACCAGCGAGCTTCGTCTAGCTCGGTGGTGTCGATCGTCAGTTCCGGATCGTCGGTGAACGCATGGCAGCCGATCATCAGCTGCGACGGGAACGGCCAGGGCTGGCTGGCGACATAGGTCACATCGCGCACCGTCACGCCAGCTTCCTCGAAGCTTTCGCGCGCCACGGCTTCCTCGATCGTTTCGCCGGGCTCAACGAAGCCCGCCAGCGCCGAATAGATCCGCGGCGGAAAGCGCGGCTGGCGGCCCATCAGCAGATGACCTTTGTGCTCGATCAGCATGATCGTGACCGGATCGGTGCGGGGGAAATGCTGGGCCTTGCAGCTATCGCAATTGCGCTGCCAGCCGCCCTTGCTGACCTTGGTCGCCCCGCCGCAGCGCGCGCAGAAGCGGTGCCGCGCGTGCCAGTCGACCAGGCTGCGGGCGCCGCCATAGAGCGCCAGTTCACCCGGATCGAGCGCCGACATGGCCGCCCAGATCTGTGGGTTGGCATAGGCCGGCCCGGTCGCGCCTTCATCGGGCACGGCGGCAAAGCAGGCCTTGCCGTCCATCAGCCCCAGGAAGACCAGCTCCGCCTCGGGCGCGGCATCGGCGAGCGTGCCCCATTCAAGCGCGCCATCATCGGTATAGACCGGCGACAGACCATCAAGCTTCAGCAGCCGCGCGCGCCAGTTCATCAGGCCCGCCAGCTCATCGGGATTGGCGCGGATGTGGTCAGCCCGATCAATCGGCGAGCCGGCGAAGGCGATCGGCGCCTTCATGCGCCGCGCATCGCGGCAAGATCGGCCAGGACCGTCTGCGGGAATTCGGCGTGGATCGGGAGCGCTTCCGACGGCATGTATTGGGTATAGATCCCGGCGCGCAGGCCCATCCGGACGTTGACGAACCCGACCGTCCCGGCCGCCCCGCCCCAGCCGAATGTCCCGGCATCGCGGCCCATGCCCGAACGGCCGCCTGCGCCATTGCCGGCGCCGTCGATAAAGGTGCCCTTGGTCTCGACCCCGTCGGGCAGCAGATTGCTGACGCCCAGCGCCACGGCCGCCGCACCCATCACCCGCTTGTTGCCGACCAGGCGCCATTGGCGATCATCTTGAGGAAGCGATCATAGTCCGCCGGCGAGCAGACCAGCCCCGAACCGCCAAAGGCAAAGGCCGGACGGTCAAGATAGATCGAGGTCTTGCTGGGATCGATCGGCAGCGGGAAGCCGCCCATCAGGCCGTAATTGGCGGTCAGGCGGTGCACCTCCCTGGTGGGCACCCGGAAGTAGCTGCTCTTCATGCCAATCGGATCGAACATCCGCTCCTGCAGGAAGGCTTCGAAGCTCTTGGCGCCCGACGCGCGCTGGATCACCACGCCCAGCACGTCGAGCGACATCGAGTAGTGCCATTCGGTGCCAGGCTCGGAGACCAGCGGCACAGTGGCCGCCAGCTTGACGAATTCGTCCGGGCCCGGGGTCGGCGGGCTGACCGGCAGGCCGGGGATCTTCATCCGCGTCAGCACCGCAGGGTCACGCCGAGGCGCAGCAGCTCGGCGCTGACCTTTTCTTTGCCGACCCCGGCATAGCCCAGGCCCGCCGTGTGGGTCAGCAGGTGGCGGACCGTGATCTGGTTCTTGGCCGGCCGTGCATCCAGGCTGTTCTTCGGGTCGATCGCCACCCGCATATTGGCGAATTCAGGAATGAAATCGGCGACCGGCTGATCGAGCTTCAGCTTGCGATCGTCGATCAGCATCATCGCCGCCATGCCCGTGACCGGCTTGGTCTGCGAATAGGCGCGGAACAGGCTGTTCTCCCCGGCGCCATCAGGATCGTCGAAGGCTTCCTTGCCGCGCACGATGAAGCCGGGGTCCTTGTCTCCCCAACCCAGCGCCGCGACCATGCCCGCGACCTTGCGCTGGCTGACATACTTGTCGAGCATGGCGGTAACCTTGGGCCAGCGCGCCTCGAAGCCGACAGCCATGGCGGCATGGGCCAGCTGGCTGCCAAACGGCAAAGCACCGGCCGCCGCCCCTGCCCCCAGCAGCACGGTAGAGCGCAGCAGGTTCCGGCGCGAAAGCGCGATGGCGTCGTGATGGTGCAAGGTCATTCTCCCAGGTCTTCTTGTTGCGCCAGCGCGAGCCGCGCTGCCTTGGCAAACAGGGTGGGCAGGCCGGCTTGTTCAATCCGGTCCAGCGGCCACCATTCGCCACTGTCAGGTGCCAGCCTATCCAAATCGCCGCCCGAATAAAGCATCAATTGCAAATCGAGATCGAAATGGGTGAAGCCGTGGCGAACCACGCCACCGCTAGCCCATTTGCCCGACAGCGGCCCATTGCCCGAACCATCGCCGCGGGCCGACCAGCCATCGTCGGGCAAGGCCCGCATCCCGCCCAGCATGCCAGTGCCGGGACGCTGAACCAGCCAGACCGCGCCGGCCCGCTCGATCCAGAAGGCCTGCCCCTTGCGCTGCGGCTTGGCGGCCTTGGCCGGTTTGACCGGAAAGCGCTCCGCCCCCTGCCGCCGCCCTGCACACTTTTCGGCCAGCGGGCAGAGCAGACAGCGGGCCCCGCGCGAGGTGCAGACCGTCGCGCCCAGGTCCATCATCGCCTGGGCAAAGTCTCCGGCGCGGGTTTCGGGCGTCAGCTCCTCGGCCCGTGCCCGGATCGCCTTGCGAGCGGCGGGCAATGGCTCATCGATCGCAAACAGTCTCGCCACCACGCGCTCGACATTGGCATCGACCACGGTGGCGCGCTCACCAAAGGCGATGGCGGCGACAGCGGCGGCGGTATAGGCGCCCAGCCCCGGCAGTTCGCGCAGCTCAGCCTCGGTCTGCGGAAACACCCCGCCCCGTGCCGCGACGGCCCGGGCGCAGGCCAGCAGGTTGCGAGCGCGGGCGTAGTAGCCAAGGCCCGCCCAGGCGCCCATCACCTCGGCATCTTCCGCCGCCGCCAGCTCGCTCACAGTCGGCCAGCGGGCCAGGAACTTGGCAAAATAGGGCCCGACCGCCGCCACGGTGGTCTGCTGCAGCATCACTTCGGACAGCCAGACGCGGTACGGTTCGGGCGGCGGCGTGCCCGGCGGACTGCGCCACGGCAGGACCCGCGCCTGCCGGTCATACCAGGTCAGCAACAGGGCAGAGATCGTGTCGGCGCTGGCGTCCATCCCTGCGCTATGGCATTGCCGGAGCCGCAATGGAACGGGACCCGACCAAGCCAGGCAAGAAGCCCACCGCCAAGGCCGGAGCCACCCCGCGCCAATACGAGCGGCCGCGCGGCGGGGCGGCGCGCAGCGTTTCCGAACTGATGCCCGAAGTGGGCCGCACCGCCTTTCGCCGGTTCGGCTTCATCCAGTCGAGCGTGGTGACCCGCTGGCCGAGATCGTCGGGACCAAGCACGCCCGCGTCTGCATGCCAGAGGCGATCCGCTTTCCGCCGGGCGAAAAGTCGGGCGGCATCCTCGAACTCGTCGTCGTTCCGGCCCATGCCCCGCTGATCAGCCACGTGATCCCGGAGATCATCGAGCGGGTGAACCGCTTCTTCGGCTATAGCGCGGTCGCCCGGGTCAAGCTGCGCCAGGGCGCGGTCAAGCCGCCGGTCGAAGACCGCCGCCCGGCTGCTCCGCCCTCGCTCAAACCGATTCCTATGGAATTAGGCGATTCCTTGCGCGATATCGGCGATCCGGAACTGCGCGCCGTGCTCGAATCGCTGGCCCGCAGCCTGGGTGACAACAACGAGGACAAGTGACCTTGAAGCAACTGCTCCGCCCCGCCCTGCTGCTGGCCACCGCTGCACTCACCCTTGGCGCCAGCCCGCCGCAGGACTGGAACCGCACCGTCACCCGCACGGCCCAGCAAAGCAACGTCCTCGGCAACCCGGCAGCCAAAGTGAAGCTGACCACCTGGGTCAGCTATACCTGCCCGTCCTGCGCCCGGTTCGAACAGGAATCGGATGCGGGCATCAAGCTCAAGTACATTCGCAGCGGCAAGGTTTCGGTCGAGATCAGGCACTTTGTCCGCGATCCGGTTGACCTGACCGTGGCGATGCTGACCAATTGCGGGTCAAAGGACAAGTTCCCGCTCAACCACAGCGCCTTCATGCGTAGCCAGCCGGTCTGGATCCAGACCATGGCGCGCAGCAGCAAGGCGCAGCAAGCGCGCTGGAGCACTGGCGATCTGCCACCCGCACCCGCGCCATTGCCAACGATTTCAGGTTCTTCCAGATCATGGCAACGCGCGGCTATGACCGGGTGGCGGTCGACCGCTGCCTGACCGATGTTGCCATGGCCCAGCGGCTGGCCGCCGGCACCGAAGCGGCTTCCAAATTTGGCGTCGATCACACCCCCAGCTTCGCGCTCGACGGGGCCCTGCTCTTTGGCACGGGAGGATGGGACCTGCTGCAGCCACAGATCGAGGCCCGGATGTAATGCGGCGGCGCGGGCTGTTTTCGGGCGTCCTGGCGCTCACCGCCGCGGTCTTGCTGACCGGAGCGAGCAAGCCGAAGGAAAAGGACTGGTCGGCCACGGTCACCCTCAGCAAGGAGGGTTACCACCTCCGCGGCAACCCGCACGCGCCGATCCGGCTGATCGAATATGCCTCCTACTCCTGCCCGCATTGCGGCATCTTCGAGATGCAGGGTGGCGATGAATTGACCGAGCGCTTTATCAAGCCCGGCTCAGTCGCTTACGAGATCCGCCCGTTCTTCCTGAACGAGATCGACAAGACGGTCACGCTGATCGCCTATTGCGGCCCACCGGCCAAGTTCTTTGGCAACAGCACCCAGCTGCTTAAGTTCCAGCACGAATGGCTGCGCGCGCCGACCCGCGCCCAGGCCCAGCGCTGGTCCGATCCCGACTGGAACAAGCGCGTCCAGGCGATGACCGAGGACCTCGGGCTCTACGCGATGATGGAAAAGCAGGGCTTCAAACGCGCCGAGCTCGACAAGTGCCTGGCCGACGAGGCTCTGGTGGCGCAGCTGCAAAAGGGCACCGAGAACGCCTTTTACAACGAGGGCGTAAAGGGCACCCCGGCCTTCCAGCTCAACGGCCAACTGCTGCCGGTCAACACCTGGCCAGCCTTGCGCGAAGTCCTGGCCGCCACCATGAAGGGTTTCGTCTGAGACGCTTTTGGGGAAGCTTGCGGGCCGCACTGATGCCCGCTGCCGAGCCAGCTCAAACGGCAGCGGCTAAGCTGCTTATGCTTCCAACGGCCACAAATCCGGACCTCTATCTTGCCGCAAGCGGTCCGATTGGCCGGGATGCGGATGGACAGCCCTTGTTCTTCGACACCATGAACCCTGATCACTTTGGAGCGCAGCTGCTACCAGCTGGGGATGGCATCCGCTGGATCGCTACCACGACAACAACAGATATCGCGGCATTGTCAGGATTCTACCCTTTCCATGCCGGCGCGATGATTTCGCCCGATATGAAGCTGGCACTCGACGAACTACAGCTGCAAGACCTCGAATACATCCCACTTGAGATCCGACATCGCACAACCGGATCACCCTTGGCCGAGTGGTGGTTCGTAAACGTTTTCGGTTGGCGAGACGTGTTTGATCTGCAAGCGTCAAGCTATGACTCCGAAGAGTTCCGCCACCCTCTTTCCGGGTTCCAGCGGCTCGAAGCCCGGTTCGGGGAGCGCCGAGCCACTCGGATCAAGTCGCTGCTGGTTCATCCCGCATTCAAGCCGAATGGACTGTTTTTAGCGAAGTTCCCGAACGAGCAAATCTGTATGCGGGTTTTCATATCACCCGAGGTTGCAAAGGTGATCCGGAATATTTCACCCAACCCGCAAGCTTGCGTGTTTGAGGAGTTTGCCGAGATACGCACTTGAACTCCCCGTCTTGATGATGCTTCCTGAATGTAAGGAGCGTTTCGTCTGAGACTCCTGTGGAGAAGCCTGTGGGCCACCCAGGCGCTCCTTCCCGCTTTTCCGCCGCTGGGCTAGCCTTGGCGGCTCAAATCCAGAGGATTTTTGCGAATCATGACTCCTGCCAAAACCGCTTTCGCGCCCAAGGCGCTTGTCGCTGCCACCCTGGCCCTGGCGCTCGCCGCTTGCGGGAGCAAGGACGAAGGCGCTGCCGCCACGGCCCCCAGCGGCGACGCCATCGCCAAGATCGCGGCACCGGCCGGCCAGACCTGGGCTGACACCTATACCGCCACGCCCGAGGGTGGCTACCGCATGGGCAACCCCGATGCGCCGATCAAGCTGGTCGAATATGGCGCGCTGAGCTGCTCGCACTGCGCCGAATTCTCTGAAGCCAGCGCCGCCGAACTGCGTGACGATTTTGTCGCCAGCGGCCGGGTCAGCTTCGAAGTGCGGTTCTTCATGCTGAACGCGCTTGACGTGCCCGCCACCCTGCTCGCCACCTGCAGCACGCCCGAAGCGGCGCTGCCGCTCGCCAAGCAGTTCTGGGGCTGGCAGCGTGACATGTTCACGAACCTCCAGTCGAACGAGGCCGCGCTCCAGGCTGCCAGCCAGCTGCCGCCTGAACAGCGCTTTGTCGCCATCGCCCAGGCTGGCGGGATGGACACCTTCTTCACCTCGCGCGGGATCGCCGCCGATCAGGCGAAGACCTGCCTGGCCGATACCGCCAAGGCGACCAAGCTGGTCGAAGCGACCAACAAGGCCAGCGAAGAGCTGGGCATCACCGGCACGCCGACCTTCTTCCTCAATGGCGCCAAGATCGAAGGCAACACCTGGGAAGTGATCAAGGTCGCGCTTGAAAAGGCTGGCGCCCGGTAAGCGGGAGCTAACGGGGGGACCGGCCAGACGATGCGGATCAAGCGGCTCAAACTGTCGGGCTTCAAAAGCTTCGTCGAGCCGGCTGAGCTGCATATCGAGCCGGGCCTGACCGGCGTGGTCGGCCCTAACGGCTGCGGCAAGTCCAACCTGCTGGAAGCGATCCGCTGGGTCATGGGCGAAAGCTCGCCCAAGTCGATGCGCGGCGGGGGCATGGAAGACGTGATCTTCGCCGGCACGGCCCAGCGCCCACCGCGCGATTTCGCCGAGGTCGTGCTGCTGGCCGATGCCGGTGACAATGACAGCGATCTGGAAGTCGTCCGCCGGATCGAGCGCGGTGCGGGCTCGGCCTACCGCGTGAACGGGCGCGATGTGCGGGCCAAGGACGTCGCACTGGTCTTCGCCGATGCGGCCACTGGCGCGCACTCCCCCGCTCTCGTCAGCCAGGGCAAGATCGCGTCCGTAATCGCCGCCAAGCCGGCCGAGCGGCGGATGATGCTGGAAGAGGCGGCGGGGATCGCGGGCCTGCATGTGCGCCGCAAGGACGCCGAACAGAAGCTGCGCGCGACCGAGGCCAATCTGGCCCGGCTCGAAGACCTGATGGGCCAGCTTGACGCGCAGATCGGGTCCTTGCGCCGTCAAGCCCGCGCCGCCGAACGTTACAAGGCGCTGTCCGACAAGATCCGGCTGGCCGAAGCCCGGCTGGTCTATGCCCGCTGGCGCGACGCCGCTGCGGCCGCCGAAGCGGCGCGGGGGGAAGCTCAGGCGGCCGAGGCGCGCGTCTCCGCCGCCCAGACCGCGATGGCGGAAGCGCAGAAGGCCCAGCACGAAGCCGCCTCTGCGCTGGCCGAAGCCCGCGATGAGCTGGCCGACCGGCGCGACGATGCCACGGCCCATGGCCACCGCATGGCCTCGCTCACCACGCAGCTCGATGCAGCCGAAGAACGGCTCAAGGACCTCGACCGGCAGGCCGCGCGGCTTGAGGCCGACAAGGGCGATGCCGACCGCCTGACCCGCGATGCCGCCGAGGCCCTCGCCAAGCTCGAGCGCGAGCTGGCCGAGGGTGAGCAACGGCTGGAGGCTGAGGAAAAGCGCCGCCCGGTCGTCGCTGCCGCGCTCGACGATGCCGATCGCAACCTGCGGGCCGCCGAACTCGCGCTGGCCAAGGCGACCGCCGACCAGGCCGGGGTCGAGGCCGAATGGCGCGTGGCCGAGGCGGAAGTCGCCGCCGCGCAGCAGCGTCTCTCGCGGCTAGAGGCCGAAGCACGCCGGCAGGAAGACCTGAAGGCCGCGCTGGCCCGCGAAGGCGATCCATTGGCGGCGCTGGCCGAGGCCGAGCAGGCCCGCGATGCCGCCGCGGCCCGACTGGTCGCGGCGCGCGAGACGGTCACCACGCAGCAGGCCCGCAAGGCTGAATTGCAGACCAGTCGCGACATGGCCTCCTCGGCGCTGGCTTCGGCCAAGGCCGAGCTCGCCGGGGTGGAGCGCGAATGGCAGGCGCTGGTGCGCGATCGCGACGCCCGGGCCAAGCAGGCCAGCGGCAAGCACGGCCTGCCGGTCGCGCTCGATCAGGTCCGCGCCGCGCCGGGCTACGAACGCGCCATCGCCGCCGTGCTGGGCCGCGATGCCAAGGCACCGCTGGGCCAGGCTCCCGCCGGTGAGGACGGCCGCTTCTGGACCGGCGCCGCTGCGCCCAAGCCAGTGGCAGGCAGCCTGGCCGCCCACGTCACCCAATGCCCGGATGAGCTGAAGGCCCGCCTCGCGCTGGTCCATGTCGCCGATGCCGACGATGGCCGTGCGCTTGGCCCAGGCGAATGGCTGGTGACCCGCGCTGGCCGGATCCGCCGCTGGGACGGCTTCGTCAGCCAGGGCGAAGGCGCCGCCGAAGCTGCGCGGCTGGAGGCCGAAAATCGCCTGACTGCGCTCGAAGCCGAACTGCCCGGCAAGCGCGCCGTGGTCGAGCAGGCCGAGGCCAGTGCCGCAGCGGTGCAGGCTGAACTATCCGAATTGCAACTCGCCGTGATCGCCTCGGAACGCGCCGTGGCAGAGGCGTCCGAAGCCGAACGCGCCGCCCTGCGCGCGGTCGATCAGGCCGAGGCTGCCAAGGCCCGGCTCGAAGCCCGCCGCGCCGAACTGGCCGAGGCCGCCGGTGACCTCGCTGAACAGCGCAAAGCCGCTGAGGCTGAGCAGGCCGCCGCCGAGCAGCGCCGAAACGAATTGCCCGATCCCGCCACCGGCCGCGCCCAGCTCGCTGCTGCCCAGGCGCGGCACGATGCTTCGCGGCAGGGGCTGCAAGCTGCCACCGCCGCGCTGGCATCGCACGATCAGGGCCTCGCCGTCGCCCGCGAGCGCTGCAACGCCCAGCGCGCCGACATCAAGGGCTGGCAGGCCCGCGCCGGCGACGCCGCCAGCCGCCTCAGCGAAATGACCCGCCGCGCCGAGGAAATCGCCGAGGAACGCGCCGTCATCGCCGCCAAGCCCGCCAGCCTGATGCGCGAAATCGAGGCTGGCGACGAAGTCCGCGCGCGACTGACCGCCGAACTCAACGCCGCCGAAGCGAAGGTCAGCGAGCTGGGCGACACTGCCCGCCGGATCGAAAGCCGCTTTGCCGAAGCCAACGAGGCGCTCGCCTCGGCCCGCGAAGCCCGCGCCGGGGCCGCCGCCCGCGCCGAGAACGAGGAAGGCCGCCGCGCCGAAATGGCCGCCATCTCGGGCGAACGTTTTCAGTGCCCGCCGCCGCTGCTGCCCGAGCGGTTCGAATTCGTCGCCGCCGAAGTCGGCCCCTCGCCCCAAGAAAGCGCCGAGCACGACAAGCTGGTTGCCGACCGCGAACGGCTCGGCCCGGTCAACCTCGTCGCCGCCGAAGAACTGGCCGAAGTCGAAGGTCGCCACAGCGCCAGCATCGCCGAACAGGCCGAACTGACCGAAGCCGTCCACCGCCTGCGCGGCTCGATCGGCAACCTCAACCGCGAGGGCCGCGAACGGCTGCGCGCCGCCTTCGAAGCGGTCAACACCCACTTCCAGCGGCTGTTCTCCAAGCTGTTTGAAGGCGGCCAGGCCCACCTGGCGCTGGTCGACAGCGACGATCCGCTGGAGGCTGGCCTCGAGATCTACGCTCAGCCGCCGGGCAAGCGCCTGACCTCGCTGACCCTGCTGTCAGGCGGCGAACAGGCCCTGACCGCCGTCGCGCTGATCTTCGCGCTGTTCCTCACCAACCCGGCGCCGATCTGCGTGCTCGACGAAGTCGACGCGCCGCTCGATGATGCCAACATCGAACGCTTCTGCGACCTGCTCGATGCGATGGTGAAGGAAACCGACACCCGCTACCTGATCGTGACCCACAACGCCGTGACGATGAGCCGCATGCACCGCCTGTTCGGCGTGACCATGGTCGAACGTGGGATCAGCCGCCTGGTCAGCGTTGACCTTGAGGGCGCGGAAGAGCTGCTGGCGGCGGAGTAGTCAGTCCAGCACGTAACGCGGCCCGGTACCCCCACCTGCCCCAGCACGGTCATCGCGGTTGTAGAGCTGGCAGCGCTGGAGGCTGAGGCAGCCGCAGCCGATGCATTCATCGAGCTTGGCGCGGGTGCGAGTGAGCAGCTGGATCTTGGCATCGAGTGCGACCCGGACCGAGCGGCTGAGCTTCTGCCAGTCTGACAGGGTCGGCGTGCGGCCTTGCGGCAGGGTCGCCAGCTCGGCCTCAATCTCGCTCAGCCCCAGTCCCAGTTTCTGCGCGATCAGGATGAAGCTGAGGCGGCGGATATCGCTGCGCAGGAAGCGCCGCTGGTTGCCCATCGTGCGCATCGCCTGGATCAGGCCCTTGTCCTCGTAGAAGCGGATCGCCGAGACGGCGAGGCCGGTGCGCCGCGCCAGTTCACCAATCGGCAGCAGATCGTTCTTGTCCATCGGCCAGCGCCTTTTCGCACGAAATTGCTTGACCTCAAGTTAGCTTGAGGTTGCATCAGGGTAAAGCCCTATTCGCAGAGTGCGAAGCAAGCGGCTGAAAAGGATAGCGAATCATGCCGACCGGTTTTCTCGAACACGTCAACATCACCGTCAGCGATCCCGAACGGTCCTCGACCCTGCTCCAGCAATTGTGCGGCTGGCACGAGCGCTGGCGCGGGCCTTCGCAGCTCGGCGGGTGGACAATCCACGTCGGCAGCGAGCGCGATTACCTGGCCGTCTACACCAACGAAGGGCGTGGTGGGCCCTTTGCCAAGGGGGTGCCGCTGAACCATGTCGGACTGGTGGTCGATGACCTTGATGCTGCCGAAGCGGTGGTGAAGGCGGCTGGGCTCGAACCGTTCAACCATGCCGATTACGAGCCCGGGCGGCGGTTCTATTTCTTCGACTGGGACGGGATCGAGTTCGAGGTCGTGAGCTATGCCTAGAGCAGCGGCGGCTGGGTGCCGATCGGCTTGCCGTCCACCCAGCGCTCGCCAGTGTGATCGGCGAGCAGCGGCCCGCGCCAGGTCTGGCAGAGGTCCAGCGCGTGATCGATCGAGCCGCTGATCCACTGCTCCCAGTTATCCCGGGCCAGGATCACCGGCATCCGATCATGCACCTCGGCCATGGCTGGCGCACTATCGACCATGACCATCGCATAGCAATCGCCCCACTCCGCCGTCGGGCGCCACAGCCCGGCGACTGCCATGACCGCGGTACCGGGGAGCGAATACCACGAGCGGGTCATCCGCCCAGCCGGCCCTTGCGGCTCGGCCCATTGCGTCACCGGGATCAGGCAGCGGCGGCGCGCAAAGCTGTCGCGCCAGAACGGGGTCAGCAGCTTGTCATCGCGGGCATTGGTGACCGGCTTGGGCTTGAGCTTCTGCCCCTGCTTGCCAGTCAGCACCACCGGCAGACCCCAGTTCATCGCCCGCAGCCGCCCGCCCTCGGCCACCAGGCCGGGGTAGCCGGGGTAAAGCTCGGTCGCGAAGTTGGCGCCACCCGCCACGTCCTCCACCGCAAACAGCGCGGCGACTTCGGCCGTCCCCTTGGTCATGCGGTAGAGGTTGCACATCAGGCGTTTCCGACCACCCAGCAGGCCAGGGCGACCAGCAGGCCAGTCGTGCGGTTTGCGCGGAACCGGGCGAGGGCATTGTCGGCGTCGCCATCCTCCAGCGTCAGCACCTGCCAGGCGAGGTGTAGCGCGGCGGGGACCAAGGCCAGCAGCGCCAGCCAGTCCGGCCGCAGCAGCCAGAAGGCCAGCGCCCAGAGCATGACCGCCCCGACGTAGAACCCCGCGACCCCGGCCTTCACATGGCGCCCCAGCGTCAGGGCGCTCGAGCCGATCCCGACCATGGCGTCATCTTCACGGTCCTGGCAGGCGTAGATCGTGTCATAGCCGACGCACCACAGCACCGCCCCAGCATAGAGCGCGGCCAAGGCCGACAGGTTCGTATCGCTCACCGCGATCCAGCCGACGGGCACGCCCCAGGTGAAGACCAGCCCGAGCCAGGCCTGCGGGAAACCGGTGATCCGCTTCATAAAGGGATAGGCCGCGACCAGGGCCAGACTGCCGAGCGCGACCAGCTGCGCCTGCCAGCGCAATTGTAGCAGGACGATCAGCCCCACCCCGCACAGCGCCAGCAGCCAGGCCCAGGCCGCGCCTTTGCCAACCCGCCCGCTCGCCACAGGCCGCGCGGCGGTGCGGGCTACCTGCCGGTCAAGATCGGCATCGACGATATCGTTATAGACGCAGCCCGCCCCGCGCATGGCGATCGAGCCGAGCAGGAACCACAGCAGCAGGTCCCAGCGACGCTCTCCACCGGCCAGCAGCAGCCCCCAGGCGCAGGGCCAGAACAGCAGCCACCAACCGATCGGCCGGTCAAACCGCGCAAGCTGGGCGAAATCGCGCAGGGGCTGCGGCAAGGCCGCGACCAGCCCGCGGTGCTGGGTATCGGGGACAATTTCGGCGGTCATGCTTACCCTGTAGCCAATCATCCGAAATCCGCTAGAGCATGCGCCATGCCCGCCACCCCCGCCTGGCCGCCGAAATCCGCGCCGCGTCTGTTCGTTGAGCAGGTGCTGGGCGAAGGCGTGCAGGTCAGCATCGAGGGCCCGCAAGCGCATTACCTGGCGCGGGTGATGCGGGTCGGGCCGGGCGATGCGGTTATCCTGTGCGACAACGTGACCGGCGAATGGGCGGCGCGGGTGACGCAAGCCGGCAAGCGCGATGTGGTGCTGGCGGTGGAGACCATGCTCCGTCCGCGCGAACTGGTGCCCGATTTCACCCTCTGCGCCGCGCTGCTCAAGAAGGACCGGTTCGACCTGGTGCTGGAAAAAGCCTGCGAGCTGGGCGTGGCGCGGATCCAGCCAGTGCTGACCCGGCGGTGCGTGGCCGACAAGCTCAACCTGGAGCGCGCCCGCGCAATCCTGACCGAAGCGGCCGAGCAATGCGCGCGCACCGCGCTGCCGGAATTGCTGGCGCCGGTGAAGCTCGACGCACTGCTCAAGGACTGGGATTCCGGCCGCGCCCTGTTCTTCGCCGATGAGAATGGCGGCGAGCCGGCAGCGGCTGCCTACGCTGCCCACCCCGGCCCCGCCGCCCTGCTCACCGGCCCCGAAGGCGGCTTTGACGAAGCCGAGCGGGCCGCGATCCGCGCGCTGCCCCAGACCCGCGCCATCACGCTCGGCCCGCGGATCCTGCGCGGCGAGACGGCGGCCATTGCCGCCACTGCGCTGTGGATGGGCACTCTTGGCGATTGGTGATTTTCCGCTGGCGCCCGGCAATTCTTCGCACTAACTCCGCGCCATGAGCACCAGACAGGTTTCAGATCGCAACGATCCTGTGATCGAAAGCCGCGAGCAATTGCTCGCCCCGATGATCAAGGGCGAAAAGCCGCGTGAGCGCTGGCGGATCGGGACCGAGCACGAGAAGCTGGTCTATTGCACCAAGGATCATCACGCCCCGTCCTATGACGAGCCCGGCGGGATCCGCGACCTGCTGGTCGCCATGCAGCAATATGGCTGGGAGCCAGTGATTGAGGGCGGCAATATCATCGCCTTGTCGGGCAGCGACGGCGCGGTCAGCCTGGAACCGGCCGGCCAGCTTGAACTGTCGGGCGCGCCGCTGGAAACGCTGCACCAGACCTGCGCCGAAACCGGCCGCCACCTCGATCAGGTCAAGGCGATCGGCGCCAAGACCGACAAGGGTTTTCTGGGCCTCGGCATGTGGCCTGACAAGACGCGCGCCGAGCTGCCGATCATGCCCAAGGGCCGCTATGCGATCATGCTGCGGCACATGCCGCGGGTCGGGTCGATGGGCCTCGACATGATGCTGCGGACCTGCACGATCCAGGTCAACCTCGACTATTCGAGCGAGGCCGACATGGTGCAGAAGTTCCGCACAAGCCTGGCGTTGCAGCCGTTGGCAACCGCGCTCTTCGCCAATTCGCCGTTTACCGAGGGCAAGCCCAACGGCTTCCTCTCCTACCGCAGCCATATCTGGACCGATACCGATCCGGCCCGCACCGGCATGGCCAGCTTCGTGTTCGAGGACGGTTTCGGCTATGATCGCTATGTCGAATACATGCTCGACGTGCCGATGTACTTCGTCTTCCGCGACGGGAAGTACATCGATGCTTCAGGCCTGTCGTTCCGCGATTTCCTCGATGGCAAGCTCTCGGTCCTGCCGGGTGAGCGCCCGCTGGCGAGCGACTGGGTCGATCACCTCTCCACTGCCTTCCCCGAAGTGCGGCTGAAGTCGTTCCTGGAAATGCGCGGTGCCGATGGCGGGCCGTGGAACAAGATCTGCGCGCTGCCGGCCTTCTGGGTCGGCCTGCTCTATGACCAGACCGCGCTCGATGCGGCCTGGGACCTGGTCAAGGACTGGGACATGGAAGGCCGCGAACGCCTGCGCGCCGAAGTGCCGAAGCTGGGGCTCGATGCCCCGCTGCCGGGCGGCGGGACGCTCAAGGATATTGCCGCCGAAGTGCTGGCGATCAGCCGCGCGGGCCTCAATGCTCGCAACCGCCTCAATTCGATGGGCGATACCGAGGCCGGGTTCCTCAACCCGCTCGACGAGATCGTTTCGAGCGGCAAGGTTCCGGCCCAGCGCCTGCTCGACAAGTTCCACGGTGAGTGGGGCGGCGATATCAGCCGCGTCTACGAGCTGAGCTTTTGATGCCGATCGCGATTGTCGGCCAGTTCCGGATCCCGCTGGAGAACCTGGCGGCGGCGCGGCCGCTGATGATCGCGGTGATGGAAGCCAGCCGCGCCGAGGACGGCTGCGTTGAGTACAACTATTCCGAAGACCTGCTCGAACCAGGGCTGATCCGGGTCAGCGAGATCTGGGAAAGCCGCGAGCATCTGGCTGCGCATTTCAAATCCGCGCACATGCAGCGCTGGATTGCCGAACGGGCAGACCTGGGATTGAGCGGACGGCAAGTCACCGGGTTCGCAGCGGAGCGCGGCGAACCGCTCTGATCACTTTGCCGGTTGCAGCACCTGGCGGCGGCCGCGCAGCGCCTGGCCGACGCGATGGAAGTGCCGCGTGATCACCCCGTACTTCGCCATCCAGTCGGCATAGGCGCGATACTTCGGATCTTCGGCCAGCAGGTGCGCTTCCTCGGTCTTGGCGCGCCAGAAGTAGATCGCGCTGACGCAGGCGAGGAAGAAGGTGTTGCGGACCATGTCGGTCAGCGAATGGCTGACGACCAGGAAAGGCAGCGTTTCCAGCCACCAGAAGGCGTTCTTGGCGAGATAGGCCGGATGCTTGGTGAAGCGATAGGGTCCGTTGGTCAGCACGCCGCGATAGGTCAGGTTGGAGAAGCGCAGCCCGAAGGCGACCGTGGCCCAGGCATAGATCGCGGCAAGCACCACGAGGACTGTCGCCCAACCCCACAGCAGGGCGTTATACCCTTCGAACCAATAGGCCCAGTTCTGGGTGTTGGTCTGGTAATAGAGCGGACCGTTGCCCTGCATCAACTGGAACGGCGGATAGCAGACCAGCGCCGCCAGCCAGCCAGCGAGGAACGGGTTAGCGCTGCGGATCTGGGCGTCCAATGGCTTCATGGTCATGATGTAGCCAACCGTGCCGATCTGCGCGTCGAGCACGAACATCGCGGTGATCAGCAGGCCAGCCAGCGCGACCGGATTGGCCAGTTGCGGCGCCCAGTCGGTGGCGACGAGGATCCCGAACCCGCCCGGGACGATCGAAATCATGAAGGCAGTGAAGAAGCCCTTCACCGCCCAGGCCCGGGCATGATGCCAGACCTGCGCCGGATCGAAGGCCTCGCGCCCGATCAGTAGGGCCCCGAAATGCCAGGCGCCGTCGCGCGGCTCGACCAGCACGCGGTCCAGCCAGATGACATAGGGGATCGAGACGACGAACAGCGGCCCCGCGAGCGTCCCCAGCACCTGCATCGAGAGCAGATAGGGTCCGTCCCAGTACCACCGGGCAATGCAATAGAGCGCGCCGATCACCGCCCAGGTCGCCCAGAGGCCGGCCAGCTTGGTGATCGAAATGTCGATGATCGCGGCGACGGGCCGCGGCTTGGTCCAGTCAATCCCCGTTGAAGCGCGGCGGTGGACCTTGTCCTTGACCAGCGAGACCACGACCATCGGCAGGGCCGTGGCGAGCAGGCCGGCCAACCCGGCATAGGGGCCGGACAAGCGCTCCTGCGGTTCGGCCGCGCCCAGCATTGTGCTGATTTCCGGCCAGAAATGGCAGACGCAGATCCACAGCATCAGGCCGGCCACGCCCCACAGCCCAACGGCGGCGGAGACGTCGCTGGTGGGCCTTTGCGGCACCGGGGGCTGGGACGCGCTCATCCGCTTCGCCCTAGCAGCGAAGGGTTAATGGCGCGGTAACGTACGAAAAATCCTAGCGGAAGGCGGAAATCCGGCCGCTGTCATCGAGGATGTAGAGCGTGCCGCCGGCCACGATCGGCGCCAGGGTCACCGGGTTCTTGAGCTCGGCGAAGGATACCGGCGCGCCGTCCTCGACCCCAGCCGAATAGACCTGGCCGTTCGAATTGGCGAACCACAAGCGGCTGCCCGCCAGCACCGGGCCGGTCCAGAAGATCGGGTTCTTCTTCTTTTCCTCGTTCTCGAACCGGGCCAGCTGGGTCAGCCAGCGAACCTTGCCAGTGGCGCGCTGGATGCACAGCAGCTTGCCATCGTCGGTCAGGGTGAAGATCCAGTCACCCGCGATCGCCGGGGTGGAAATGCCCGCCAGGTTGAGTTCCCAGATGCGCTGGCCGGTAACCAGTTCATAGGCGGCCATGCGCCCGCCCTGGCCCAGCGCGAAGACCCGGCCGCGATCGATGATCGGATCGGCGTCGATGTCGGTCAACACGCCGACCGTGGTCGACAGCGAGGTTCGCGCCAGCGCGTCCGACCACAACTGGCGGCCGTTTTCATAGCGGAAGGCGACCAGTTCACCGGTGCTGAAGCCCGCGACAATCGTGCCCTGCCCGGCTGCCGGAGCGGCCACGCCGAACACGCCGGTCTGCCCGCTTGAGGCCGCTTCGTTCCACAATGCCGCGCCATCGGCGGCGTTGAGCGAATAGATCTGGTTGTCCATCGTCATGACGAAGACGGAATTGAAGGCGATGGTCGGCGATCCGCGCAGCGGGCCGGCCGGCTTCACCTTCCAGACGATCGAGCCATTGGTGGCATCCAGCGCGGCGACTTCGCCCAGGCCGGTGGTGATATAGACCCGGCCATCGGCATAGCTGGCACCGCCGCCATAGATCGAGGTCTGGCCATCGCCCTTCAGCGAGAAACCGGTGCTCCAGCGCTTGGCCCCGGTCTGGGCATCAAAGGCGCTGACAACGCCGGCCGTATCCATCACGAACAGCTGACCGCCGCCGACCACGGGCGAGGCGGCCAGGCGCTGCTTCTTGTCGGAGCCGGCGACCTGCGCGGTCCACGACCGGCCCGGATTGGCGGCCAGTTCAAGGTTGCCATAGGACTTGCTGGCCGTGCCGCCAGCCTGCGGCCAGTCGGGATTGGCGGCGGCGGGCGGGACGATCACCGAAATGCTGGCTAGCAGCGGATCGACCCTGGCGCCGGTATCGACGCGCGACAGGATCGGGATGCGGTTGCCCAGCGTCGGCGTACTGGGCTTGTCCTTACCGCCAAACACGCCGCAACCGGCCAGCGAAACGGCCAGGACCAGCGCCAGCGGGGCGGTCAGGCGGCGGGAGATCGGTTTGGCTTGCATGGACTATCCTTGACTGAACTTACTGCTGCGCCGGGACGAGGCTGGCGATGTCATCGCTGCCGGCATCATAGCCGAGCTGCCCGGCCACCTGGCGCATCCGCGTGCGGAGCGTGGAGGGAACTTCGGTATTCTTGCCGATCGCGGCGAACAGCGGGCCGGCCTGATCGGGCTTGCCCATTTTGAGATAGGCCATGCCCAGCAGCTCACCCGCGCTACCGAACCAGGCGTTGCCGGGCACGGCCAACGGCTTCAGCCGGTCAACCACCTGCTGCGGCTGCATGGCATCGAAGCGCAGCGAAACCTCGCGGATCGTCGCGAGATCGCGGTAAGCCTGCGGCACGGCGCTGTTGGCGGCAATTGCGGCAAAGGCCTTGGCCGCTTCCTCGGTCTTGCCCTGCTCGACCAGGATTGCGGCGCGGGTCATCGTCGCGGCGGCCTGGCTGCCATCGCTGCCGTCCTTGGTCAGCGGCTCGAGATCGGCCAGTGCCGCGGCGGCATTGCCGGCATCGAGCTTGTCGAGCGCGATGATCGCCTGCTCGCTGCGTTCGGCGGCGGCCTGCTTAGTCGAATTGTCCCAATAGAGGTAGCCGGCCAGCGCCAGCAGCCCGGCGGCAATCGCGCCGCCGATCGGCATGCCATAGCGGCTGAGGATCGACTTGAGCTGATCCTCGCGCAGCGCATCGTCCACTTCGCGCATGAACACGTCCTGCTGGGCAGCAGCCTTGTCATCGGGATTGGCGGGTGCGGGGCGATCGGACGGTGGCAGGGCCAAGGCGGAGACTTTCACTCGAAATTTCGGGTCAAACGTGCGCGCTGTTTAGCCGATGAGCGGGCCTTTTCAACGCCCGATCTCTGCGCTGTCCCCCGTGAAGCACGGGTGAACGACAAATCAGGGGAAGCTGGTCCGCCCCAGCGCCGCCGCATAGACGTTGCGGTAGGCGGCGATCATCTTCGCCTCGTCATAATCGGCCTCGGCCCGCAGGCGGTTGGCGCGGCCAACGGCAGCGCGCAGTTCGCCATCTTCAGCCAGGGCCGCCAGCGCCGCTGCGAGCCCTGCTTCATCCCCGGCCGGGGCCAGGAACCGGCGGTTTTCCGCCGCCACCATCGCCTCGACATCGCCGACGCGCGGGGCGGCGATGGCGAGGCCCGTGGCCATCGCCTCGACCACCGAGATCGGGAACTGCTCGCTATCGGAGGACAGCGCGAACAGATCGAACAGCCCCATGACCTGGGCCGGATGGGCGACATGGCCGGGCAAGTGGACCCGGTGCCCCACCCCCAGCCGCACCGCTTCGGCGCGGATCGCCTCGCGCTCCGGCCCTTCGCCCAGGATCACCAGTTGCCAGTGATCGGGCAGCGGCGCGAAGGCGCGGACCAGCCGCGGCAGGTTCTTGACCGCGCGTAGCCCCGCCAGGGTGCCCAGCCATAGCTCCCCCGGATGCTTGATCACCCGCGGCAGCGCATCCGGCTTCGGCTTGCGGCCATAGGCGAAGACCGGAATGCCGTTGGGAATACGCTTCACCATGGCCGCTGGCTGCTGCCAGGCGGTGCGGGCAATATGCTCGAGCCGCTGCGAGGGGACGACCAGGCCTTGCGCCCGGTAGAGCGCGAGCCGGCGGTAGAGATTGCGATGCCACTTCAGCCGGGTGGCCTCGTCCTGGTTGAAGCCGTCCTCGTGATGGACCAGCGGCGGCAGCTTCATGACCTCGGCAAAGGCGGTGTGGGCCAGCACCGCATCCATTGCCCCCCAATTATAGGTGAGGACGAGATCGTGACCGAGCATCGCCTTGGCCAGCCCCTGCAAGCGGCGCGGAAAGGGCTTGCCGGTCAGCGCCGGAAACTCCGGATAGTCGACCGGGATCGCCGGATCGATCGCCCGAGCCGCACCCAGCGCACCCGGCACGGCCGAGACCACCGCATGGGCCACTTCGGGCCCGAAGGCATTCATCAGCTGGACGGCGCGCATTTCCTTGCCGCCGGGATCGAAGCTGGAATGGAGGTGCAGCACCCGCAGCCGCGGGGCCGGGGCGCGCTTCTTCATGCGATCCGGGCCAGCAACTGGTCGATCGCAGCCACGGCAGCGGGTTCGCTGAGCGTCGGGGCATGGCCGACCTTCGGCACGGTCACTGCCTCGGCCTCGGGCAGCAGCTTGGCCATCTTCTTGAAGGTAGCCGCGGTCAGCACGTCGGACAGGGCACCGCGCAGCAGCGCGACCGGGCGGCCGGCCAGCGCCTGGAAGGCCGGCCACATGTCCACCTCGCTTGCCCCGTCAGCCTGGGCGAAAGGTTCGGCGATCTTCATGTCGTAATCGAAGTGGATCCGCCCGTTACTGCCCACCACCATGCAGCGCTTGGCCATGGCCAGCCAGTCAGTGATCGAGGCATTGGGGAAAGTCGGTCCCTGCGATTCCGCCAGGGTGCGGGCGGCATGCATCCAGGTCGGGAAATTGCGCGCCTGGCCCACGTAATTGCGGATCCGCTCGATCCCGGCCGGGTTCACTTCTGGGCCGATATCGTTCAGCAGGGCCCCGGCAATCCGCTCGGGCCCGGTCGCAGCGAGCAGCATGGTCAAAAGGCCGCCCAGCGAAGTGCCGATCGCCACCACCCGGGTCAACCCGGCCTGCTCGAACAGCTCACCCAGGTCTTCTAGATACTGCAGCGGATTGTAGGTGGCCGAATCCTTGGCATAGGCGCTGTCGCCGCGCCCGCGCAGCTCGACACAGATCACCCGCCAATTGCCCGCCAGCCGTTCAGCCAGCTCCTCAAAGTCACGGGCATTGCGGGTCAGCCCCGGCAGACACAGCACCGGCGGACGGTCCGCGCGCCCGGAATAGTCACGGTAATGCAGCTGCAGGCCATCGCGGCTGGTCCAGTAGCCGTCGGTGAAGTTGCTCATTTCGTGGCCGGACCTTCGGTAAATGCTTGGCGGTGCGCCTTGCAGCGCTTGTGCCGCGCGGCGCGAGCGGCCACTATTGCCGGATGCGCGCCGAACCGCAAGCCGCCCCCTATCGTGCCGACACGCCGATTGCCCAGCTAGCCCCCTGGCTGGCCGATCCCGTGCGCGCGGCAGACTTTCCGCAGACCACCCTGCGGTTCCGCAATCACCGCTGGGACAGCGCGGTCGGGCTGGAGGGCCTCTCCGACGAAGACTGGGTCCGCCACTTCGGCCGGTTTGAGGCCTTGCCGGACAACCTGCCCCAGCCGCTGGCGCTGCGCTATCACGGCCACCAGTTCCGCGTATACAATCCGGACCTGGGCGATGGACGCGGGTTCCTGTTCGCGCAAATGCGCGATGGTGCAGGCCGCCTGCTAGACCTCGGCACCAAAGGTTCCGGCCAGACCCCGTGGAGCCGCGAGGGTGACGGCCGCCTGACGCTGAAAGGCGCGGTGCGGGAAATTCTGGCAACCGAAATGCTCGAGGCGCTGGGGGTCAATACCAGCAAGACTTTCTCGGTGGTCGAGACGGCGAGGACCTCTACCGCTCGGACGAGCCTTCTCCCACCCGCTCAGCGGTGATGGTGCGGCTCAGCCATGGCCATATCCGCATTGGCACCTTCCAGCGCCTGGCCTTCCTCGAAAGCCGCGCGGAAATGGCCGCGCTGATCGACTATTGCCTGGCCCAGTTCCCCGGCCCGCCCCCGCCCGCAGACGCCCCCGGCCGCGACGAGCCAGCGGTAATCCTGCTGCATCAAGTGGTCGAGCGGTTGGCGCAGCTGGCGGCGGAATGGATGGCCGCCGGCTTCGTCCACGGCGTGCTCAATACCGACAACATGAACATTTCGGGCGAAAGCTTTGACTATGGCCCATGGCGCTGGCTGCCGTCCTGGGACCCATCGTTTACCGCCGCCTATTTCGATCATGGCGGGCTCTATGCCTTCGGCCGTCAGCCCGAAGCGCTGCACTGGAACTGCGGGCAGCTCGCCGTCGCGCTGCGCCTGCTGGCTGAGGCCCCGCCGCTGATCGCCGCGCTCGAGCGGTTCGGGCCGCTCTATCAGGCCGCGCTGGCCCGGCAGTTCCTGTGGCGGCTGGGCGTGCAATCGCAGGGCTTCGATGCGGACTATGCGCTGATCGCCCAGGCCGAGCAGGCGATGCGGACCAGCGGCCTATCGCCCGACGCCTTCTTCCACCGCCACCGCTTCGGTCGCCATGCCGAAGGAGACTTTGCTGCAGCGCTGCAGGGCTTCGAACCGGTCGGCGTGGAGCATGACTTGTGGCAGGAAGCCGCCCCGCCCAGCCTGGTGGTCGATAATGTCGAAGCGATCTGGTCAAAGATCGATCAACACGACGATTGGAGCCTGCTGGGCGAAACTGTCGCGTCTATCAGGCGCTTGGGCGAAGCGCTTGGTCCGCCGCCCGGCAGTTTGGTTTAAGTTGGTTTACCTAAACAGAAAGCCAAAGCTTTTCAGAGCGTCACTCGTCCGCTAAGGCGCTCTCGAACCGGCTGTGCAGGCCGGAGGGGTTGCAAGAATGGGTACGGGTCAACTGATCTCCTACGAACCGGCGACTGGCGCCGAACTGTGGAGCGGCAAGCACGGCGATGTCGACGAAGTCGTCGCGCGCGCGCGACGCGCCTGGCCGGCCTGGGCCGCTCAGCCGCTCTCGACCCGGATGGAAATGGTCCGCCGCTTCGCCAACGAAGTGCGCAAGGATTCGGAAAAGCTGGCGACGATGATCGCGCGCGAAACCGGCAAGCCGATGTGGGAAGCCCGCACCGAAGTCGAAAGCGTGATCAACAAGGTCGAGATTTCGATCCGCGCCTATGCCGAGCGGACAGCCCAGCGCAAGCTCGACAATGCGATGCAGGGCACTGCTGCGCTGCGCCACAAGCCCCACGGCGTGATGGCCGTGCTGGGGCCGTACAATTTCCCCGCGCACCTGCCCAACGGTCACATCGTCCCGGCGCTGATCGCGGGCAATGCGATTGTTTTCAAGCCGAGCGAGAAGACCCCAGCCACGGCCGAACTGCTGGTCCAGTGCTTCCACCGCGCCGGGATTTCTGCCGCTGTCGTCCAGCTGCTGATCGGCGGCCCGGCCGAAGGCCAGGCGCTGGTCGCCCATGACGGCATCGATGGCGTGCTGTTCACCGGTTCAGCCCACACCGGCATTGCGATCAACCGCAAGCTGGCGACCCGGCCCGACAAGATCGTCGCGCTGGAAATGGGCGGGAACAACCCGCTGGTGGTGTGGGATACGCCCAAGATCACTGACGCGGCGGCACTGGTCGTGCAATCGGCCTTTACCTCGGCCGGGCAGCGCTGCACCGCGGCGCGGCGGCTGATCATCAAGACCACGATGTATGAGCCGCTCATGGCCGAAGTGAAGCGGCTGGCCGACCGGATCATCGTCGGCGCCCCGTTTGACGAGCCCGCGCCGTTCATGGGCCCGGTGATCG
The DNA here is from genome assembly GCA_015657645.1 of Novosphingobium sp. Taxonomy (GTDB): domain Bacteria; phylum Pseudomonadota; class Alphaproteobacteria; order Sphingomonadales; family Sphingomonadaceae; genus Novosphingobium. The sequence continues at coordinate 36,972 of JACDQK010000235.1, forward strand.
ATAACCAGGCCGCCGATGGCCTGACCGAAAGCTTCCTCTACCTGCTGAGCCACGGCGGCAAGGCGATCAAGCACCTGATCCGCCCGCGCGATGACCTGCCGTTCCTCTCGCCCGCGATCATTGATGTGACCGGGGTAAAGGACCGGCCCGACGTCGAACTGTTCGGCCCGCTGCTCCAGGTCAGCCAAGCGAGCGATCTGGACGAGGCCATTGCCGAGGCCAACAACACCCGCTTCGGCCTCTCCGCCTCACTGATCGGCGGGACGCCGCAGGAGTACAACCGGTTCTGGGCCAATGTCCGCGCCGGGGTGATCAACTGGAACCGGCCGACCAATGGCGCCAGCTCAGCCGCGCCATTCGGCGGGGTTGGCCTGTCAGGCAACCACCGCCCGAGCGCCTACTATGCGGCGGACTATTGCGCCTATCCGGTCGCCTCGACCGAGATGGAACAGCCGCGCGCGATGATCGGCGTGGGCCTGCGCGAGGCCTGATCAGCCGTTCGTGATCAGGTCGACTTCGGTCATGCCGTCGGCCGTGCGGCGGGCGTAAACCGCGAAAGACAGCGTGCCCTTCCCGCCGCTGACGACCTTGTCCTTGCCGGCCTTTGAAACCTGCGGGACCAGACCGGCGCGGGCAGCGCTGGCGTGATAGAAAGCGATCACATCGCTGGCCGCCACGGGTGTGCGGAAGTTGACCACACGCAGCTTGCACCCGGCCGCATCGCTACCCCCGGCTTCCTGGGTGTGGGCGCGCGGATAGACCGGCAAAGTCGCGGGAACCTTCGCTGCCCAGCCAAACGAATAGCCGAGCGAGGACGCGCACTTTGCCGCAAAAGGCAGCGCCGCTGCGACGCTGGCGGCGGTCTGGGCTTTGGCGACTGCCGAAACATCAGCGCTTGCTTCAGCGCGCGGTGCGGGCGCGATGGCACCGCCTAGCAGGCGCGCCGCTTCATCGCGGGCACGGCTCGCTTCCTTGTCGTCCGGGCCAAACAGTGGAACGCCGCCTTCGGCCGGACCACCGCCCGCAAGCATCGTCGCGTTGCGGCTCGCGCCGACCATGTCGGGATCGCTCAGCAGCGGTTCTGACAGCGCACCCATGATGGCGGAATCGCGCAAGGGGGTCGTTTCCGGCGCAGCGGCATCGCCGCAGGCGGTCAGCAGGCTTATGGCCAGCAGGGGCAGGAAACGGTCCATCGCGCGGGTGCCAATACCCGCGCGATGGTTAAGGTCACTTTAGCGGCAACGGTAGCCGTCGTTGCTGGCGCTCTTGTCGATCGCCCGGCCAAGCAGCGCACCGCCTGCGGCACCCAGGATCGCCCCGACGGTGCGGTCACCGCGGCGACCAGCCACTTCGCGGCCGATCAGCGCCCCGGCAACACCGCCGACGATAAGACCGGTCGTGCCGTCGCTGCGGCGGCAGTAAGTGCGGCCATCGTCGCCGCGCCAGGTGCGGGTGTTGTTGTAGACCGGCTCACCATAGTAGCCGGTGTTGCGGTAATCGCCGCGGTAGCCATCGCGATAGCGCTCACCGCGGCGCTCTTCCCAGCGGTCGCGCTTGCGTTCGCTCTGGTGCCAGCCATTGTCATGGCGGCCATAATAGTCATCATCAGCGAGCGCCGGGCTGGCGGTCAGCACCATCACCGGGGCCAGCAGGGCCAGGGCAGCGCTCTTGAAGGTCTTCGGCATGGTTGGTCTCCTTGATCCTATGCGTTCAGCTTTAAACCTTCGAAACTGAACGGGCGGCAACCGGGCTGTCAGAAACGGAATTATTTTCACAGGGCCTTGCACGCTTGCCGGAGCGGGACTCCGGGTCTAACCCGCCCGCCATGCTACCACCCGCGCCTCCGCCCCGCTCCGGCGGTCTGCCGCTTGCCCTGGGGGCGCACCTGATCTGGGGATTGCTGCCGCTCTATCTGTGGCTGGTGGCCCATATCCCGGCGGTTGAATTTGTCGGCTGGCGGGTGATTTCCTCGCTGCCGTTGTGCCTGGCGATCCTGGCCTGGCGCGGACAGCTGGGCGAGGTGAAAGCGGCCCTAGCCGATCCGAGGGCGCGCTGGATGCTGCTCGCGTCCTCGGTCCTGATCGGCACCAATTGGCTGGTCTATGTCGCCGCGATCCAGGCCGGTGAGGTCTATGCCGCCAGCGTCGGCTATTACGTCACACCCTTGCTGGCAGTGCTGGCGGGCACCTTGTTCCTGAACGAAAAGCTGACCCGGCGGCAGTGGCTGGCGGTTGCCATCTCGACGCTCGGCGTGCTGCTGCTGGCCTGGGAAGCGCTCGCCTCGCTTGGCATCAGCGTGATCCTGGCGCTGTCGTGGACCGCCTATGGCTTCGTCCGCAAGCTTGCCCCGGTGGGAGCGCTGACCGGGCTGACGGTCGAGGTGATCGTGCTGTTCCTGCCCGCGCTGGCCATCGCCGGGTACTTTGCGCAAGGTCCAGCGGGGAGCGCGGTGCTGTGGACCTGGCAAGATGCCGGGCTGATCGTCCTCTCTGGCGTGGTCACCGCCGCGCCGCTGGTGCTCTTCGCCATGGCGGCGCAGCGGCTGGCCTATTCGACCATGGGGATGATCCAGTTCATGTCCCCTTCGATGGTCTTCCTGGTCGGGCTGTTCTTCTTCGGCAAGCCGCTGGGCACGGCCCAGCTCGCCAGCTTCGCGCTGATCTGGGCGGCGATCGCGCTGTTTATCGTCGACCTGCTGGCGCGGAGCCGAAAAGCCTAGCCGAGGTAGCGCCAGGCCAGCGTATCGCCGGCGTGGAACGGCACGATCGGGGTGCCGTTGGCATCGATCAGCTCAGGCACAGCCGTACCGCTGCGCTCCAGCGTGACCGTGCCTTCGTTGAGCGGCAGGCCATAGAAACGCGGGCCATGCTCGCTGGCAAAGCCCTCGAACTTGTCGATCGCGCCTTCCTCCTCAAACACGGCCAGATAGCTTTCCAGCGCATTGGGGGCGTTGAAAATGCCCGCGCAGCCGCAGGCCGCTTCCTTGGCGCCAACTGCATGCGGGGCACTGTCGGTGCCCAGGAAGAACTTGGCGCTGCCCGAGGTTGCCGCCTTGCGCAGCGCCAGGCGGTGCACCTCGCGCTTGGCGACCGGCAGGCAGTACATGTGCGGACGGATCCCGCCGGTGAACATCGCGTTGCGGTTGATGTGGAGGTGCTGCGGGGTGATCGTCGCGGCGACATTCGGCCCGGCGTTCTCCACAAAGGCAACGGCGTCGGCAGTGGTGATGTGCTCGAACACCACTTTCAGCCCCGGTAGATCGCGGATCAGGCCAGTAAGGGTGCGCTCAATGAACACCGCCTCACGGTCAAAGATATCGACATGGCTGTCGGTCACCTCGCCGTGGATCAGCAGCGGCATGCCGATTGCCTCCATCCGCTCCAGCACGGGACGGATATTGGCGACATCGGTCACCCCGTGCGCGGAGCCAGTGGTGGCATGGGCGGGATAGAGCTTGGCGGCGGTGAACACGCCTTCGGCAAAGCCGCGCGCGATCTCGTCCGCTTCGATCGTGTCGGTCAGATAGGCCGTCATCAACGGGGTAAAGCCCGGGCCGGCCGCCGCAACGATCCGATCCCGATAGGCCGCTGCCGCCTCGACCGTGGTGACCGGCGGCGACAGGTTGGGCATCACGATCGCACGGGCAAACTGGTGCGCGGTGTGCTTTGCAACGCCTTCCAGCACCGCGCCATCGCGCAAGTGAACGTGCCAATCGTCGGGGCGGCGGATGGTCAGGCGATTCGGGGCGTCGGTCATCCCTTTCCCTTAGGCAAGCGGCGCCCTATCTGTCACGCATGACTGCAACCTTGTTGACCGACCGCGCCGTGATCCGCCTGAGCGCCACCGAACCGGGCGAGGACCTGAGCGGATTTCTCAACGGCCTGGTTACTAACGACGTGTCGGGCTCGCTACCGGTCTGGGCCGCGCTGCTGACGCCGCAGGGCAAGGTGCTGTTCGACTTTGTGGTCTGGGCCGATGGCGATGACCTGCTGATCGACTGCGAGGCCGACCAGGCCGAAGCACTGGCCAAGCGCCTGTCGATCTACCGCCTGCGCCGCAAGATCGGAATCGCGCTCGATCCGGCGCTAGGGGTGCATTGGCAACCCTGCGCTGGGGCATCGCCAGACCCGCGTCTGCCCGAGCTGGGCCAACGCTGGGTTGGTGACCGGAGCGGCGACAACGCCTCAACCCAATGGCGCGCGCACCGGCTGGCGCTGGGCGTTACAGAAGGCCACGCCGAACTAGCCGACCTGCTGTGGCTGGAATGCAATGCCGCCGAGCTTAATGGCGTGTCCTTCACCAAGGGCTGCTACGTCGGACAGGAAAACACCGCCCGGATGAACTGGCGACAGAAGGTCAACCGCCGGCTGATCGTTGTCCCGCTGGCCGAAAGCGATCCGGCGCGGCAGCGGGTGACCTACCCGGATCTCGGGCTGGCGGTCGATCACCGCCGGGTCGAGGATATCCCGGCCGAGCGTCTGCCCGGCTGGCTTCAGCTGGAAGGCTGACTCGGCACGACGATCCCGGCGGAAATCGCGCCGTCGATCAGCATCTTTTCAGCGATGTCGCGCGCGGCGGTGCGCTTGAGGCCCAACGAATCGGCCAGCGGCCCGCCCATCAAAGCATCGCCAAGCGCCATCAGGCACAGCGCATGGGTGACGTCATGCATCTTGCCGCCCTCGTGCTCGCCGAGATCATCGACCAGCTCGTGAATCACGGCCAGCAAGGGATCCAGCGCGTCCTCGTTGCCGTTCATCAGCATCCACGTAGCGAGCGCCCCGCCACCTTCCTTGTCGAAGGCATCGAAGGTCAGGTCGACCACGTCGCGCGGGCTGCCTTCACCCTTGCGGCTGGCGAGTACGGCTTCCTCGATCGTGGCGCAGATCGTGATCGCCAGATGCTCGGCCAGTGCCTTCTGCAGCCCGGCAGCCGAGCCGAAGTGGTGCAGCAGGTTGGCGTGGGTGCGGCCGATTCGCGAGGCAACGGCCTTCAGCGTCACGGCCTGGGGGCCAAGCTCGATCAGCAGCGCGCGCGCGGCTTCCAGCGCCACGGTGCGGCTTTCTTCCTGGCTGAGACGTTTCCTTATTGACATGAGTGTCAGTTAATCCTAATTGGGCAGCATGAACGCTCCCACCAAGTTCCCGCTCGACGTAGAACCCGCCGCCGCGAACGGCAAGGCCGGTCCTACCCCCGCCGATCTCACCATCACCGTGCGCGACCAGCGCTTTGGCCGTGATAAGAAGCCCGGCCGCTGGTGGCTGAACAATGATCCGATCGCCACGGGCTGGCACAATGCCCTCTCGGCCACCTTCCCGCGCGGTGAGGCCTTCTTCATCGAAGCGGTCAAGGCCCACCGTGAAGGCGCCGGCCCCAAGCTGGAGGCCGAAATCCGCGCTTTCGTGAAGCAAGAGATCAATCACACCCGCGAACACATCGCCTTCAACCGCGCTGCCGTGGATGCCGGCTATGACCTTGACGCGATCGACCGCCGCGTGGCCGAAAACCTGGAACTGACCAAGGATCGCCCGGCGATCCTCAACCTCGCCGTCACCATGGCGCTGGAACATTATACCGCGATGATGGCGCAGGAATTCCTCGCCAACCCGCAGCACTTTGCCGGGGCCGAGCCGGAAACCGCCGCGATGTGGCGCTGGCACGCGATCGAAGAGATCGAGCACAAGGGCGTCGCCTATGACACCTGGCTCCACGCCACCAAGGACTGGACCCGCTACAAGCGGTGGAAGGTGAAGAGCCTGATGATGCTCATCGTCACCACCAACTTCATCCGCAACCGCTGGCAGGACACGCTGGAACTGCTCAAGCAGGACGGGCTGAGCGGCTGGAAGGTCAAGGCCAAGCTGGCCTGGTACCTGGTCGGCACCCCGGGCGTGCTGCGCCGGATCTTCCCGGCCTGGCTCAGCTATTTCATGCCGGGCTTCCACCCGTGGAACCACGACGACCGCGCGCTGATCGGCAAGCACGACAGCGAGTTCAAGGATGCGGTCCTCGCCTAAACGATAGCGCTCAAGCGAAGAAGCCTCCCCGGATCTGACCTGGGGAGGCTTTTTCTTGCCTGCCTGCCTCAGGCCGCCCGCATCAGCGAGGGGTCATCATCGCAGCGGCATGGCTCCGCCAGATCGAGTTCGTGCTCGATCGACGCCACTTCCGCGCCCCGTGCGACGCTGAAGCGCTGGCGGATCTGGCCAGTCGGCCGGAAGCCGGCCTTGCGCAGCACGCGGCCCGAGGCCGGGTTGTCGATGAAATGGCCGGCCACCAGGCGCTTGTGTCCCAGCACCCGCGCGACGCTGATCACGGCGCGCGCCGCTTCGCTGGCATAGCCCTTGCCCCAGTGCTCGCGGCCCAGCCAATAGCCCAGCTCCACCGCATCGCCATCCTGCGCCAGGCCGATGCAGCCGATCAGCCGCGCGGGCTCGGCGCTGGTCGGCAGGGTAATGAAGAAGTGCGGCAGGCGCTGGTCCTGCGGCTGGCTGGCGAACCACTGCGCATCCTCGGCCGTATAGGGCCAGGGCGCCTTGGCGAGGTTCTTCACCACCGCCTCATCAGCACGCGGCTGAGCAGTTCTTCCCAGTCCTCCGGCCAGCCAGGCCGCAGGAACAGCCGTTCGCTGCGCATGAACATCGTAAACTCTCCACTCGTCCGGCCCCGCTGTGATGGCCCTAGAGCCACTCGATGACGGAGCGATTACATTTGCGCCCGGGTGTTTTCCCGGTTCGCTCGGCAGAGGGAGAAATGAAAAGAGGGAGACGGGCGGGCCCCTCTCCCTCATTCGGCCGAAGCTTGGCTTCGGCGGGGCTGCCCGTCAGGACAGCCCGTGATCGACTGTCCGGTTACTCGGCGGCGACGGCCATGTCTACCGACACGTACTTGCGGCCGAGCTTGCCATCGTGGAAGCGGACGCGGCCTTCGGTCAGCGCGAACAGGGTGTGATCCTTGCCCATGCCGACATTGGCGCCCGGGTACACGCGAGTGCCGCGCTGACGGATGATGATATTGCCGCCGATCACTTCCTGACCGCCGAACTTCTTCACGCCAAGGCGACGACCGGCCGAATCACGACCGTTACGCGACGAACCGCCTGCTTTCTTGTGTGCCATCTCGAACTACTCCGGATTCTTATTCAGCGGCCGCTTCGGCCTTGGGGGCGGCCTTCTTGGCAGCCTTCTTGGCCGGGGCTTCGCCAGCGCCGACCGCCACGATGCGCAGCAGGGTCATCTGCTGGCGGTGGCCGTTCTTGCGACGATAGTTGTGGCGGCGACGCTTCTTGAAAACGATCACCTTCTCGCTCTTCGCCTGGGCGATGATTTCGGCCGAAACGACGACGCCCTTGGCATCCTTCACTTCGCCGCCGTCACCAGCCAGCAGGACATCACCAAGCGTGATGGTTTCACCGGCTTCACCAGCCAGCTTTTCAACCGCGATCTTGTCTCCGGCGGCAACCCGGTATTGCTTGCCGCCAGTGCGCACTACAGCGAACATGTGACCTATTCCGTATATAAAGCATAGCAACCGCCCCGCGGGTGCGGGGGGCCACAAGAAGGTGGGCCACTAGTCCAAGGTCCCCGTGCTGTCAACCAACCGGCCCAAGGAATCTTGCGCGCTGGCGCGCTTTGTGGGGCGTGCTATGGCGTTAGCGATGAATCGCGTCCTTGTCAGCCTGATCCCCGTAATCCTGCTGGGTGCCTGCGCCTCGACGCCGGGCGAATACCCCTCGCTGGCGCGCGCCCGATCGAGCGGGTAACCGGAACGCTCACCCCGCCGCCCCCCGCCGCCAGCCCCGGCCCCGGTTGATCCGGCCGTAGCGCGTCAGCTCGATTCGCTGCTTGACCGGGTCCGCGCGGCCGATGCCAGGTTCCAGGCCCGCGAAGGCGCCGTCCGCCGCACGATTGCCGCTGCAAGCGGCGCTGCCAAGTCGAGCGAGGCCTGGTCGGTCGCGATGGTCACCCTGACCGATCTTGATGCCGCACGCAGCGAAGCCATGGTTGCCCTGGCCGATATCGACGCGATCTATGCGGCCAGCCGAATCGAGGGCGAACCGGCCAGCGAGGCCAAGGCCGCACGCGATGCGGCCAGCGCGTTGGTCGCGGCGCAGGACAAGGTAATTGCTGAACTGCAGGGGCAGCTGGCGCCCTAGCTAGCCCCAGCGCTGCAGATCGGCGTGATCCTGGTCGCGCGGCTCAATCCAGCTCCAGACGCCGCCGCGCAGCTCGCGCTTCCAGAACCACGAATCGCTTTTGAGGTGGTCCATCGCGAAGTCGACCGCATCGATCGCCGCGCGGCGATGTTCGGCAGCGGCGCTGACGCAGACGATCGGCTCGCCGGGGACCATCTTGCCGACGCGGTGGAGCAGCAGCATGCCCATCAGGCCGAATCGGTTGGCCGCCGTCTCGGCCAGGGTCCGCATCCCCGGAAGGGTCAGCGGCTCGTAATGTGACAGCTCGAGCGCCTCGACTCCGCCACCGCCGCGAACCTCGCCCACAAAGGTGCAGACCCCGCCCAGCCCCGGATGGGCATTGGTGAAGGGGCCGATGAAAGCGCCCGGAATGAACGGCTCGGTCAGCAGGCGGACGTCGAGCATGGCTCAGCCTCCGCTGACCGGCGGCAGGAAGGCGATCTCGTCGCCAGCGGCGACGGTAATGCCGCCCGGATTGATTAGCAGCTCGCCATTGCGGGCGATCCGCACCTTTTCATCGAGCAGGGCGACAGCCAGTTCAACCGGCAGGCCGGCCAGGATCGACTCGAGCGGGCCCGGCTCAACCACGCGCTCAGGCACACCGGCCAGATCGGCCAGCCGCCCCAGAAACACCAGTTTCGCCATGTCAGCCCCCGGTCATCGACATGTGGCGCGGCAGGGCCGGGGCCTGGCCATGCTCGTCGATCCGGAAATTATGGCGCAGCGGCTTGATCTTCATCGCCACGTCCAGCGCCTCCGACAGCGCGCTATCGGGATCGTCCGAGCGCAGCGCGGCGCGCAGATCGACCCGCTCGCCCCCACCCAGGCAGGGATAAAGCTGGCCGGTCGCCGTCACCCGCACCCGGTTGCAGCCTTCGCAGAAATTGTTGGTCAAGGGCGTGATCAGGCCGATCCGCCCGCCGGTTTCCGCCACATCGAAATAGCGCGCCGGGCCGCCTGTGCGGTGCTCGCTGGGCGTCAGGGTCCAGCGCTGTTCCAGCGCGGTGCGCACGTCACCCAGCGAGAGATGCTGGTCGAACCGGTCTTCCTCGACCTCGCCCAACGGCATGACCTCAATCAGGGTCAGCTCCAGCCTGCGCGCATGGGCCCATTCGATCAGTGCCGGGATCTCGTCCTCGTTGGTGCCCTTGAGCGCCACGGTGTTGAGCTTGACCTTGAGGCCTGCCGCCTGCGCCGCCGCGATCCCTTCAAGCACCTGCGGCAGACTGTCACGCCGGGCGAGCCGGGCAAAGCCCTGCCGGTCAAGCGTATCGAGCGAGACATTGACCCGCCGCATGCCGGCCGCGAACAGGGGTTCGGCGAATTCAGCCAGCCGGGTGCCATTGGTGGTCATGGTCAGTTCGTCCAGACCGTCCCCCAGCTTGCGCCCCAGCGCCTGGACCAGCTCGATCATGTCGCGCCGCACCAGCGGCTCACCGCCAGTCAGCCGCAGCTTGGTGATGCCGCGCGCAATGAAGCCGAGCGCCAGCTTGTGCAGCTCTTCCAGGCTCAGCACGTCCTTGCGCGGCAGAAAGGTCTGGCGTTCGGGCATGCAATAGGCGCAGCGCAGATCGCAGCGGTCCGTCACCGAAAGGCGCAGGTAGGAAATCCGGCGCTGGAATTGATCAACCAGGGTCATGAGCGCGATGCTATCACCGCCCCGGCACCTTCGTCATCTAGCGAAATCAACTGGCCGGTCAGACCAGGGGCGCGGGCGAGATATTCGGTCGCGGCAATGATTGCCTTACCGCTGTTGCCGCTCACTGCATTCAGCCGCTTAGGCGCTAGTGACCGTGCGAGCATCTGCACGGCGGCCAGGCGCCAGCCGCGATGGGTGTGCTCGGCTGCGGCGAAGACGATGGTCAGACTCTCGTCCGAAGCCATGGCCAAGAGCTCGATCAGTGGAACATGTCGCGCATGAAACTGCGCGGCGGCGGCCAACGGCGCTTCAGGCAGTCCGTCGACCTCGTAGATCGCCATCAACGCCGCTCGCGGGTCAGGGTAATGCCGATCTTCTCGCCTGCCTCGCTGATCGCCAGCTTGACGATCTTGACGGTGACGGCCTCAACCCGCTCATCCTGCACGAACAGCGTGTCGCAGACATGGTCGGCCACGGCCTCGATCAGGGTGAAGTGCACGCCCTTGGGCAGGGCTTCGGAAGCCGCGAACTTCAGGTCCATATAGTTCTTGCTGGCGCTGAGCGGCGTATCCGGCGCGTAGCGCTCCGACACTTTCATCCGCACCTGGATGGTGAAGCGCAGCGGCTGCGGGCGGCCGGTCTCTTCCGAGTAGATGCCGGTCAGGACATCATACTCGAAATCGGCAACTTCCAGGATCAGCGAATCGGCCATGGCGCTCCTTAGCCGGGATTCGACCAACGCGCGAAGATCGCGGTGGGGAGCAGGCGGCCAGCATCGCCCGTCTCGCGCACGGCAAGGTCGCCATGCTCGATCTTACCGGGCATGTCTTCGAACACCTCGTCCAGCAGGCCAGCGAGCGCCAGACTGCTCATCCGCACGGCATAGACCGTCAGGAACAGGAACCGGCTGTCGGCATCAAGCAGGCGGCGGCAATCGCCGACCAGCGGCGCGAGGTGTTCCTCCAGCCGCCAGACCTCGCCCTCCGGCCCGCGGCCGAACTTTGGCGGGTCAAGGATGATCCCGTCATAGCGCTTGCCGCGCCGCACTTCGCGCGCGGCGAACTTGGCGGCATCATCGACAATCCAGCGGATCGGCCGTTCGGCCATGCCCGACAAAGCCGCATTCTCGCGCGCCTGGGCGACCGATTTCTTGCTCGCATCGACGTGCGTGACCGGGCCGTATTGCGTCAGCGAGAGCGTGCCGACGCCGGTATAACCGAACAGGTTCATCGTCTGCGCGTCGCTGCGACCCGCCAGCTGCTCGCCCATCCAGTCCCATACCGGGGCCATATCGGGAAAGAAGCCGAGGTGGCGGAACGGGGTGCACTGGGCGGTGAACTTTATGTCCCCGCGCACCAGCGGCCAGCCATCGCGCGGGACGGGATTGGCATAAGACCAGCGCCCGCCGCCGTCCTCATCAGATGCGGGCACGAATTCGCCGTCCGAGGCCCAGCGCTCCAGCCGCGGCCGCCACAGCGCCTGCGGTTCGGGCCGGATGAAGCGATAGGGACCATAGCTCTCGAGCTTACGGCCATGGCCGCTGTCGAGCAGGCCATAGTCCGGCCAGCCCTCGCCGGTCATCACGACCGGCGCTTCAATGAGCTCAGCCACGCGGCACCGCGCGAGCGGCGATATAGTCGGCGATGGCCGCATAGTCGCCAGATAGTTCGACCAATCGCTCCTCGCGCTCGAACAGATCGCCAATCCGGGCGGGCAGCGCCGGGCGGTGGCCGGTGGCGCGTTCGACCGCGTCGCGGAACTTGGCGGGATGGGCCGTTGCCAGCGTTACTACCGGCACGGCGGGATCGATCCCGGCCTGCTGGGCGGCATGGAGGCCGATCGCGGTGTGCGGATCGAGCAATTCGCCCGCCGCATCCCAGGCCCAGCGCAGCGCCGCGGGCCAGTCATCGGCATCGGCGCGGGCGCTGGAGACAGCGCGGCGCGCCTTCGCGC
>JACDQK010000236.1 GCA_015657645.1 Novosphingobium sp.
GATAGACCTGGAAACCGCGCTGCAGCTGCTGGCGATCGAACTTGCCGAACATGCCGTCGCTGGGCAGGTGCAGCGGCTCAGGCTTCTTGTAGAACACCTTTTCAGCCGTCAGCGAAGTCGGCTCGGTCGCCGCGGTATAGGCGCCGCGCACAAACGAGTATCCGAGGACCACCGTGAAGAAGGCGCCGACGAGGAGGGAAAGGATGCGGATCATTGTTCTGTCTCTTTCCGTCTCGCTTAGGCCTTGGCGGGCTGGGGACCCAGCACCGATTCGGTGATCGAATAAGGCAGCGGGTCAGGCCGCTCGATCGAGGAAACGATCGGCACGATGATCAGGAAGTGGGCGAAGTAGTAGAGCGTCGCCAGCTGGCTGAGCATGATGTAGGGTTCTTCCGCGTGGGCACCGCCGCACCAGAACAGCACGACCATCGCCACCACCAGCGCATAGAAGAACTTGCGGTAGAGCGGACGATAGCTGGCCGAACGAACCGGCGAACGGTCCAGCCAGGGCAGCAGGAACCAGATCAGGATCGCGGCGAACATCGCCAGCACGCCCATCAGCTTCGCGGGGATGAAGAAGAAGTCAAAGGTGAAGGCGCGCAGGATCGCGTAGAACGGCCAGAAGTACCATTCGGGCACGATCAGCGCCGGGGTGCTCATCGGGTTGGCCGGGATGTAGTTGTCCGGGTGGCCCAGCATGTTGGGGGCGAAGAACACCACCGTGCTGTAGATCACCATGAACAGGCCGACCGTCCAGCCATCCTTCGCCGTGTAGTACGGGTGGAACGGCACGGTATCGCTTTCCGACTTCACTTCGACGCCGGTCGGGTTTGACGAACCCGGGATGTGCAGCGCCCAGATGTGCAGGATCACCACGCCCAGGATCACGAAGGGCAGCAGGAAGTGCAGCGAGAAGAAGCGGTTGAGCGCGGCGTTATCCGGCGCAAACCCGCCCAGCAACCAGTGCTGGATCGGCTCGCCAACCAGCGGGATGGCACCGAACAGGCCGGTGATGACCTGCGCACCCCAGAAGCTCATCTGGCCCCAGGGCAGCACGTAGCCCATGAAGGCAGTGGCCATCATCAGCAGGAAGATCACCACGCCGAGCAGCCAAATCATCTCGCGCGGGGCCTTGTAGGACCCGAAGTAGAAACCGCGGAAAATGTGGATGTAGACCACCACGAAGAAGGCCGAAGCCCCGTTCGCGTGAGCATAGCGCATCAGCCAGCCCCAGTTGACGTCGCGCATGATGTGCTCGGTCGAATCGAAGGCGACCAGAGTGTTCGGCGCATAATGCATCGCCAGGACCACGCCGGTGACGATCTGGATCATCAGGCAGAGGCCGGCGAGGAAGCCGAAGTTCCAGAAATAGTTGAGGTTGCGCGGCACTTCATAGCCACCGCCAACCGCGCCGTAGACCAGCCGCGGAAGCGGCAGCCGCTCGTCAAGCCACACCATGGCGGGGTGGCTCGGCTTGTACTCGTTTGCCCAGGGATAGCTCATTTCGGGTGCCCTTAGCCGATCTTCACGACAGTGTCGGAGGTGAATGCATAGTCCGGAACCACCAGGTTCGTCGGGGCCGGACCCTTGCGGATGCGCGCGGCGGTATCATAGTGCGAACCGTGGCACGGGCAGAAATACCCGCCATATTCGCCCTTCACTTCGCCCTCGGCGGCGCCTTGCGGCACGCAGCCCAGATGGGTGCAGACGCCCATGGTAATCAGCCAGTTTTCATGGCCTTCCTTGGTCCGCTCAGCCAGGGTCTGCGGATCGCGCAGCGAAGACACGTCAACCTTGTTGGCTTCGGCAATCTCGACCGGGGTCAGATTGCGGATGAAGACCGGCTGCTTGCGGAACACCGTCTTGATCGCCTGGCCCGGCGCGATCGCGCTGATATCGACTTCGGTCGAGCTCTGCGCCAGCACGTCGGCCGATGCCGACATCTGGCTGATCAGCGGGTAGACGACCGCCAGACCGCCGACGCCAGCCGCGCTGACGGCGGCAATGTTGATGAAATCGCGCCGCCGCACACCCTCAACCGGGGTCCCTTCGAGCGTGGCGGTGTCAGCATTTTCAGCCATGGTTGAACCTATCCTGCCTTTTGCGGTTACCCGGGCCTGCTGCCGCGAGCCCGGAATTACAACCTAGAATACTGTCCAGGAAGCCCCCTTCCTGTGCCGCCCAATCAGCCTGGCGAAGCAGACAGACCGGTCGATTTGGCGGGCCTGATAGACGCAAGGACGCCCTCTGCCAACACCGATTTTAGCACGAGCGATTGTAAGGAATGCATTGCGCTCAAGGCAGCCCGATCAGCGAGATTTGACGACCGTAATCGGGCTCGGCCCGATGGGTCGCGCGGCGGAAGGAATAGAACCGGTCGACAGCGGGGTAAGTATCGAGACCAAGCGGCTCAACCATGCCGATTCCCGCCGATTTTAGCCGCGTGGCGACATAGCCTTCGAGATCGAATTGAAAGTGATCGGGTCGGCCGGACAGGAAGAAACGCTCATGCTCCGCCGCCTCCGCGACGAACCGGTCGCGAAAACCCGCATCCACTTCATAGCTGGGCTGCGCGATGCAGGGACCGATCGCAGCGACAATCCGCGAACGGTCGGCGCCAAGCTTTTCCATTGCGGCAATGGTCGCGTCGGTGACGCCGCCAACCGCGCCTTTCCAGCCAGCATGGGCCGCACCAACGACGCCGGCTTGCAGATCGGCCAGCAGGACTGGCGCGCAATCGGCGGTCACCACGCCGAGCAGCAGGCCGGGGCGGTCGGTCACCAGCGCATCGGCATGGGGCCGCTCGGCATCGAGCCAGGGCGCGGTCACGGTTACGCAGTCAGGCGAATGGACTTGATAGACCATTGCCAGCCGCGCGCCCGGCGCGACTGCCGCGACGGCCCGCCGCCGGTTTTCGGCCACGGCCTCCGGCTCGTCACCCGTGCCGAGGCCGACATTGAGGCCGGAGACCACGCCGGTCGAAACCCCGCCGCGTCGGCCGAGGAAGCCGTGCGGCAGGCCTGCCAGCACCGCCGCGCGATTGACTTCGACTGTTTCAGCCAAGGCTCTTGCTCACCTGTTCGTAGGTGTCCTTGGACAGGCTGGGCGCAGCGAGGATCCGCTCCAGCTCGGCCCGCATCAACGCCGCC
>JACDQK010000237.1 GCA_015657645.1 Novosphingobium sp.
CCACCACGGTACGGTCGAGCTGATCAAGCATATGCGCAGCGTGAGCCAGCTGCCCGACCTCTGCCTGGTGGGCGAGCCGACCTCGGTCCACCGGCTGGGCGACATGATGAAGATCGGCCGGCGCGGCTCGGTCAATATCTGGCTGACGGTCGAAGGCGGCGAAGGCCATGTCGCCTATCCGCACCTGGCCAACAATCCGATCGGGCCGCTGGTGAGCATGCTGGCAGAGCTTAACGCGCTGGTGCTGGATGAAGGGACCGACTGGTTCCAGCCTTCGAACCTGGAAATCACCGACATTACCGTCGGCAACCCGGCGACTAACGTGATCCCGGCGCGGGCCCATGCCCGTCTCTCGATCCGCTTTAACGATCTCCACAGCGGTCAAAGCCTGGTCGATAGGGTCAGCGCGATTGCCGCGAAGCACGGCGGCAGCGCCCGCGCAGTGATCTCGGGCGAGGCCTTCCTGACCCCGCCGGGCGCGTTCTCGGCCATGGTCGCTCGCGCAGTCGAGGCCGAGACCGGCGTGGCACCGGAGGCCAGCACTACGGGCGGGACCAGCGATGCCCGGTTCCTCAAGGCGGTCTGCCCGGTGATCGAGTTCGGCCTGTGCAATGCGACCATGCACAAGCGCGATGAGGCCGTGGCCGTGCCCGATCTCGACACCCTGGCGCGGATCTATGCCCGCATCGCCAGCGCGGCCTTGGCGGGCTGATTGCGATAGCGCGATCAGCCTGTTAGGCTGCTTGGAAATAATCTTTCAAACTGGGGGACGCACGCCATGGACCGGCGCCTGACACTCTACATCCTGATCGGCATGGTGCTGGGCGTTGTGGCCGGCTGGCTGGTCTTTGCCTTCATTCCCAAAGGCACGGTCACGGTCTGGCCATTCGGGGTCGAGGCCGATCTCAAGGGCCTGTATCTCAGCTCCTTCGGTCTGCTCTCCAGCATCTTCCTGAATTTGATCAAGATGCTGGTCGCCCCGCTGATCCTTTCCACCATCGTCGTCGGGATCGCTCACATGGGTGACAGCGCGGCGCTGGGCCGGATCGGGTTCCGGGCGATTGCCTGGTTCATCATCGCCAGCCTGATCTCGATCGGTCTGGGCCTGGTGATGGTCAACTTCTTCGAGCCGGGTGTCGGGGTAGACGTCTCTGGCGCAGCAGCGGCCTCGGTCGGCACCGTGGCCAAGCTCGATTTCTTCGAATTCATCCTGCACATTTTCCCCAAGAACGCCTTCGATGCGATGGCGACCAACAACATCCTGCAGATCCTGGTCTTCTCGCTGTTTGCCGGGGTGGCGCTGTCCGCCATCGGCGAAAAGGGTGCGCCGCTGGTGCGCGGGGCCGATGCCCTGGCCGAAATGATGCTGCAGATCACCGGCTACGTGATGCGCTTTGCCCCCTTCGCGGTATTCGGCGCCCTGGCCAAGGTCGTGGCAGCGAGCGGGCTTGGTATCCTCGCGACCTATGTCGAGCTGGTGACCGAGTTCTATCTCTCGCTCGGCATCCTCTGGCTCATCCTGCTGACTATCGGCGGGCTGTTCCTGGGCCGGCGGATCTTCACCCTGATCCGCTACATCCGCGAGCCGATGATGATCGCCTTCTCGACCGCATCGAGCGAGGCGGCCCTGCCCCGGCTGTTCGAGCAGCTTGACCGGTTCGGCGTGCCGCGCCGCATTTCGGGCTTCATGCTGCCGCTGGGCTACTCGTTCAACCTCGACGGCTCGATGATGTACATGTCTTTCGCGACGCTGTTCATCGCCCAGGCCTATGGCATTGACCTCTCAATCGGCACACAGATCGCGATCCTGTTGACGCTGATGATCAGTTCCAAGGGCGTTGCCGCCGTGCCGCGCGCTTCGCTCGTGGTGATCACCGGAACGCTCGCCATGTTCGGCCTGCCGGTCGAAGGCGTGGCGATCATCCTGGCGATCGACCAGTTCCTCGACATGGGCCGCACTGCCACCAACGTGGTCGGCAATGCGGTTGCCACCTCGGTCATCACCAAATGGGAAGGCATGCTGGAAGTCGAGGAGCCGGAGTTCGTCGAGCACCCGCATGCCCCGGCCCATACGGCTGCCGATGGCCGGGCCGGGCTGGAGCTTGATCCTTCGAACTTCGACGACGAGCGGAAGGGCTAGGCCGCTTTGGTCTTGCCCTTCGGGGCCGGCGTCTTCGGCTTGTAGCCGCACAGGTCCGCCACCGGGCAGCGCCAGCATTCGGGCGTACGCGCCTTGCAGATGTAGCGGCCGTGGAGGATCAGCCAGTGGTGCGCGCCCAGCCGGAAGGGCTGCGGCACCTTCTTCTCAAGCTGTTTCTCGACCTGGTCGGGGTTCTTGCCCTTGGCCAGGCCGGTGCGGTTGCCGACCCGGAAGATGTGGGTATCGACCGCGAAGGTTTCCTGCCCGAACCAGCAGTTGAGCACCACGTTGGCGGTCTTGCGCCCTACGCCTGGCAGGCGCACCAGCTCTTCGCGGGTTGACGGCACTTCGCCGCCGAATTCATCGACCAGCAGCTGCGACAGCGCGATCACGTTCTTGGCCTTGGAATTGAACAGGCCGATCGTCTTGATATGCACTTTGAGGCCAGCCTCGCCCAGATCGAGCATCTGCTGCGGGGTCTTCACCTTGGCAAACAGGGCGCGTGTCGCCTTGTTCACCCCCACATCGGTCGCTTGCGCCGACAGGGCCACGGCCACCACCAGCTGAAAGGCATTGCCGAATTCCAGCTCGGTTTCGGGTGAGGGGTTATCCTCGGCCAGGCGGCGAAAGAATTCGAAGATCTGGTCGCGCTTCATTGCGCGGGAGGTGTAGCGCCCTTGTTCGCCGCCTTCCACTCCATTGCCGCACGGACCCGCTTTTCGACCGAGGGGTGCGTATAGAACAGCACCTCCTCAAGCTTCGCGGGCCGCGGGTAACGGTACTCCGCCGTCTTGACCAATGCGCTGGCCAGGGCATCGGGCTCACCGACTGTAGCGAGCGAATAGGCATCGGCCTCGGACTCGCCAATCCTGGTCAGGCTGTTGGTGACCGGCTGCGCCAAGAGGCCGATTACCGATATCACCACCATAAACACCGGCAGGCCGCGCGCCTCGCCCAGCTGTGCGTCGCTGCCGAGCAGCCGGGCGGTCGGGACGAACAGCCGGTTCAGCAGGAAGAACATGACCATCGCCAGCAGCGGGAAGATCACTACATAGCGCCAGATATGGCCCAGCTTGTAATGGCCGGCCTCATGCCCAGTCACTGCCCGTACCTCGGCCAGCGAAGCTTCCTTGAGCGCGACATCGCTGATCGCAATTCGCGCGGTCGGGCCGATACCGGATACATTGGCGGTGAACCGCTCGGATTGGCGCGAGCCGTCGTACATGAAGATCCGGTCATGCGGGATGTCCACATCGTCGGCGATCTTCTCCAGCGCAGTCCGGACTTCGCCCTTCGGGACGGGCTTGTATTCGTTGAACATCGGTTCGATCACGCTGGGCGCAGCCAGAATGATCAGCGCCATGCTGGCCGCCGCCAGACCGCCGCCCCATAGCCACCAGCGGGCACCGGTCTTGCGGATCAGGGCATAGACGCCCAGCATGAACAGGCCGGCCAGCACGACCGAGATCGCCTCGCTCAGCGCCCACTGCCCCAGGAAATCGCCCAGTGGCTGCTTCGACAGGTCATAGGCATGCTGGCGCTGCCAATCGGTGTAGAGTGTCCAAGGCAGGGCAATCAGATCGGCCAGCGCAAAACAGACGGCACTGACCGCGAAGGTCATCAGCGCCCAGCTCCGCCCCGAAAGCTTGGTGGTCAGACGGTCGAGCAGCTTTGATCGCACGATCAGCCAGGCCACCAGCACTGATACGGCTAGCCCAGCCAGCAGCAGCCAGTGATTGCCAGTAGTATAGGCTTGGGCCTTGGCCAGCGCCTCTGATCCCAGGCTGTCGATATAGCGCGCCGTTTCGGCGGCGGGTGTCAGGTTGGCAGACATTTGCGGCTCTTCCCCCGATAGACTGTATTAATAGAATAATACAGAAACCGGAAAAGCGCGCAAGCTTAGAGCCCCAGTACCTCACCCATGCCGTAGCGCCCAGCCGGCTGGCCCACCAGCCACTGCGCCGCCCGCACCGCGCCCTTGGCGAAGATCGTGCGGTTTTCGGCCAGGTGCGTGAGCGACAGGCGTTCATCCGCACCGAGGAAATGGACGGTGTGATCGCCCGCCACCGAGCCGCCGCGCAGGCTCGCAAAGCCGATCTCGCCCGATTGGCGCGCGCCGGTGATCCCATCACGCCCGCGCGCGCTGTGGCCGGCGAGGTCGATCCCACGGCCTGCTGCCGCCGCCTCGCCCAGCAGCAGCGCCGTGCCGGACGGCGCATCAACCTTCATGCGGTGGTGGGTTTCCGAAATCTCGATATCCCAGTCCTCGCCCAGCCGACTTGCCGCCTCGCGCACCAGATGCGCCAGCAGGGTGACGCCGAGCGAAGTATTGCCGGTCTGGAGGACCGCGATGTGTTCAGCCGCGCTGTCGCACAGCCAGTGGTGGCGCTCTTCCAGGCCCGTGGTGCCGACAACGATCGGCACGCCCGACGCCATAGCCGCGTCAAGATTGCCTTCCAGTGCCGCTGGCGCAGAAAAATCCACCAGCACATCGCTCTGCGCCGCCAGCGCCGCCAGATCGCCGCCCTGATCGACCCCGCCAGCCAGTTCCTGCCCCGCCGCCGCGATGGCGTCGGCCAGAGCCTGACCCATGCGACCTGCGCTGCCGATAATCCCGATTCTTGCCATTGCCGTCCCCACTCGAGGCGTGCTTCATGGGCGACATGAGCCAAATCCGCAACATCGTGATCCTGACCGGTGCGGGGATCAGCGCCGAAAGCGGCATCGACACCTTCCGTTCGGCCGGCGGCCTGTGGGAACAGCACCGGGTCGAGGATGTCGCCACGCCCGAAGGCTTTGCCCGCGATCCGAACCTGGTGCTGCGCTTCTATGACATGCGCCGCGAAGCCATTCAGGAGAAAGTGCCCAATGCCGCGCACCTGGCGCTGGCCGAGCTCGATATGCGCTGGAAGGGCAACTTCCTGATCGTCACGCAGAATGTCGACGACCTGCATGAGCGCGGCGGGGCGCGGCGGGTGCTGCACATGCATGGCGAGCATCTGAAGGCCTGGTGCACATCCTGCGATGTTCGCTCCTACTGGCGTGGGCCGCTGCTCGACCGCCCGCCCTGCCCGGTCTGCCAGGCCCGCACGCTGCGGCCCGACGTGGTCTGGTTCGGCGAAATGCCTTACCGCATGGGCGAGATTTACGGCGCGCTGCGCGAGGCCGATCTGTTCGTCTCGATCGGCACCTCGGGCGCGGTCTATCCGGCGGCCGGGCTGGTCCAGAACGCGCGCGAGCTGGGCATCCAGACGCTCGAGCTTAACCTGGAGCGCAGCCAGGGCTCCGCGCTGTTCCACGAAACCCGGCTTGGCCCGGCGACCGAAGTCGTGCCCGAATGGGTGGCGGAAATGCTGAAGTGACCATCCACGAGGGCACCTGCCACTGCGGTGCGGTTCACCTTGAGATGGACAGTGAGCCGGCGGACGCTGCCGAATGCAACTGCTCACTGTGCCGCCGCGTGGCCGCGGCGTGGCACTATTGCCCGCCAGCGCAGCTGCGCGTGACCGGCGAACTGGCTGGCTATGTCCAGGGCGACCGGACACTGACGACCTGGCGCTGCGCCAATTGCGGCAATGTCACCCACTGGACAGCCATCGATCCGGACTATCCCCGCGTCGGCGTCAACCTGCGGCTGTTCGATCCGGCGCTGTGGGAGGATCTGCCGCGCAAAAAGATCGACGGCGCCAGCTATTAAGCGGCTGAGCAGCCCCGGCACTCCGGGTCCTTAACGATCCGCATCGTCCGCAGCGCCGGCGTCAGCCCATCGAGCAAGTGAACCTTGCCCCACTGCGGATCGCCCATCGCCGCGTGGCCTGCGGTCAGCACCCGCACCGCGTGCATGGCGGCGAAGGTCCCGACCCAGCCGGCCATGGCCCCCAGCACGCCATCGGCGGCGCAGGTGTCGCAATCTTCGGCATCGAAGGCATCGCCGACGAAGCAGCGGTAGCAGGACTGGCCTTCCAGGTGCCCGGCGAAGTTGGCGACCTGGCCCTGGAACCGGCCGAGCGCCGCGCTGGTCAGCGGCACGCCCAGCTTTACGCAGGCATCTGATACGGCGAGGCGAGTCGCGAAGTTGTCACAGCCGTCGAGCACAAGGGTCGCGCCTTCGAGGAGCGGCGCGGCGTTTAGCCCCCCCCAACCTCCCGACGACTGCGCGCACCTCGATGGCACCATCAAACCGGCGCACCCAGTCCGCCGCTGCCTCGGCCTTTGGCCGGCCCAGATCGGCTTCGGCAAAGATCGTCTGGCGCTGCAGATTGGAAAGATCGACCGCATCGTCATCGATCAGCGTCAGCCGGCCAACCCCCGCCCCGGCCAGGTACTGCAGCGCGGGGGAGCCGATCCCGCCGCAACCGACCAGCACGACATGGGCTGCGCTCAGCGCGACCTGCCCGGCCCCGCCCAGTTCGGGCAGGACGATGTGGCGGGCAAAGCGATCGAGGCGATCCGGCGTGAGCGTCATAGCGGCGTTCCTTAGGGTCGTTTGACCCGCGTCGCAAAGGAAGTCTCTTGCCCAGCCCCCGCCGATGCGGCACCTAACTGATCAATTAAAACCAATACGGGACGAGGCATGCATTACGCACAATTGCGCCAGGTGCGCAGCGAACTGACCGGCCCTGGCGGCCCCTTCGAAATCGTCGAAGCCCAGGTCCTGGGCCACACGATGAAGGTCTACAAGAATGCGCCCCCCTCGGGCCGCGAGTTCTGGCTTTCCACCGCTGCCTTCGGCCCGCGCGATTACACCATCTATGAGGGTGAGCGGCTGACCTATGCCCAGGCGCACGACCAGGTTCGCGCCATCACTGCCTGGCTGTGGGACCAGGGTGTGCGCCCAGGTGACCGTGTCGCCATCGCCATGCGCAATTACCCCGAATGGATGCTGATCTACTGGGCCTGCCTGTGCCTGGGCGTGGCGGCTGTCGGCACCAACGCCTGGTGGACGCCCGAAGAGCTGGACTACGCGCTGGCCGATTCGACCCCCACGGTCATCTTCGCCGATGCCGAGCGGCTGGCGCGGCTGGCCGAATGCTCCGAGGCCGCCGCCAAGGTCCCGACCGTGGCAGTGCGGGCCGAGGCTCCGGGCACAACCGCGTACAGCGCGGTCATCGCCCACCCCGGCGCTATGCCCGAGGTCAAGGTCGATCCCGATAGCGATGCCTGCATCTTCTACACCAGCGGCACCACCGGCCACCCCAAGGGTGCCCAGCTGACCCACCGCGGCTGCATTTCGAACCTGATGAACCTGCTTTACGCCGGTGCCTCGAGCGGGATGGCGACCGAGCGCGGCGGCGGGGCAGCGATCCCGGCCGAACCGCCGATCCCGGCGACGCTGGTCACCACGCCGCTGTTCCACGTCACCGCCAACAATTGCGCCGCCTATGCCGCCACGGCTCAGGGCGGCAAGATGGTGCTGATGTACCGCTGGGACGCCGGCGCGGCGCTCAAGCTGATCGAGGCGGAGAAGTGCAACGGTCTGTCGGGCGTGCCGGTGATGGCGCGCGAGCTGATCAACCACCCGGATTTCGACAAGTACGATACCTCCAGCCTGCTCAACATGTCGGGCGGCGGGGCGCAGGTGCCGCCCGATCAGGTTGGCGCGATCGACCGCAAGATCCCCTCGGCCCGCCCCTCGACTGGCTATGGCATGACCGAGACCTGCGGGATCATCACTTCGGTCGGCGGGGATTTCTTCGTCGACCGGCCCAGCAGCGCCGGCCCGGCCATGCCCAACTTCGACGTCAAGTGCGTCGACGATGATGGCAATGCCGTGGCGCAGGGCGAAGTGGGCGAGCTGTGGGTCAAGGGCTCCTCGGTGATCAAGGGCTACATCAACCGCCCCGATGCCAACGAAGCCTCCTTCACCGACGGCTGGCTCCATACCGGTGACGTTGCCCGGATCGACGAGGACGGATTCATCTATATCGTCGATCGCAAGAAGGACATGGTCCTGCGCGGCGGTGAAAATGTGTTCTGCACCGAGGTTGAAGCCGGGATCTATCGCCATGCCGCCGTGGCCGAATGCTGCGTCTTCGGCGTGCCGGACGAGCGACTGGGCGAGGAAGTGGGCGTCGCCGTGGTGCTCAAGCCCGGCGAGACGCTCGATGCCGAAGGCCTGCGCGCGCACTGCGGCACTGTCATGGCCAAGCACAAGGTGCCGCGCTACGTCTGGTTCCGCGCCGAGGCCTTGCCGCGCAATGCCAACGGCAAATTCCTGCGCCGCGAACTGCGCGACGAACTGTCGCGGCTCGCAGAGGAGGCCTGAGCCATGGGTGACATGGACGGACGGATCGCGCTGGTCACCGGGGCTTCGCAAGGGCTTGGCGCCGCGACAGCCCGCGCGCTCGCAGCAGCAGGCGCGAAGGTCGCGGTGACCGACCTCAGGGCACCCGAGGACCTTGCCGCCGAGATCGGCGGGATCGCCCGCGCGCAGGATGTCACCAGCGAGGCCGACTGGGCCGCGACCATGGACTGGATCCGCACTGAACTTGGCGGGCTCGACGTGCTGGTCAACAATGCCGGGCTGTGGCTGTTCAAGCCGATCCTCGAGACGACGCTCGATGACTGGCGGCGACTCCACGCGGTCAATGTTGAGGGCGTGTTCCTCGGCACCCGCGCGGCGATCCCGATGCTGGCCGAACGCGCCCATCTGTGGCGCGGCGGCACGGCGATTGTGAACCTCTCCTCGGTCGCCGGGATCGAAGGGCCGTCGGGGGAAGCTGCTACAACAGCACCAAGGGCGCGGTGCGGCTGTTCACCAAGGGCGCCGCCAAGGAGCTCGCTGCCGCCCGCATCCGCGTCAACTCGGTCCACCCCGGGGTGATCGACACCGCCATGGGCCGCAAACTGATCGACGATTTCGCCGGCGCGCAGGGCGTGGGCAACAACGAAAGCCTGGCCGCCGTCTCCGCCGCGCACCCGCTCGGCCATCTGGGCGAGCCGCAGAACGTCGCCGATGCCGTGGTCTTCCTCGCCAGCGACCGCGCCGCCTTCACCACCGGCAGCGAGCTGATCGTCGACGGCGGGATGACCGCCTAGGCGCTAGATTCCAAACGCCTTGAGGGCAGCTCGGGCGATCGCTTCGCCCTTTTCCTGGACGAAGTGCCCGCCATCGGCCACTTCGAGCGGGGGCGGGCAGCCGCGGATTGTGGCGCGCAGCCGCGCCATCACCTCCGGTCCCAGCACCGGATCGGCCATGCCCACTGCCATGAAGCTCGGCCCCGACCATTCATCCCGCCAGAACTCAGCCGCCCGCTTGGCCTCGGCGATGCCCGCCATGCCGGGATCGGTCATGACCAGTTCGGGAAAGCGGCGGACTCCGGCCTTGTAACGCGCATCGGGAAAGGGGGCGGCATAGGCGGCGGCTTCAGCGTCGGTCATGTCGGGCTGCGAACGCTGCATCAGCGCGGCAATATCGAGGTCCGGCTGGCTGCGATTGTAAGTCCGCCAGCGGTCGAACCCATCGCTGACTGGAGCCCCGAGCGGGATCGTGGTGTTCATGACTAGCAGCCGCTCGAACCGCTCGGGCATGGCGGGCGGGATCGTCAGGCCGAGAATTCCGCCCCAATCCTGACAGACCAGAGTAATCCGCTGCAGGTCCAGCCGCTCGATCAGTGCCATCAGCAGGCCGCGGTGGAAGGCAAAGGTATAGACCGCCTCGTCGACCGGCTTGTCCGACCGGCCGAAGCCCAGCAGGTCTGGGGCAATCACCCGGTGACCGGCCCCGGCGAATACCGGAATCATCTTGCGGTAGAGGTAGGACCAGGTCGGCTGGCCATGCAGGCAGAGGAACGTCTCGGTCGCTCCGGCCGGACCCTCATCGAGATAATGGACCCGCAGACCGGCATAGCCCGGCATATCATCGACGTAGTGCGGCGCGAAGTCGAAGTCCGGCAGGCCGGCGAACTGGCTATCAGCGGTGCGTAGGGCGTCCATGGCGGTCTCCTGGCCGGTCAGCTTCCCGGCGCGGGCCACTGTGACAGGATCGTCGCGGCATCGAAATAGTCGCGCCAATAGGTGATCAGGCCGTCATGGATCTCGAACACGCCGGTCACTGGCAGTTCGACCCACTTGTCGGCCAGCCGATGCCGGTCGAGCCGCTCAAGGATCACCACCGGGCCATTGGCCGCCTCGCGCAGGATCCGGAATTCGTTCTCCAGGGTGGGCGCGAAAAACGGCTCAAGCACGGCGCGGATACCTTGCGGCCCGTGCACCGTCCCGATCGGCGGCGGATTGGTATAGGCGCAATCGGGCGCGACCAGCGTGACCGCGCGATCATAGTCGAGCGGTTCCATCGCCTTGAGGAAGGCCTTGGCGACTTCGAGCGGAGTCGCGCTCATGCTGCGCGCCCTTCGCCCAGCAGCAGCACCTTCATATCGCCACGCGCGCGGCCAGTGAGGACCAGCAGATAGATCGACAGGAACAACATCCCGCCAAAGAAGGCGACCACTGCCAGTGCAAGGCCGCTCGCGCTGAACTGATGCCGCCAGGCCACCCACAAGGCGGACAGGGCCAAAAAGCACATGAAATCGAGGTTGAACTGGCCCGGCCAGCCCATTTCGGCCATGTCGCCGAAGAAGACCGGGAGCAGATTGAAGCCATGGTTGGCGACGGTAACCGCGGTATAGGCAGTGATCGCGACCAGGCAGGTGGCGAGGAACAGGCGGAACAGGGTCATGCTGCGACTCCTTGTAGCAACTGCTACATGGTAACGTAATGTAGCGAGTGCTACAAGGGCCAAGATGAGCATCAGGGACCAACAGCGCGAAGCCGTGATCGAGCGGTTGGCAGGGCACCTGCTGGAGCATGGCCTGGCGCGCACCAGCCTGCGCCAGCTCGCCGCTGCCGCCGGGGTGAGCGACCGGATGCTGCTCTATTACTTTGCCGACAAGGCCGAGGTGCTGGCCGCCGTGATGGCACGCGTCGCCGGTGAGCTGTCGGTGCGGCTGGCCGAGGCGATTCCCGATGGCGCACCGCTGAAACCCGCAGAACTGGTCCGCCGCGCCGCGGCCTTTACCACTGGGCCCGAAATGCGCCGGTTCATGCGGCTATGGGTTGAGGTGGTGGCCGCCGCCGCGCGGGGCGAGGCGCCATTCCCGGCCATCGTCGCCCAGGTCATGGCCGGCTTCCGGCATTGGGTCGATGGCCGGCTTGACCTGCCCGAAGGAGCCGACCGCGCAGGCACGGCGGCTGCCGTCATCGCCGTGATCGACGGGCTGGCGCTGGTCGACATCTGCAGCGAGGACGAGATCGCCCCGCGCATGGCAGCGGCGCTGTCGACGCTGTTGGCCGAATAGGCGCGGCTGTTCACCACCCTGTGCACAAGTCTGTGCACGGGCCGTGGATCAACGGTTCATGGGCAGTGGAAGGGCGCTCAGCTTTCCAGCTGGCGCAGCAGGCTGCGCACGTCGCCGTCCATATCGGCGTCGCGGGTCCGCAGGTCCTCGATCAGGCGTACGGCGTGAATCACGGTTGAGTGGTCGCGCCCGCCGAACTTGCGGCCGATTTCCGGATAGCTCCGCGGGGTCAGCACCTTGGCGAGGTACATCGCCACCTGGCGCGGACGGACCACGGCACGGGCGCGGCGCTTCGATGCCATTTCGGTCCGGTCAACCCGGTAGAACTGGCAGACGGTGCGCTGAATCTCGTCGATGGTGATCCGGCGGCGATTGGCCGAGAGGATGTCGGTCAGCTGCTCTTCAGCCAGCTGCAGCGACACGGCCTGACCGGTCAGCTGGGCATAGGCGATCAGCTTGTTGAGGCCGCCAACCAGCTCGCGGACATTGCGGTTAATCGTGCGGGCGAGGAATTCGACCACGTCACCCGGCACGTGGCTGGGCGAAAAGCGCTGGAGGCGGTGCTCGAGGATCGAGCGGCGCAGCTCGATATCGGCCGGCTGGATATCGGCAACCAGGCCCATCGACAGGCGCGAGAGCAGTCGCTGCTCGACGCCGTCCAATGCCTGCGGGGCGCGGTCGGCGGCGAAGACCAGCCGCTTGCCTTCGGCCAGCAGGGCATCGATCGTGTAAAGCAGCTCTTCCTGGGCCGAGGCCTTGCCGATGATGAACTGGATGTCATCGACCAGCAGCAGGTCAAACCCGCGCAGCCGGGCCTTGAACTCGATCGTCTGGTTCTGGCGCAGCGCCTGAACGAATTCGACCATGAAGCGCTCGGCCGAGCAGTAGAAGATCCGCGCCCGCTGGTGGTTGGCCAGATAAGCATGGCCGATGGCGTGGAGCAGGTGGGTCTTGCCCTGGCCGGTCGCCGCCTTGAGATAGAGCGGCGCGAACTGCGGGGTTTCCGGCGCGGCCATGCGCTGCGCGGCATTGCTGGCCAACACGTTGGCCGAGCCGGTCACGAAGCTGGTGAAGGTCAGCGAGGGGTCAAGGCCGATCGGACCCTGGCCCAGCGCGCCCAGCTCAGCTGCGCCCATGCCGAGGGCATCGCCCGGCTGCGACTGCGGCGCGCCATCGTTGGCGGCGCGGCGGCCTTCCTCGCGGCCAAGGCGCAAGCCCGGCATCGCCCGGCGGCCGGGCAGGACGCCAATCTGGACATTGCGGATATCGGGCCGGGCAATCTTCCAGGCCAGCGAGAGCCGGTCGGCAAAACGGTCCGAGACCCAGTTGGCCGAGAATTCGTTCGGCAGATAGAGGTCGAGCGTCCCGTTCTCCTTGCAGAGCGCGCCCAACTGGATCGGCTTGATCCACTGGCTGTAAAGCTGATTGCCAAGATCCTTGCGCAGACCACGGCTGATGTCAGCCCAGTCGGCGGCAAGATCGAGCGCTTCCTGTTCTTCCATCATGCGCTCTGCGTCAGCTCCGCCCGGCGCGGCTGGACCGCGCGAATTGCCAATACTTGGTCCCGACACCCCTACGGCCCCCAATAATACGTCGCCCGTCCCGCGCCTCACTGAAGGGCGGAACCAATCCCTCCCCGGCCCCCAAAAACCGGATTGGTCGTCAGATCATTTGTGCAAGTCCCATTGCAGAATCTGCGCTGGGCTTGAGAGGTGTTATGCCCCCATCAGCGCGCAGGGCAAGGCGCGGATTGCAAAAAAACTGAAATAAATAGCCTTGACTCACCCCCGCTCAGGGCATTCCCGCAGCCCAAATCTAAACGCTTGTTAGGCATAAGGATTTTCCCGGGGCACGGTGCGAATCGCGGGAATCCTTGGATTGTTGCGATGCCGCAAAAATCCCGCTTCGACACAAAGCAAAAGGGCCGGTGGTTGAACCACCGGCCCCTTGCTGGGGTTGTTCCCATTTCGTGCTGCCGATCCGCGAATCGGCGGCTCGAATCAGAGCGAGGCAACCCGCTTGGTCAGCCGCGCAAACTTGCGCGAAGCGGTGTTCTTGTGAAGCACGCCGCGCGCCACGCCGCGCTGCAGTTCGGGCTGGGCAGCCTTCAGGGCTTCAGCGGCAGCAGCCTTGTCACCACCGGCGAGGGCGGCTTCGACCTTCTTCACGAAGGTGCGGATACGGCCCAGACGGTTGCCGTTGATTTCTGCGCGCTTCTCGTTGCGACGGATGCGCTTCTTGGCTTGCGGCGTATTGGCCATGTCAGTCCTTCTTGCGGCTGCCAGGTGCAGCCCGATTCTGGTTAGAATTTCGCACAAAATCGCGGGCGCTGAACGAGTCATGCCCGCGGAAAGCGCGGCCCTTAACTGGGCAAAGCCGAATCGTCAACCAGAGAGAGTTCTTGGCGGTGCGGCCAAGCCATCCGGCTTGGCCTTGGCATCACCGGCCCACGCCCTCACCCGGCCTCCCAACGAGATGGTATGCTCTGGGAGGCCGGGTGAGGGCGTGGGCCGGTGATGCCAAGGCCGTCAGGCGGACAGGAACCCTACTTCTGGCACTTCACGCAGTGCCAAGTGCTGCGGCCGCCCTGGGGGAAACGCTGCACCGGCGCGCCGCAGCGAGTGCACTCCTGCCCCGTCCGATCATAGACATCGAACTGCTTGGAGAAGTAGCCCAGTTGCCCATCCGGCTGGGCATAATCGCGCAGGCTCGATCCGCCGGCCTCGATCGCCTCGGCAATCACCGCCTTGATCGCGGGGACCAACCGGGTCAGCGCCGGCCCCGAAACCTGGCCTGCCGCCTTGCGCGGATCGATCCCGGCGCGAAACAGTGCTTCGCAGACATAGATGTTGCCCAGCCCCGCGACGATCCGCTGGTCGAGCAGCATCAGCTTGATTGCCGCGCTGCGTCCAGCGAGTGCGGCCTTGAGATGGGCGGAGGTAAGTTCCTCACCCAGCGGCTCGGGGCCCATGGCCGCGAAGGCGGGCCATTCGCCAAGCGCCGCCTCGTCCACCAGATCGACAGAGCCGAACCGGCGCGGATCGTTGAGCGCGAGGACGTGGCCCGAGGCGGTTTCAAGGACGAGGTGATCGTGGGTGCCGATATCTTCCGGATCGATC
>JACDQK010000238.1 GCA_015657645.1 Novosphingobium sp.
CCCGGGGCGGAACAGCGCGACCTGCTTGCCGCCTTCCTCGGCGGAGAGCTTGGAATCCTCTTGCTGAGCGGTCTGGCCGCGGCTGAACGGGGCTGGCTGGATCACCTGCGGGCTTTCATCGATCCGCACGGTCAGCTTGCCGTGGCTGATCGCCGCGGGGGATAGCCGCACGGCCGAATTGATCACCACCGTGCCGGTGCGGCTGTTGACCACGACCCGCGCCGGCGTTTCGGCCGGGGTCACGTCCAGCATCTCGATCGCCGCCATCGCGCTGGCGCGGGCATTGGCGTCGAGCGGCAAGCGCAGCGCCAGGGTTACCCCGTCCTCGACCTGGGCCGAGTTCGGAAAACGCGCGTTGATCGCGTCGCGGACCCGGGCGGCGGTGAGGAAATCGGCGGCAAACAGGTTCCAGCGCAGCGTGTCGCCGGTCTGAAAACCGGTCGCCACGCTGCGCTCGACGCTGGCCCCGTCGGCGATGCGACCCACCGTGGGCACGTTGACAGTCAGCTTCGAGCCGTCGGCCCCGGAAATACCCAGGCCGCCAACCGCCAGGTTGCCCTGGGCCATGGCATAGATCTGCCCGTCGGCACCGTAGAGCGGCGAGAGGATCAGCAATCCGCCGCGCAAGGACTTGGCCTTGCCGATCGCCGAGACGGTCACATCGATCCGCTGGCCGGGCTTGGCGAAGGGCGGGAGGTCAGCCGTGACCATCACGGCAGCGGCGTTCTTGAGGCTGGGGTTGACCCCGGCGGGCAGCTGCACGCCGACCCGGCCCGAAACGCCGCGCATCGCCTCGGTGACATAGGCCAGGCTGTCATCGCCGGTGCCATCAAGGCCAACGACCACGCCGTAACCGGTCAGCTGGTTGGAGCGGACGCCCTGAAACGCGCCGAGATCACGGACGCGCTCGGCCTGCGCGGCAACCGGGCAGGCCAGCGCGCAGGCAAGCGCGACGAGAGTGACAAAGCGGGCCATCAGAACGGGCTGATCATGTTGAAGAACTTGGACAGCCAGCCTTCGCGGCTGGCGCGCTGGACTGCGCCGTTGCCGGCATATTCGATCCGCGCATCGGCGACCCGGCTGGACAGGACACGGCTGTCCGCATCGAGATCGGCCAGGCGGACGATACCCCGAAACTGGATCCATTCCTGGCCCTGGCTCAGCAACAAGCGCTTTTCTCCGCGTACCAGTGCAGTTCCGTTCGGCCGCACCTCGACAATGGTCACCGCCAGTTCGCCCGACAGCGCGCTGGTCTGGGTCGCATTGCCCTCGCCCTTGAACGACGATTGGCTGCCGGCTTTAAGGGCGTCGGGATTGAGGAACGACAGCGGCCCAGCCGTGGGCGGGGTGATCGAGGCATTGCCGCCGCGCTGGGTCTTGGACCCGGCCGATTTCGACGTGGTGGTGCTTTCGACCAGCAGGATCGTGACCGGATCGCCGACCGCACGGGCGCGGTGGCCCTGGATCAGCGCGGCATAGCCGGCGCTGGCATTGAAGATCGCCCCATCGGCAGCGCGCGGCGGGGGCAGCGGCGCGGGCAGGGCGG
>JACDQK010000239.1 GCA_015657645.1 Novosphingobium sp.
CGCCTGGGATGCCGATCCCGACGTGCTGGGCCCGCCGTTCCATCATCCGGGCGGGCTCTACCTCGACAGCAAGTTCCGCGAAGGCTTTGCCGAACTGGGCAAGCGCGGACTGACTTTCGATGCCTGGCTGCTCGAGCCCAGCTCGATGACGTGCTGAGCCTGGCCAAGGCCTTCCCCAACCAGCCGATCGTGCTCGACCACTGCGGGACGCCGCTGGGCATGGGCTCCTACCACGGCAAGCTGCACGAGCGGTTCGACACCTGGCGCGCCAAGATCCGCGCGATTGCCGAATGCCCGAACGTGTCGATCAAGCTCGGCGGCCTCGCCATGTCCTTCGCCGGCCTGCCCGATCACGGTCCGGCGGCGGGGCTTTCATCCGAGACGCTCGCGGCGATGTGGCGGCCCTATATTGAAACCTGCATCGAAGCTTTCGGGCCGGAGCGCGGGATGTTCGAGAGCAACTACCCGGTCGACAAGTGGGGCGCGAGCTATGCCGTGCTGTGGAACGCCTTCAAGCGCCTGACTCACGGCGCCAGCGCGGCGGAAAGCGCGCGCTCTATGCCGGCACCGCAGCGAAGTTCTACGGGATCGAGGACCTGCTACCCGCCTGATGGAACGATAGGGGGTGCCCCGCGAGGCACCCCCGCCGCATCAGGCCATGTGGATCGCCTTGGTGACGAGGTAGCTTTCCATCCCCTCGGTCCCGCCTTCGCTGCCGAAGCCCGAATCCTTGACGCCCCCAAACGGCGAATCCGGGACCGAGATGGCGAAGGTATTGATCCCGACCATGCCCGATTCCAGCGCATCGCCAATCAGGTTGGCGCGGCGCATCTGCTCGGTAAAGGCAAAGGCGGCCAGGCCGAAGGGCAGGCGATTGGCCTTGGCGATGGCATCGTCCAGATCGGTGAACGGCGCCGCTACAGCGACCGGGCCGAACGGCTCATTGGCCATGATGTCGGCGCTGTCGGGTACGTCGGCCAGCAGGGTCGGCTGGAAGAAGAACCCGGCATTGCCGCGGCTCCCGCCCGCCAGCACCCTAGCGCCCTTGGCCCGGGCATCCTCGACCAGCGCCTCGATCGCGGCAGGCCGGCGGACATTGGCAAGCGGGCCCATGTTGGTATCGCCTTCCAGTCCGTTGCCGGTCTTCACCTTGGCGGTGCGGGCGGCAAAGCCCTCGACGAAGCGATCGTAAATGCCCTGCTGGACATAGAACCGGGTGGGCGAAACGCAGACCTGGCCGGCGTTGCGGAACTTCTGCGGCACGACCATGTCGAGCGTCTTTTCCAGGTCGCAATCGTCGAACACCAGCACCGGCGCATGGCCGCCCAGTTCCATCGTCACGCGCTTCAGGCCATCCGCGGCCAGCCGCATCAGGTGCTTGCCGACCGGGACCGAGCCAGTGAAGCTGATCTTGCGGATGACCGGCGAGGCCAGCAGGTGCCGGCTGACCGCATCGGGCACGCCGTGGACCAGCTGGACGACGTCACCCGGCAGGCCGGCGTCATAGAGGCAGCGGACCAGCGCGCCGGTGCAGCCCGGCGTCTCTTCGGGCGGCTTGGCGATGACCGAGCAGCCGGTGGCTAGCGCCGGGCCAAGCTTCTTGGCCATCAGGTAAACCGGGAAGTTCCATGGGCTGAAAGCCGCAACCGGGCCGACCGGCTGCTTGGTGACCAGCGCGCGCTGGCCAGTCGGGCGGACGAGCACCCGGCCATAAATCCGCGAAGCTTCGGCCGCGCACCATTCGAACAGGGCGGCGCTCGACATGACTTCGCCGCGCGCCTCGGCCAGCGGTTTGCCCTGTTCCATCGTCAGGATGCGGGCGATGCCATCGGCCCGCTCGCGTAGCAGCGCAGCCGCCTTGTTGAGCACGGCCGCGCGCTGTTCGACCGGGGCGGCCTTCCACAGCGCAAAGCCGCGCTCGGCAGCGGCCAGGGCTTCATCGAGATCGGCCGGGCTGGCCAGCGGCACTTCGGCAATGGTCTCACCGCTGGATGGGTCGACCACAGGGAACAGGTCGCGCCCTTCCCCGATCTTCCAGCTGCCATTGATGAACAGCGCCAGGTCGGCGTCGTAAGTCTGAGTCATGGGAATCCTCGCTCTCTATGGAGCGGGATTAGCTGTCGTGCAGCGCCTTGACCAGTGTAGTGCGCAGCGCAATCAGCCGCGCGCGGTAGGCGAAATTGTTAGTCGGCGCGGCACTGTCCTGCGTCGGCGCGGATGCCTGGTTCGGCGGCGGCGGCGCAGGCTGGGCCTTGGGGGCCTTGCCCTTGCTCAGCGCCTGGCGGGCACCGCGCAGGGTAAAGCCTTCGCGGTGCACCAGCCGGTCGATCGTTTCGACCAGGGCAATATCTTCAGGACGATAATAGCGCCGACCGCCGCTGCGCTTGAGCGGTTTGAGCATCGGGAACTGTTCTTCCCAATAGCGCAGCACGTGCTGGCGGATGCCCAGCGCCTTGGCGACCTCACCAATTGTGCGCAGCGCGCCCTCATCCTTGCCATCGCCAAGCCCCGGGGCGGCTGCCCCGGAAGCCTGCGAATCGGCAGAGAAGAGGTCAGTTCCGCTCACCCTTGGCGATCCGGTCCTTCAGCATCTGGCTGGCGCGGAACGTGAGGACCCGGCGCGGGGTGATCGGCACTTCAACGCCTGTCTTCGGGTTGCGGCCGATCCGCTGAGCCTTGTCGCGCAGCAGGAAGGTGCCGAAACCAGAAATCTTCACATTCTCGCCCTTTTCCAGAGCGTTGCTCATGTGATCGAGGATGGCTTCAACCATGCCAAGCGATTCCGAGCGGGACAGGCCCACTTTGCGGTTGATCGATTCAGCAAGGTCGGCTCGGGTCAACGTGTGCATAGAGCGCATTGCGCCTTTCTCCCCTCGAAGAACATAAAAGCACGACCCAACAATTCCCTAATAGCGCATTGTCGCAGGAATGCAATCAAAGCCCCTGAAACTGGCTGCTTTGATAGGGGAAAGTCAGATTCGGACCAGGCTGGCACCCCAGGTGAAGCCGCCGCCCATGGCTTCGAGCATGACGAGATCACCGGACTTGATCCGGCCGTCGCGGATTGCGGCGTCGAGCGCCAGCGGCACCGAAGCGGCCGAGGTGTTGGCGTGGCGATCGACTGTGACGACCACCTTTTCCGGCGGCAGGCCAAGCTTGCGGGCCGTGGCATCGAGGATGCGCTGATTGGCCTGGTGCGGCACGACCCAGTCAATATCCTCGGCGGTGAAGCCAGTGTGGCCCAGCACTTCGTTCAGCACGTCGGCCAGGTTGACCACGGCATGCCGGAACACTTCGCGGCCCTTCATGCGAAGGTGGCCAACGGTGCCGGTGGTGGAAGGACCGCCGTCGACATAGAGCAGTTCGTTGTGCGCGCCATCGGCGTGGAGCTTGTTGGCCAGGATGCCCGGACCGTCTTCGGCGACATCGCGGGCCTCCAGCACGATCGCCCCGGCCCCGTCGCCGAACAGCACGCAAGTGGTGCGGTCTTCCCAGTCGAGCAGGCGGCTCATCGTTTCGGCGCCGATTACCAGCGCGCGGTCGGCCGCGCCGGTCTTGAGCATCGCATCGGCCACGCTGACGGCATAGAGGAAGCCCGAGCAGACCGCGCCGACATCGAAAGCGATCCCGCCGTGGCAGCCCAGCCGGTCCTGCACGATGGTGGCCGAAGCCGGGAATGTCTGGTCCGGGGTGCAGGTCGCCAGCACGATCAGGCCGATGTCCGCCGGCTGGAGACCGGCCGCGGCGAGCGCCGCGCGGGCTGCATCAGTGGCGAGGCTCGAAGTGGTTTCGCCCTCGCCCGCCAGATAGCGCGAGCGGATGCCAGTGCGTTCGACAATCCATTCGTCGGTGGTATCGACGCTTTCGGACAGTTCCAGGTTGGAGACAGCGCGAACCGGCAGGGCTGAACCTGTGCCGACAAGGACGGAGCGACGGATCATCCCGCCGCCTTGCCGCCGCTGCGGATCGATTCGGCGCCGAAATGCTCAAGCTCAGCCTGGATCCGCTCGGTCAGCTTTTCCTCAAGCAGGCGCGCCGCAACGGCCACGGCATTGGCCACGCCCAGCGCCGAGGCCGAACCGTGGCTCTTCACGACGACGCCGTTTAGCCCCAGGAAGACCGCGCCATTGTGGTTGTTGGGATCGAGGTGATGCTTGAGCAGCTCGGTCGCCGGGCGCGAGATCAGAAAACCGACCTTCGAGCGCAGCGACGAGGCAAACGAGCGGCGCAGCAGATCGGCCACGAACCGGGCCGTGCCTTCGATCGCCTTCAGGGCAATGTTG
This sequence comes from Novosphingobium sp., assembly GCA_015657645.1. Taxonomy (GTDB): domain Bacteria; phylum Pseudomonadota; class Alphaproteobacteria; order Sphingomonadales; family Sphingomonadaceae; genus Novosphingobium. The sequence continues at coordinate 4,284 of JACDQK010000239.1, forward strand.
CCCGAGAAACCATCGGTCACCACCACGTCGACATCGCCGCGATTGATCTTGTCGGCCTCGATAAAGCCATCGAACTTCAGCGACAGTTCGCTGTGCGAGTTGAGCTGGGCCGCCGCATCGCGCAGCGCCTCGGTGCCCTTGGTTTCCTCGCTACCGATATTGAGCAGACGAACACGCGGGTGATCGCGGCCGGTAATGATCCGCGAATAGGCCGCGCCCATGATCGAGAATTGCACCAGGTTGCGGGCATCGCACTCGGTATTGGCGCCCAGGTCGAGCATGACCACGTCATTTTCGCCCAGGGTCGGCATCAGCGCCGAGAGTGCCGGCCGGTCAATCCCCGGCATGGTCCGCAGCGCCAGCTTGGCCATGGCCATCAGCGCACCCGTATTGCCTGCGCTGACGGCGGCCCCGGCTGCGCCGGTCTTCACCGCATTGATGGCAAGGCCCATCGACGTCGTCTTGGCCCGGCGGAGCGCCTGAGTCGGCTTCTCATCGCCAGAGACGACGTCATCGCAATGCAGGATTTCGGAAGCAGCCCGCAGGTTCGGGTGATTCTCGAGCGCGGCCTTGATCCGCGTCTCGTCACCGACCAGCAGGAACTTGAAGCGATCGTGGCGCCGGCGCGCAAGCGCGGCGCCCTCGATCATCACGCGAACGCCTTCGTCACCGCCCATCGCATCGATGGCGATACGCGGCAAGCTCATCGCGCTTTCCCCCCGTTAACTGGACTTAAAGTCCGACGGCGATGACTTCGCGACCGTTGTAGTGGCCACAGGCAGTGCAGAGATTGTGCGGACGCTTCAGCTCGCCGCAGTTCGAGCATTCGTGGAATGCTTCGACCTTCAGCGCATCGTGGCTGCGGCGCATGCCCCGGCGGGACGGGCTCGTTTTTCTCTTGGGGACAGCCATCGCGGCACCTGTTCCTGAAATTCGTATGGTCGACTAAGTATGCCGCGCTGGACCAAGGGGCCGGCGGCTGCGAAGGCGCGCCTATAGCGAATATTGCGCGGGTTGCAAGCACCGTCCTGCCCTTTGCGCCTCCAACAGGGGAGAGAACCATGTCTATGTTGTTACCCACTACACTGTCACTGGCTGCTGCGGCGGCAATCATCAACCTGTGGCTCTCTATCCGCTGCGGACAAGTGCGCGGCAAGGCCGGGATCAGCATCGGTACTGGCGGCCATGACCTGCTGGAACGGCGGATGCGGGCCCAGCTAAACTTCGTCGAGAACACACCCTGGGTGCTGCTGCTGATTGCGGGCATCGAACTGGCTGGCAAGGGCGGCCAGTGGCTGGCGATCGTTGGCGGCATCTACATGCTGGGCCGCGTCGCTCACGGCCTCGGCATGGACGGCACCGGAGCCATGGCCAAGGGCCGGATGGTCGGCACCCTGATCACCATGCTGACGCAGCTGGGTCTGGCCGTGGTGGCCGTGCTGGTCGTGCTCGGCCGGATGTAATCAGCTGAGAACGTAATCGCTGACGTAGGCATTGACCTTGCGTTCAGCGCCAAAGGTGCTGGTGGGGCCGTGACCGGGAACGAAGGTCACGTCCTCACCCAGCGGCCAGAGCTTCTGGGTAATCGAATCGACCAGCTGCTGGTGATTGCCCCTGGGAAAGTCGGTCCGCCCGATCGATCCGGCAAACAGCACGTCCCCGACCATCGCAAAGCGTGACGGGGCGTGGAAGAACACCACATGGCCCGGCGTGTGGCCCGGGCAGTGGATCACATCGAGCTCCAGCTCACCCACGGTCACCTTGTCGCCATCCTGCAGCCAGCGGTCAGGCTCGAAGGTCTTGGCTTCCATCCCCCAGCGCTTGCCGTCGTCATCGAGCTGGGCAATCCAGAACCGGTCTTCCTCATGCGGCCCTTCGATCGGCACGCCCAGTTCCTTGGCCAGGATCCCGGTCTGCCCGCAGTGATCGAGATGCCCGTGGGTGACGAGCAGCTTCTCGATCGTCACCCCACACTTGGCGACCGCCGCCTTGAGCTGCTCCAGATCACCGCCCGGATCGACCAGCGCCCCGCGCATGGTCTTGGTGCACCAGATCAGCGAGCAATTCTGCTGCAGCGGCGTGACGGGCACGATGCCCACACGCATCGGCGGTTCGGCTTTGGTTTCGGTCATGGGGCGGATGTGCACGGCAGGCCGGATCATTGCAAGACCCGCGCACTATCGCGGGCCTGACGGTTTTGTTACGCTCGCCCCGGGCCATGGGGGGATCAAGCATGACAACAGGTGCCAGTGACGGGGCGCAAGCGCGCCGCGACCAATTCTTTGCCCGGTCCGGCCTGGTCATCGCTGCCGTGATCCTGCTCAGTTTTCCGCTGACCTATTATATCCCGCTCGTCACCGGCACGAAGACCTTCTCGCTGCTGCGGCACCTGCACGGCCTGGCCTTCTTCGCCTGGACCGGGCTGTACGTGCTGCAGACCCAGCTGGTCGCACGCGGCCATGTCCGACTGCACCGCGAGGTCGGCCTGGCCGGGATAGCACTGGCCGGCGCCATGCTGCCGCTGGGGCTCTGGATGGCAGTTGCGGCGATCGAAGGACGGATTGCCAGCGGCAATCCCCTGCCGTTCGAGTGGGCGATCTACAACCTCGTCGATATCCTGGTGTTCACCCTGTTTATGGCCTGGGCGATTTTCGAGACGCGCCGCCGGATCGAGTGGCACCGGCGGCTGGCCTTCATCGCGATTCTGAACCTGATGGGGCCGGCGGCCTCGCGCTGGTTCCTGGAGATGCCGCTCCCTTACCCCTGGCTCGATATGGCACCCAACCTGTTCGCCGATGCAGCGCTGATTGTGCTGGCTTTGCATGACCGCCGAACCCTGGGCCGCGTCCATCCAATCACCTGGCTGGCCACCGCCGTGCTGGTACCGATCCACATTGCCGAGCCATTCGTCGCGCGCAGTGCGTGGTGGAACGCACTGGCCCCGAGCCTGTTCGGGTTTGGCTAGTCAGCCAGCCACAGCCAAGCCGCCATCCCAGCCGCCAGCCAGACGGTGAGGACAAGCACCATTCCAACCCGTGAGGCCGGACGTTCCTCGTCAATGGCCCGACGCCGCAAGTCTTCAAACACCGCCGCCGGGATCATCCGCACCGCCAGCCAGATCCCGGCCGGGACAATCAGCAGATCATCGAGATAGCCCAGCACCGGGATGAAATCGGGGATCAGGTCGATTGGCGAGAGCGCATAGGCGGCGACCAGCCCGGCGAGCAGCTTGGCCCCCAGCGGCACCCGGGGATCGCGTGCGGCGAGCCATAACGCCATGACATCGCGCTTCAGGGCCTTGGCCCAGACGCGCAGGCGCTCCATCACAGGCGGCCGCTTTTCCACACGACGCGGCCGATCACCTGCACGTCCTCAGCCGGCAGCTCGATCGGGCGATAGGCGGGATTGTCGCTGACCAGGGTGATCGTCCCGGGCCGCCCCAGGTCGACCCGCTTGACCAGCAGCGCCTCACCCGTGCGGACCACGTGGATGCCATCACGCAAGGGGCGCGGGCTGCGGTCGACCAGGATCTCGTCGCCATCGCGCAGGGTGCCTTCCATCGAATCGCCCTCAACCCGGATCGCCGAGAGCATGCGCGGATCGAGGCCCTGTTCACGCAGCCAGCGCGATGAGAAGCGGAAGGCGCCGATCGGCAATTCCTCCAGCGCCAAGACCCCCGGCCCGGCCGATGCGCCCAGCGGCAAGCGCGGCACGTCGACCCAATCGCCACGGACCGGTTTGGCCGCAGGTTGCGAGGAAAATTCCTCTGGCGCGCCCAGCTCCGATTCGTCGACACCAAAGAACCGGGCGAGCGTGCGCCGGTCAGTCTCTTCCAGCTTGCGCGGGCTGCCCTTGCGGATGAACTGTTGAAGATAGGTGGAATTTCGCCCGATCAGGTCAGACAGGGCAGACAAGCTGGCGCCCCGCTCAGTGGCGAGTTGCAGCAAACGCTGGCGCGGATCGGCGGTAACCATGAATTGTTCCTACACGATGTATTTTTCCTAGACAAGTAGGATTTCGCCAGAGAGAACAGGATTATTCCTTCGGTTCGATTCGCCGGATCGGGGCCCGCCCAACCAACGGAGACGCTGCCATGCTGATACGCCGGATCGAGCAATTCCTGCGCGAAACCGGAATGCCCTGGACCAAGTTCGGCCGCCTCGCCGCGCAGGATCCGCGCTTCGTCCAGGATCTGCGGAACGGCCGCAGCCCGCGCACCGCCACGGAAAAGCGTGTGGAACATTTCATGAACATTTATCGGGAGAACCAAAGTGCAGCATGATCCGGCCATCCTCCGCACCCTGGCCGCATCGGCCCAGCGCAAGGGCCGGCGCCCCTGGCTCTCGCGCTCTCAGCCCTGTTCGATCTCGCCCAGGGCCAGGCCGAGCTGCTGCGCCATTCGGAACGCAACTGGGCCAGCGCGACCTTCGCGGGCACGCGCCACACGGTCGTGCTGGCCTTCAACGGCGCGGCAGCAATCGCAGCGGCCGAAGCGCTGATCGCCGCCCTGCCCGATCACGAATTCGCCATTCCCGGCCAGCTTGTTGCTGATGCCTCGGTCGTCTCGGTCGATCAGACCGCCCTGCCCGAACCGCGCATGGTGGTGGAACTGGAGCTGCTGCTGCTGGAGGACAGCTAGTAGCCGCGCAGCAGATCGACCATCGGCTCGAGCGGCTCACCCTTGCGGTAGCGTTCCAGGTTGACGAGGAAGCGATCGACCGACCGGATGAACATCTTGTCCTGCGCGCGGCCCGACAGGTGCATGGTAATGTGGGCGTTGGGCAGGCTCCACAACGCATGATCGGCCGGCAGCGGCTCCGGCGTGGTGACATCGAGGAAGGCCGAATGGATGCGATTGGCCTTGAGCGCCTCGACCAAGGCATCCTGATCGACCACCGTGCCGCGGGCGATGTTGACCAGCACGGCATCGCTTTTCATCGCCGCCAGCTCCGCCGCGCCGATCATGCCGTCGGTTTCGGGCGTGGCGGGGACGGCCAGGATCACCCAGTCAAACTCGCCCAGCTTGGCGCGCCACTGATCGGGGGCCAGGGCATCCGGACCCGGCGTGCGGCGGACCTTGGTCACCTCGACCCCGAACGGGGCGAGCCGCTCGGCGATCAGCGAGCCGATCGCGCCCATGCCGAGCAAGAGCGCCTTGCTGCCGAACAGTTCGCGCTTGCCGGGCGAATCCATCAGCCATTCGTGGCGATCCTGGGCATGGACCACCTCGCGGTAACCCTTGGCCACGGTCAGCATGCCCATCACGACATATTCGGCGATGGTGATGGCGTTGATCCCGGCGCCATTGGTCACCACCACGCCGCGCTCCTGCATCAGCGCCAGCGGCATGTGCTCAAGGCCGGCATAGATCGAATTGAACCACTTCATCCGCACCGCGCGCCGCGCGGCTTCGGCCATGTCCTCTTTCTTGTAGAGGTCAAACCAGCCGATCTCGGCCTGGTCGGCGATCTCCAGCAGCTCTTCGGTGGTGGCGAACCAGCGCGGCTCGATCCAGTCCGGCAGACGCGGTTCAAGGATCGGGCGGGCGATGGCGGACAGGACGGCAACAGTCATGACGGGCGGAAAGCTCCCCACAGGGCATAGGCCAGAAACGGCAGGCCGATCAGATCGACCGTGGCGATAGTGCGCAGCGGCGTTGGCGAACCGGCGCGCCAGTATAGCCACAGGAAGCCGAGCATCGAGATGGCGGTGACGATCCCAGCCAGCTGCCGTGCCTCGGGCCGCCAGGCCGCCCACAGACAAGCAACAAAGACGGCCAGGAACAGCGCCGCGCGGTGGTGCATCAGCAGGAACAGCGGATTATCGGGCCGGATGCCGTAAAGTGCGGTCAGCGTGGCGGGGCGAAAGAACGCCAGTGCTGGCATCAAATGGACAAGGGCTAGAGCGATCCAGGCGATAGGTTGCAGCATGCAACTAGACTAGCGCTGCTTTGCCGATTGGCAAGCGGCTGTCGCCTCGGCGCTCACTCGCCGAGTTTCCAGTCCCAGCCGAGCGGATCGCCGTCCATCACCTCAACGCCCTGCGCGGCGAGTTCGTCGCGGAGGCGGTCTGACGTGGCGAAGTCCTTCGCAGCGCGGGCTTCCTTGCGCTGGGTCAGCACGGCTTCGATCTCGGCTTCGGTGATGGTCACAGCCTTGGGGCGCAGGCGCAGCTCGGTGCGTTGCAGATACCCAAGGTTGAGGCCCATCACCCGGTCCATATGTTCGGCTGCCGTGGCGACGCATTCCGGCGCCGTGCCTTTCAGCGCCAGCGTCTCTTCCAGCACGGTCAGCGCATCCGCCGTGTTGAGATCGCCGGAAATCGCTGCTTCGAACCGGGCAACCAAGGCATTGGTCACGCGCTCACGCTCCCAGCAATCGCCGGGGGTCATGCGCCCTTCCTTCAGATTGTCGGCCCACTTGCGATAGGCCATCACCATCCGCTTCAGCCGCACCAGCGCCGCCTGCAGGCCTTCCCAGCTGAATTCCAGTTCGCTGCGGTAGTGCGCCTGGAGGCACATCATCCGGTAGGCGAGCGGGTGGTAGCCCTTGTCGATCAGCAGTTGCAGCCGCAGGAACTCACCCGACGATTTGCTCATCTTGCCAGAGCGTTCGATCAGGAAGTTGTTGTGCATCCAGATATTGGCGCCGGAATTGCGCGCCTGATCCAGCCCGTTGGTGCAGCAGAAGGCCTGGTTCTGGGCGATCTCGTTGGGGTGGTGGATCTCGCGGTGGTCGATCCCGCCGGTGTGGATATCGAACGGGAAACCCAGCACCTGCCCCGACATGACGGAGCATTCCAGATGCCAGCCCGGCGCGCCCTTGCCCCAGGGCGAATCCCATTCCATCTGGCGCTTCTCGCCGGCCGGAGTCTTGCGCCAGATCGCGAAGTCAGCCGCGTTGCGCTTGCCGTCCACCTCGTCGATCCGGCCCTCGCCCTCTTCGGTGACGGCGCGCGCGAGGCGGCCGTAATCGGCGACGGTCGAAACGTCGAAGTAGAGCCCGCTATCGAGCTCGTAGCAGTGCTTGTCGGCAATCGACTTGGCGAAGTCGATCATCGCCGGGATATATTCGGTGGCGATGGTCCACTTGGCGGGCTGGCGGATGTTGAGCGCCTTCACGTCGGCCCAATAGGCCTCAGTATAGTGCTTCGCGATGTCCCAGATGGACTGGGCGCGCTCGGCCGCCATCTTCTCCATCTTGTCCTCGCCCGCGTCGGCATCGTCGGTCAGGTGGCCCACATCGGTGATGTTGATCACGTGGGTCAGCTTATAGCCCTTGAAGCTCAGCGTACGGCCCAGCACGTCAGCAAAGACATAGGCGCGCATGTTGCCGATGTGCGGGTAATTGTAGACCGTCGGCCCGCAGGAATAGACGCGCGCCTCACCCGGGTGGACGGGCTGGAACTCTTCCAGCTGGCGGGTCAGGCTGTTGAACAGCTTGAGGGGCGTCGTAGTCATTCCCCAGCGCCTTACTTGGGCAGGCGGCGCGGTCAAGCGGCCAGCGAGGCGAGCAGCAGCCCGACCCCCGCCATGACGATCAGCAATCCGGCCAGCTCATGCCGGCTGGTGGCCTTGCCAGTCAGCCGCCCGGCGAACAGCGCAGCGAGCGGCATCTCGATCAGGCCAAGAGTGCGGACATTGGCCGCCGGGGTCAGGGCAAAGGCGGTGAACCAGCAGGCCGAAGCGAAGGCACCAAGGAACCCGGCGCCGAGGCTGGTGCGCCAGACCCGCAGGCTGCCGGTGAAGGCTTCGCGGTCACGCGCGGCCAGCCACAGGCCGAGGAGACCCGCCTGGATCGTCAGGCTGATCGCCAGCACGGTCAGCGCGCGGATCAGGAAATCGCCGCCCTCCAGCGCGCCGATCCCGCCGCGAAAGGCGATGGCCGAGAGGCCGAACAGACCGCCTGCCCCCACGCCCGCCGCGATCATCCGCCCTTCCTTCAGAAGGTTGCGGTATTCCCCCGGCTTGACCGAGGCGACCAGCACGCCGGTGGTCACGACGCCCACCGCCAGCCAGGCCAGCGGACTGAGGTGATCGCCGAGTAACAGGACACCCAGCACGGCCACCAGCACCGGCTCGGTCTTGATATAGGCATAGGCCACCCCGAAGGCCCGCTGGTGCATCACCACCAGCATCAGCGCCGTACCGAGGATCTGGCAGACCGCGCCAAGCGCTGCCCAGCGGAGCGAAACAGCAGTCAGCCCCGGAAGCGGCTGGCCGGTGATCGCCAGAGCCGCCGCGAGGAACAGCAGCGCAAACGGCAGTCCGAAGATGAAGCGCACCTGGGTCGCGCCCAGCATGCCGATGGTCTTGGTCAGCCCGGCCTGGGCCCCGTTGCGAAAGACCTGCGCCGATGCCGCGGCAATCGTCACCGGCACCCAGAGCAGCAGTGAGAGGCTCAGAAGCCCTCCCAGCGGATCGCTTCATCCAGCGGCGCGCGCGGCACCGGGAACTGGTTGACCGGCGAGGCGGGATCGCGCCAGCCAATACCCATGCCGCAGAAAAAGATATGGTCGTCCGGAATATCCACCACGGCGCGGATCTGCTCCTGGTAGATCGCCCAGGCTTCCTGCGGGCAGCTATCGAGCCCCTCCTCGCGCAGCAGCAGGCAGACGGTCTGCAGCCACATGCCGATGTCGGACCATTGCGGGCGGCCCATGTAGCGCGGGGTGTGGATCAGCATCAGGACGGGCGCGCCAAAGGCCTGGAAGTTCTTCGCGAACCACATCAGGCGGCCCATCTTGTCCTCACGCGGGATCTCCAGCGCGGCATACATTGCCTCGCCCACGCCCTTGCGGCGCTCGGCATAGGCACCGTCCAGCTCCGGCGGGTAGATGGCATACTCGGGCTTATGCCGCGCCGGCCCTTCGGGCAGAATCGCAGCGACATCGGCCAGCAGCTTGGCCAGTGGTTCGCCGGTGATAACAGTGGCGTTCCACGGCTGGGTATTGCCGCCGGACGGCGCATTCTGGGCCTTTTCCAGCACCCGGCGCAGCACCGCCTGATCGACCGGCTTATCGAGGAAGGCCCGCACCGTGCGGCGGGTGGCGACTGCTTCGGAAACATTCATGGCCGCGCGGTCCTATTCAAAGCCCAGGAACTGGATCTTGCTTTCCAGCGGCTCGCGCTTGCGATCGAAGCCGTTTACCGGGTCCGTCTCGTCGCGATAGCCGATGGCGATGCCGCAGAAGAAGATGTGGGTCTCATCCGAGACGCCGACGAAGTCCTTGATCAGCTTGGCATAGAGCGAGAGGAATTCCTGCGGGCAGGTATCCAGCCCCTGCTCGCGGAAGAGGAGCATGATCGTCTGCAGCCACATGCCGACGTCCGACCACTGCGGCGGCCCCATGACGCGTGGGAAATAGACCATCAGCACGGCCGGGGCGCCGAAGGATACCAGGTTCTGCGCCATGAAATCACCCCGTGCGGCCTTGTCGGCGCGTTCGATGCTCATCGCCGCATACATGTCGGCGCCCACCTGCGAAAGCCGGGCCTTGCACTCCGGCAGGACCTCGGGATCGCTCCACGAATATTCCTGCGGGTTCTGCGGCGGGGTACCCCGCATCTTCTCCTGCAACTGGCGCAGCGGCTCACCGGTCAGGATCGCGCCTTCCCATGGCTGGAAATTGCACCCGGACGGCGTCCAGCGGGCGGTGTCCATCACCTGCTTGATCAGGTCGAGCGGAACGGGCTTGTCGCTGAACGAGCGGATCGAACGGCGAGTCAGGACGGCTTCGGTGGGGGTGCTGGCTTTGGTCATGACCGTTTAATTGAGCGATTAAATCGCCCGGTCAAGCGCGAAGATGGCCCCGCAGATGCAAAACAGCGCGCTGCCGGCTGGCGGGGTGTCCAGCGACCTTGGGCAAAGCGCCCAACTGGACCTTTTTTTCGACACGGAGTTGACAAACTGAAGCGATTGAAGAACTTCTTAGCTCAGAGAGGGGCAGCGATGAACATCTTAAAGTTAGCTGTAATTTCGGCTCTCGCAGTCGTTGTTAATGTCGATTCATTTGCAACTGCAGCGGAAGCACAAGAGCGAACTGCGGTTCGTGATGGCTTTGCATTTGACTCGTCTAAACCGGCCAGCATTCTTCTGTTCCGCCCAAGTGTGAAAGTAGGAGAACAGTCCACTGGCGGCATATTCGAGCCACGTGCAGAGTGGACTTCGGAAGCTAGAAAGAACATCGAAGCAGCCTTGAATATGCGGCAGAATTCCTTGGGCCATCAAGTTACGTATATGCCAGATGTACCAGGCGAAAAGGCTCAGATTGTTCGAGAATACCAAGCACTTTTTGGGGCCGTAGCCCAATCCGTAATCACGTATCAATTCTTTACCGGAAATCGGCTAGAAACTAAAAAACGTGAAAATCGCGAAGGTGTATTTCAGTGGTCTTTGGGACCAGGAGTTCGAGATCTACCTGGCGCAGATCAAGCTGATTACATTCTATTTATCCTCACAGAAGACCACTACGGGTCAACCGGACGTAAGATTTTTCAGTTTCTCGCAGCTGCGGCGGTAGGCGTAGGCGTTACTTCAGGGCTGCACGCAGGTTATGCTGGCCTAATTGAAACAAAGACCGGCAATTTAGTTTGGATCAATGCCGACAACGCCATGGGTGGCAACGTTCGAGAACCGGATGGTGCCGAGAAGCGGGTCAACCAGCTTCTTGAAGAGTTTCCGTTGGCCACCAGTAAAACAGCAGGCGGCCGGTGAAAGCAGTAGCAAGGCTCGCCGCTTTATTGACTGCGCTTGTCGCAGCAAGCGCCTCGGCTGCCCCCGAGAAGGACACGGATTGGACTGTCCCGACCTATTCTGGCCCATATCAGCCGCAAGGAATTGACGAGAAAGGGCTTTGGGCACTCGACGACGATTACGAACGGGTCCTTCGGGACTCAAGATTAGTCATTCGTGATGAAAGCTTGAACGCGTATGTTCGAGGCGTTCTTTGTAGAACGGTTGGCGAAGATCGTTGCCGATCGGTACGAGTGTACGTGCTACGCGTGCCTGTATTCAATGCGAGCATGTCACCGAACGGAACAATGCGGGTGTTCTCAGGCCTCCTCCTTAGAGTGAGAAATGAGGCTGAGTTGGCCTCGGTGCTAGGTCACGAGTTTGCGCACTTCGAGCTCCGACATACACTGGCTGGTTTTAAGCGGGCCCGATCGAGCAGTGATTTACTGGCTTGGTCGGCCTTGCTTGGGGCAACCGCAGCGCGGTTTGGCGCAACCAACGGACAGAGCTATCAAGACCTTGAAATCTCGGTGCTCGGAACCCTGTATCATTTCAAACGCGAAGATGAACGAGCCTCTGACCGCCTCGGGTTCTCGTACATGGCGGCAGCAGGTTACCGTTCGTCAGCTGCTGCTGATGTTTGGCGAGGCGTGATGAACGAAGCTGACCGGTCAGCAGAGGCCCGCGGAAAACCACTCAAACGTTACGACGGGTTGGCCTACTTTGCTTCGCACCCTACCAATCTCGAACGAGCTGACAGTCTAAGCCTTATGGCAAATCGCGTCCCAGGCGGAGAAGTGGATAACGTCGAAGCTTACCGTTCAGCGCTCGCACCATGGTTTGAAAAATTCTTAGCTGATCAGCTAGCTGAAGGGGATTTCGGCGCAACCGACTACCTACTTGAGCGCCTTGCTGGCAACAATTGGACACCTGAACTGCTGTTTGCAAAGGCTGAGAATTACCGAAACCGAGGCAACCCACGCGATCTTGTGACTGCAGCGGGACTCTACCGACAGGTGCTGGAGAAGGATGCTGGAAAAGTTGAGGCCCATCGAGGCCTTGGACTATCTCTTCTTCGCACAGGAGAACAAAGCGCCGGCAAGGAAGCCATATCTAAGTATCTTAAAAGCAAACCAGATGCTCCTGACGCCTCAATTCTAGGGACAATGATAAATTGACTGCTCGTAAAACATTGCTCGTCCAGATAGTGTTAGCGACTTTTCTGGCTGCCGGAACACCAGCCTTTGCGAATAAACTTGCAAGCGCAGGTCAAACGCAAGTGATTGGCAAGTCAAATATTCGCGTCGTACCACAGACCGATTGGAACAAGCTGAACGCTAAACCTGGACCCCAGACCGAAGTTTGGACCTTCGACGGAGAGCTCCTCAATGCGGTCACGTTCTATACCGGTGTCCCAAGCGGGAAGCCAATCCTGAAAGAAAGGGACAAGAAAAATCGCCCCCTCCCAAAGTTTGCGAAAGACTTCCTACTTCCAGACATTCCGAATTTTTTGGAACGCACTTACCGAATCACTAAAGATGTCTCGATTTTCGAGATTGAAAGCGTCTCACCCGGATCTTTTGCTGGACATAAGGGCGTCGAGTTTCGATATACATTCGTTGGATCAGATGATGTTAGGCGAAAAGGTGAAGCAAGTGCAGCAATAATTGACGGAAAACTATATATGGTTACCTATGAAGCGCCGCTAATATACTTTTTCGACAATTCAATTAATCAATATCGGCAACTTCTAGATGGTCTCAGTATGGATAAGACGAAGTAGCTCGATAGTCTTTTCCTACTCGTCCTCGAACAAGCTCGCCAGCTGCTCGATCATTGTCCCGCCCAGTTGCTCGACATCCATGATCGTCACGGCGCGGCGGTAATAGCGGGTCACGTCGTGGCCGATGCCGATGGCGACGAGCTGGACTGGCGACTGGCGCTCGATCCAGTCGATCACCCGGCGCAGGTGCTGTTCGAGATAGCCAGCCGTGTTCACGCTCAGCGTCGAATCGTCGACCGGTGCGCCGTCTGAAATGACCATCAGGACCCGGCGGTCTTCCGGCCGCGCGAGCATCCGGGTGTGGGCCCAGAGCAGCGCCTCGCCGTCGATGTTTTCCTTGAGCAGGCCCTCGCGCATCATCAGGCCCAGGTTGCGGCGGCTGCGGCGATAGGGTTCGTCGGCCCGCTTGTAGACGATGTGGCGCAGATCGTTGAGGCGGCCCGGCTGGGCCGGCTTGCCATTGGCGAGCCAGGATTCGCGGCTCTGCCCGCCCTTCCAGGCGCGGGTGGTGAAGCCGAGGATCTCGGTCTTGACCCCGCAGCGTTCCAGCGTGCGGGCCAGCACGTCGGCGCTGATCGCGGCGATCGAGATCGGGCGGCCGCGCATCGAGCCGGAATTGTCGATCAGCAGGGTGACGATGGTGTCCTTGAACTCGACATCGCGCTCGACCTTGTAGGACAGCGACTGGCCGGGCGAGATCACCACGCGGGCCAGCCGCGCGGCATCGAGGATGCCCTCTTCCTGGTCGAAATCCCACGAGCGGTTCTGCTGCGCCATCAGCCGCCGCTGCAAGCGGTTGGCCAGCTTGGTGACGATACCCTGCAGGCCCTTCAACTGCGCGTCGAGATAGGCGCGCAGCCGGGTCAGCTCTTCCTCGTCGCACAGGTCCTGCGCGGCTACGACTTCGTCGAACTGCTCGGTGAAGACCTTGTAGTCGAAGTTTGACGGGATATCGGTCCACGGGCGGTTCGGGCGGACCGGGAGCATGCCCTCCTCGCCATCGTCGCCGGCTTCGGCCTCGGCATTGTCATCCTCGACCTGCTGCTCGACCTCGCCCTCGCCCTCCTCGTCACCTTCGCTCGGTTCGCCGGCCACTTCGCTGGGGGCCTGGTCTTCCTGGCTATCGCCGGCGTCGGGATTGTCCTCGCTGTCGTCCTCGCCGTCCTGGTCCTCACCCTCTTCGGGTTCGGCTTCCATCGGCTCGGAGCGGGTCAGTTTGAGGTGCTGGAGCATGTCGAGGCTCAGCGCCTGGAAGGCCTTCTGGTCATCGAGCGACAGCGCCAGCGCGTCAAAGTCCGTCCCAGCACGCTCGTCGATCCAGCCGCGCAGCATGTCAGTGCCCTTGCGCGCGGCTTCGGGCACCGGCTGACCGGTAAGGTGTTCGCGCAGCAAGAGCGAGAGCGCGACCGGCAGCGGCACTTCGTCCGGACTGGAAGCGCGGGCGATCGGATCGCCGCCAATCCGCACGGCCATCGCCGCATCGAGATTGTCGCGCATCCCGGCATAGGCCTTGGAGCCCAGCGCCTCGTAGCGAACCTGTTCGACCAGGTCGAAACAGGCCCGGGCCGAGGGATCGCTGGGCGCAGCCTTGGCATGGAGCGCCTCGTTGTGATGGCGCAGCCGCAGCGCCATCGAATCCGCATGGCCGCGCGCTTCCATCGCCTGGTCGCGCGGCAGGTTGCGGCCCGGCATCGGCACCCGCAGGTTCTTGCCGTTGGCGACCGCCATCTCAGCCGTCCAGGCCACCTCCAGCTCCGGCTCATGCGCGATCGCCCGGCTGGCGCCGGTCAGGACAGAGCGGAAGCGATCGAGGGGCGTGTCGTCAGCCATGGTCTACCCGATCAGATCGACTGCCCGGTCTTGGCCCAATCGGCCAGGAAGCCTTCGATGCCCTTTTCGGTCAGCACGTGCTTGAACAGGCTCTTGATGACCGAAGGCGGCGCGGTCATCACGTCGGCGCCGATCTTGGCGGCTTCGAGCACGTGAATGCCGTGGCGGACCGAAGCGACCAGGATCTCGGTCTGGAAGCCGTAATTGTCATAGATCAGGCGGATGTCGCTGATCAGCTGCATCCCGTCCCAGCCGTTGTCATCGTGGCGGCCGACGAAGGGCGAGATGAAGCTGGCTCCGGCCTTGGCCGCCAGCAGCGCCTGATTGGCCGAGAAACACAGCGTCACATTGACCATGGTGCCGTCGCTGGTCAGCGCCTTGCAGGTCTTCAGGCCGTCGATCGTCAGCGGCACCTTGATGCAGACGTTGTCGGCGATCTTCCGCAGAATTTCGGCCTCGCGCATCATGCCTTCGTGATCGAGCGCGACCACTTCGGCGCTGACCGGGCCGCTGGTGATCCCGCAAATTTCGCGCGTCACTTCAATGAAATCGCGGCCCGACTTGGCAATCAGCGAGGGGTTGGTGGTGACGCCATCAAGCAGGCCAGTGGCGGCCAGGTCCTTGATCTCGGCGATTTCGGCAGTGTCGGCAAAGAACTTCACGGGTGCGTGCTCCGGTAACGATTCCCGATTGCTATAGGGAAGGCTTTGGCGAGGGCCTAGCCCCCAGCGCCGTTTCTGCGCATAGGGACGAGACTCATGAGCCGCGTCCGCCTCCTTGTCTTCAATCCGGTGCTGTCGGTGCTCGATTACCGGGTGCCGCCGGGCGTCGAAGTGCAGCTGGGCAACGTGGTCATCGCCCCGCTCGGCCCACGGCAGGTGCTGGGCATCGTCTGGGAGCCGGAGCGGCTGGACGGCACCGAAGTGCCCGAGAGCAAACTGCGCCCGCTGCTGGAGGTCTTGCCGGTTCCGCCGATTGCCGAGCCGCTGCGGCGGCTGGTCGAATGGACCGCCGATTACTATTGCGCACCGCTCAATTCGGTGGCGCGGATGATGCTGGGATCGATGGCGGCGCTGCGCGGCGGCGGGACCACGACCGAATACCGCCTCTCGGGCCACGAACCCGCCCGCCTGACCCCGCAGCGCGCCGCAGCGCTCGATGCCCTGCAGGGCGAGCAGGCCTCGATCCGCGAGCTGGCCGAGCTGGCCTCGGTCTCCGAGGGCGTGCTGCGCGGGATGGTCAATGGCGGGATGCTGGAGCCGGTGACGGTCGACCTTGACCGGGCCTATCCCCGTGCCCGGCCCGATCACGCCCAGCCGGAGCTATCCGAAGAGCAGCAAGCCGCCGCCGATGAATTCGTGGCCGCCGTGGGGGCTGGGAAATTCCAGACCTTCCTGCTCGACGGGGTGACCGGATCGGGCAAGACCGAATGCTATTTCGAGGCCATCGCCGCCGCGATCCGGGACCGCAAGCAGGTGCTGGTCATGCTGCCCGAAATCGCGCTGACCGAGAACTTCCTGCGCCGGTTCGAGGCGCGCTTCGGCGTGCCTCCGGTGCTGTGGCACTCCAGCCTGAAGCAGAGCGAGCGGCGGCGGGCCTGGCGGGCAATCGTTTCGGGTGAAGCGCAGGTTGTGGTCGGCGCGCGTTCAGCGTTGTTCATGCCGTTCAAGCAGCTCGGCCTGATCGTGGTGGATGAGGCGCACGAGGTCTCGTTCAAGCAGGACGACGGGGTGCGCTACAACGCCCGCGACGTCGCCGTAATCCGCGCCCGGTTCGAGGCGATCCCGGTGATCCTGGCCAGCGCCACCCCGGCGCTCGAATCGCTGCAACTGGCCGAGGCCGGGGTCTATAAGAAGATCGACCTGCCCAGCCGGTTCGGCGGGGCCACTCTGCCCCACATCGAAGTGGTCGATCTGCGCAAGGATGAGCCAGCCCGCCAGCACTGGCTCGCCCCGTCGCTGGTCAAGGCGCTGGAAGACCGGCTGGCGCGCGGCGAGCAATCGCTGCTGTTCCTCAACCGCCGCGGCTATGCGCCGCTGACGTTGTGCCGCCACTGCGGCTATCGCTTCCAGTGCCCCAATTGCTCGGCCTGGCTGGTCGAGCACCGGCTTTCGCGGCGGCTGGCCTGCCACCACTGCGGCCACGCCTCCGAAGTGCCGGATGCCTGCCCTGAATGCCATACGCCGGACTGCCTCGTCGCCTGCGGCCCCGGCGTGGAGCGCATCGCCGACGAGGTCAGCGGACTGTTCCCCGAGGCGCGGATTGCGATTGCCACCTCGGACACGCTCAACAGCCCGGAAAAGATCGCCGATTTTGTCGCCCGGGCCGAGGGCGGCGCGATCGACGTGATCGTCGGCACCCAGCTGGTCACCAAGGGCTATCATTTCCCCGAGCTCACCCTGGTCGGGGTAATTGATGCCGACATGGGCCTGGAAGGCGGCGACCTGCGCGCAGCCGAGCGGACCTATCAGCAGATCGCCCAGGTCGCCGGCCGGGCCGGGCGCGGGGTAAAGCCCGGCGAAGTGTTGATCCAGACCCGCCATCCCGAAGCTGAAGTGATCGCCGCGCTGGCCGCTGGTGATCGCGACGCCTTCTACGCTGCCGAAGCCGAGGCGCGCCGCGATGCCGGAGCGCCACCGTTCGGGCGCTGGGCCGCGATCATCGTCTCGAGCGAGGATGAGGCCGAGGCGCGCGAGGCAGCCCGCCAGATCGGCGGCGCGCGGCCAGACTTGCCTGACGTCATGATCCTCGGCCCTGCCCCTGCCCCGCTCTCTCTGCTGCGCGGCCGCTATCGTTATCGCCTGCTGATCAACGCACGCCGCTCAGCACAGCTCCAAGACATCATCCGCCAGTGGCTCGGCGCGCTCGCCTTTCCGCAAGGGGTGCGGGTGGCGGTGGATATCGATCCTTACAGCTTTGTTTAGCCATCCGGTCCTGCGCGTCGGGTGCGGATTTTCCTACATGGCCGCTGCCTGCTACATTCGCGGCCGCTCTTTCCCATCGTAGTTTGCTGGCCCCGGCTGGTCTGACCCGCCGCGCCATGTGGCGCATTTTTTTCGCGCAGGACGTCCCGCACCCCCATTTTCCCCGCACAAGCCCCGGAAATCCGAGACTTCAGCCCTGTTGGACGAAGCGGACTCAGTGTCAACTGTGTCAACTTGAGCGTAACGCTGACCTTGCCACGATTGCCTGTTCCATCCAGCCGGAGGCGTGATAGGCAGGGCCGGACAAATCATCGCTTCGCAAAGGAATCGTCCCCATGCTGACTGTCCATCACCTGCGTATCTCCCAGTCCGAACGGATCGTCTGGCTGTGCGAGGAACTGGGGATCGAATACGACCTCAAGCTCTACAGCCGCCGCGAGGACAATCGGCTGGCGCCGGACGAGTACAAGGCGCTGCACCCGATGGGGATCGCACCGGTGATCACCGATGGCGACCTGGTGCTGGGTGAAAGCGGCGCGATCTGCGAATATATCGACCGCAAGTATGGCGGCTGCCGCCTCTCCCCAGGCGTCGATGATCCGGACTTTGCCGATCACCTGTTCTGGTTCCACTTTTCCAACGCCACGTTCATGACCAACGGCATGATGGGCCTGGTCGCCCAGTCCTTGGGTGCGGCCGAAACGCCGCCCTTCGTCGCCGATCGCGTCGCCAAGGCCTGGGCCATGACCAATGCGCGGCTGGGTGAGGCGGAATTCTTCGGCGGCCGCAACCTGACCACGGCCGACATCATGATGGGCTTCAACCTGACGACCTCGCGCGCTTTCGGCGGGGCATCGCTCGATCCCTATCCCAATATCGCCGCCTATCTCCAGCGGATCGGCCAGCGTCCGGCCTATCAGCAGGCCATGGCCAAGGCCGAACCCGGCATGCCGCCGATGCTCAGCTAGGCTGGCGGCGCCAGGGCGCGGGGACCAGTTGGCCGCGCTGGATGGCCATCAGCAGCAGGATCACCCCGGCGAGCGTGGCGACGACCATTGCCACGACGCTGGCCTCCAGCCCGAAATCCCCGCCGGTCAGCCAGTCCGGCCCGAGCCGGCGCGTGATCAGCAGCCCAAGCGGCGCCTCGCCGCCCGAGACCGGGACCGAGAAGACCCAGCCCTGCGTGAAGTTCCAGGCCGCATGGATGCCGATCGCCAGCCACAGCCGCCGGGTCAGCATATAGGCCGCCCCCAGCAGGATCCCGGCCTCGACCGCGATGGCGACGCTCGAAAACCAGGTCGCGCCCGGGTTCATGATATGCAGCACCCCGAACAGCGCCGATGACAGCGCCAGCGCAATCCAGGAGCCGAGCCAGGCTTCAAGGTGACGGAAAACGATGCCGCGCAGCAGGATCTCTTCGAACACCCCGCTGAACACGGCCACCGCAAGCATCGACCAGATCGCGCCAGTGCCGCGCAGGCCGAGGATCTCGAACCCGCCGAGCAGGGCAACGATCCCGGTCATGATCGTGAACAGCAGCGCTCCGCCGCCCAGCCCCAGCGCCAGCTCGCGCCCGGCCCCGGTGAACTCCAGCTCCCGGTCGGGGGTCCGTTCGATCCAGCGCTTGTAGCCCTTGTAGACCGCGATGCAGATGGCGGCGACGATAACAGCCCCCATCATCCGGAGCGGGGTGTTGCGGGCGATATCGAACGTTCCGAACAGCTTGTTGATCACGACCGAACAGACCCCACCGGTTGCGACCATCAGCGCAAAGCCGATCAGCAGCAGGCTGGCAGGATGGGCGACGATCCGGCGCAGGCGGCTGGGCTCGACAGTGGTAACGTCGGTCATCCGGCTCAACCCCCCAATAGTGTATTGCCGTATTGATACACAGGGGCCAGACCGTCAATCCGCTTATCCTGCAGCGTAGGGAACGATCTCGCCAGCAAAGACCGACTTTGCCTGGCCTTCGAGCCAGTCCATCGCGGCGGCCCAGGGGCCATGGCCATAGCTGATCCGAGCGACACCGCAGAGAGCCAGTTCTGCGCGAGTGCCGCGCCCTGGCCCCCACAGGATGTTAACCGGAAGTGGTGAGGCGGCACAGATCGCCGTAATCGCCGCATGATCACCTAGGAACGGAACGAAAAGACCGCCCGCACCTGCGTTGGCATAGGCCTCGGCACGTTCGAGCACGGCATCGATCAGGTGCTGGCCATAGTTTTCAGGCTTAACCCCGCGATAGACGTCGGTACGGGCGTTAACGAACAGTCCAGTGCTGGCCGCTGCACCGACGCGTTCGGCCGCCTGCGCGACCGGCAGCAAAGCACTCTCACCCGGCATCCGGTCTTCCTGGTTAATCCCTGCAGCGCCAGCATCCACAGCGCGGCGCACCGATGCCGCGACCTCGGCTGGCGTTGCGCCATAACCAGTCTCGAAATCGAGTGTCACCGGCAGATCGGTGACCGACACGATCCGCTCAAGGTTGCGCAGGGCATCGTCGATCGAAAAGTCCTCGCCATCGGCAAAGCCTTGGGCTTCGGCTACGCCATAGGAACCGGTCGCGATCGCCTTGGCCCCGGCCTTGGCGACTGCCTTGGCACTGCCGGCGTCCCAGATGTTGAACAGCATTAGCGGATCGCCGGGAACATGGAGCGCCTTGAAGGCTGCAATTGTCTTGGTCATTTCGATTCCTTTTCCAGCAACCTGCGCTTGATCTCCAGGCCATAGGCATAACCACCCAGCCCGCCGCCGGTTGCAATCACCCTGTGGCAGGGGATCAGCACAGCAACATTGTTGGCCCCATTGGCGCTGCCAGCCGCGCGGACCGCCTTGGGCCGGCCAACCGCTGCGGCGAGCTGGGCATAGGTGCGCGTTTCACCGGCCGGGATGCGGCGCAGTTCCTGCCAGACGGCTTCCTGAAAGGCGGTGCCCTTCACGTCGAGCGGGATATGGGCAAAGTCGCCCGGAGCTTCGACTGCCGCGACGACCTGCGCAAGCAGGGCCGCAAAATCCGCCCCGCCCTCGACCAGTTCGGCCTTGGGGAAGCGGTGCTCCAAGGCCTCACGCCCTTCGTTGAACGACAGGCGACAGACGCCCTTGTCAGTCGCGGCAACCAGCATGGCCCCAAGCGAGGTCGGCACGATGGCCCAATGGATCGTCACCCCCTGACCGCCATTGGCCCAGGCCGAAGGTGTCATGCCCAGTCTCCCCTGATTGCGTTCATAAAAGCGGCTCGGCCCGGAATAGCCGGCGGCGTAGATGGCGTCGGTCACCCGGCCCTCATCGGTCAGCGCCTCAGCCGCACGTTCCTGCATCAGCGCGCGGGCATAGGCGGCTGGTGACAGGCCCGTGTGGCGCTTGAACACCCGCTGGAAGTGCGTTGGCGAATAGCCGGTCTCTGCCGCCAGCACCGCCAAGGCCAAGGGCTGCTCGGCCGACTTGATCGCGGCGATCGCGGCCAGCACTGCCCGCTCGTCGCGGCTGACATCGTCCGGCAAGCAGCGTTTGCACGGCCTGAGGCCCGCTTCCCGCGCCGCCGCGCCATCGGCAAAGAAGCGCACGTTGGACCGCGCCGGATGCCGCGCCGCGCAGCTTGGCCGGCAATAGATCCCGGTCGTCAGCACGCCGGTGACGAAGCGCCCGTCTTGGGCCCGGTCGCGGGCAAGGACCGCGGTCCAGGCGTCGTCAGCATCGATCATCGTGGCAGTCATGGCATAGCTCCTTAGCGAAGCAAGCACTGCCTAATGCGGATGCGAGGTGCATCCCGGTCCTTGCGCTCAAAGTTGCGGCTCAGCCGCCGCAAGCCTTGAACAGCATCAGCGTGCGTTCCTTAGCCAAATCGGCACTCTCCGGATGCCAGTCCTTGCGCCGGTCAGAGTTGAATCCGTGGCCGGCCTCGTAGACGAAGATCTGCGCGGTCGGGTGCTGCTTCGCGATCAGCTGCTCGACCGGAGCGAAGTCCACAAGGTTGTCATAACGGCCGAAGTGGCAGATCGCCGGGGCCTGCGGTGCCTCGTCGGCAAAGCGGGTGGCGACATAGCCACCGTAATAGCACGAGGCTGCGGTCAGGTTCGGGCTGATCTGCGCCATCCGCCAGGCGACCGAGCCGCCAAAGCAATAGCCGACGATGAACACCGGCCCGCCCTTGTCCGCCAGCCAATCGATACAGGTCTGGGTGTCTTTCAGCCCCTGATCCCAATCATGCTCCTCGCGCGCGATCTGAACAGCGCGCTCCCAGTCGCTGCCCGAGTAACCCAGCGCGCAGCCGGGCTCCTGCCGGTCGAACAGGGCGGGGCTCAGCACTTCATAGCCATCCTCGGCATATTCGTCGCACAGCTCGCGGATATGATCGGTAACACCGAAGATCTCCTGCACCAGCACCAGCCCGCCGCGCCGCTCGCCACTTGGCAGCGCATGATAGACCGGCATCTGATGTCCGTCCGGCATCGTGATCGTTATCGTTTCGCCCATCAACTTGCCCTTCGCCCAAATTGCTTGCCGGATAGTCCTAACCCCACCTTGCATCGCAGCACAATCGCCGCTATGCGCGCCCCCGTCCAAGGGGCAGATGTGCGGACCTGGTCCGCTCTCGCTCCATCAATGCACCCGATGCAAGGAACTTGAGCGCGTGGAGAATTCCGGCGGCATTACGGCCAGCTTGCAGGGGCGATACGCCTCTGCGCTTTATGAGCTGGCCAGCGAATCCAAGGTTGTAACCGCTGTTGAGGGCGACCTCGAAAAGCTGGGCGCAGCGATTCTCGGCAATGCCGATCTGGCCGCACTGATTCGCAATCCGCAGATCGGCCGCGATGCCGCTGCCGCCGCGATGGCCCAAGTTGGCAAGGTGCTTGGCCTGCATCAACTTACCCAGAACTTCATCGGCGTGCTGGCGGGCAACCGCCGCCTCGCCGCGCTGCCCGATGTGGTCCGCGCCTTCAGCACCATCGCCACTGCCGCCCGCGGCGAAGTGACGGCTGAAGTGACCAGCGCCCATCCGCTCAGCGATGCCCAGCTTAAGGCGCTCGCCGCCAAGCTGAAGGCCCGTGAAGGCAAGGACGTAAAGATCAAGGCGAATGTCGACCCCGAAGTGCTCGGGGGTCTGGTGGTCCGGATCGGCTCCACTCAGATCGACAGTTCGATCCGTACCCGTTTGAACACCCTCGCGAATGCGATGAAAGGCTGAACATGGATATCCGCGCCGCTGAAATCTCGAAGGTCATCAAGGACCAGATCGCCAGCTTCGGTACGAAGGCCCAGGTCTCGGAAGTCGGCACCGTGCTGTCCGTCGGTGACGGTATTGCCCGCATCCACGGCCTCGACAATGTCCAGGCCGGTGAAATGGTCGAATTCGCCAACGGCGTGAAGGGCATGGCCCTGAACCTCGAAGCCGACAACGTCGGCGTCGTGATCTTCGGCTCGGACGCCGAGATCAAGGAAGGCGACACCGTCAAGCGCACCGAAACCATCGTGGACGTCCCCGTCGGAAAGGGTCTGCTGGGCCGCGTGGTCGACGCGCTGGGTAATCCGATCGACGGCAAGGGCCCGATCGTCGATGCCACCCGCATGCGCGTCGAAGTCAAGGCCCCGGGCATCATCCCGCGCCAGTCGGTGAACGAGCCCGTCCAGACCGGCCTGAAGGCGATCGACGCCCTGGTCCCC
>JACDQK010000240.1 GCA_015657645.1 Novosphingobium sp.
GCTTCGGCAGTCGGGACCAGGCTCGCGGCATAGTTGCCGCCGCACTTGGCCGCACCGGTCCCGCCGGGGGCAGCCCGGGTGTATTCTGAAACCCAGATCGAGACCGCAGGGGCACCCGACTTGAAATAGTTGCCGGCCGGGCTGGCAATGACGATAAACTTGTACTCCTTCGCCGGGCGCACGCCCAGGAAGGCCTCGGTCGCGATATGAAGGGGCGCAGGTAAAGCGACCCGCCCTCAACCGAAGGGAACCAGTCGGCGTCAACCGCCACAAGCTGCCGGATAGCTTCGATGAACAGGTCCTCGGGCAGGGCCGGCATGGCCAGCCGCTCGGCCGAAGCATTGAAGCGCTTGGCATTGGCCTCGGGCCGGAACAGCGCCATCGTGCCGTCGGCCAGGCGATAGGCCTTGAGCCCTCGAAGATTTCCTGCGCGTAATGCAGCACCGCCGCCGCCGGATCGAGCGCGATCGGCTGGCGCGGACCCAGAGTGGCTGAATGCCAGCCCTGGCCCTCGGTCCAGTCAATCGTCACCATATGATCGGAGAAGATCTTGCCGAAACCCGGATCAGCCACCAGCCCGGCACGTACAGCATCCGCCGTTGGGGCGGGGTGGGGCACGTGAGCGAATGTGGTGGCGGCGAGCATTGAGGCGGAATCCTTCTGACTGTGAAGCAGTGCCTCTGAATGAAAATTACCGTCAAGACAAGAAAAAGGTAATTATCGTGCGGGAGGGACTGCTCTCTGTCCGTCTAGGCAGAATTGGCTCATTGGCCAAGTGCGAAGGCCACAAATGAGAAGGGCGGCGCCGGTATCCCGACAACCGCCCTTCGCATGGTCAGCGGCCGGAAGCGCCGCTCACGAAGCCTCTATCGCTTACATCGACCTCAGCGATAATGCTCCGTTTTGCGGGTTACCGACCTCCCTGCTGAACCATGAGACATCGGTCACCTCCTTTCGCGCTGTTGAGCCAAGGACCACCCCTCGGGGCGGTCGGGGCCATCGGCGAAGCCCGATGGGCCTTGGGATGGAATGTGAATCATTCCGCGCCGCACAACAAGACTTGAATTGATTTTTTTCGGTGTCAGAATCCCGAGCTTCCGGCCCGCTTCGCGCCGGTTTTCCACAGTCTGGAAATCAGCGGCAATCCTCGACCACGCGGCTCAGTTCGGGTGAACTGGGGAGGTAGAGGGTCGCGCGCTCCGCCGCTTCCAGCGCAAAGCGCCCGCGCGAAAAGGCGATCGCATCGAGCAGCGGATCGTTCACTGGCAGCGACACGATCAGCCAGCCGCCAGTACTCAAAGCCGGATCGCTCAGCATGGGACGGCTCATGCTGGTGGTGACCACTTGCAGCGGCGTGGCCGGTGCGGGGCGCAAAGGATCGGTTGCCCGCATAAGCAAGACCCGCTTGTTTGAAGGATCGCAGAGCAGCGTGGCGAGTGCGTCGGTCCGGCGGCTTACACCGAATTCGGCGACTGAAATGCCATCCACCCAGCTCCAGCGCCAGCTACCCGGCGTCTGCGCTGCATCGCGCCAATCCGCCGGCGGTGGCGGCAGCGGGGCCGGTGCAGGAGCCGGCGGCGGCGTGCTGACGACCGGGGCTGGTGGTTGCGGCGCGGGCCTCTGCGGCGCGGCGCAGGAGGCCAGCAGCGCGGCCAGGACGAGGAGGGGGGCAATTGCCTTCACGCCCCTTCTATGGAAGGAGCCGCGACGATGAGCAAGGCGGCGAAACAACGGGTGGACCAGTTGCTGGTTGAGCGGGGCCTGGCCGAAAGCCGCTCCCGCGCCCAGGCGCTGGTGCTGGCCGGCGTGGTTTTCTCGGGCGAAACCAAGCTGGCCAAGCCGGGTCATACCCTTCCCGCCGATGCCCCGCTGGAGGTGCGCGGGCGCGACCATCCGTGGGTTTCGCGCGGCGGGATCAAGTTGGCCCATGCGATCGAACACTTCGGGCTCGATCCGGCGGGCGTCACGGCGATGGACATCGGCAGCTCGACCGGCGGCTTTACCGACGTGCTGCTGCAGAAGGGGGCCAGCCACGTCTTCGCGGTCGATTCCGGCACTAACCAGCTCGCCTGGAAACTGCGCCAGGATCCGCGGGTAACCGTGCTGGAACAGACCAGTGCCCGCATCCTCACGCCCACCGAAATCGACCGGCCGTGCACCTGGGTAGTTTGCGACGCCAGTTTCATTGCGCTCTCCAAGGTATTGGAAGTGCCGCTTAAACTGGCCGCGCCCGAATGCCAGCTGGTCGCCCTGATCAAGCCGCAGTTCGAGGTTGGCCGCGGCGAAGTGGGCAAGGGCGGGGTGGTGCGCGACCCGGCGCTCCATGCCCGTGTTTGCGAGGAAGTACGCAGCTGGATCGAGGGCCTGGGCTGGCAGGTCCAGGGGATTGTCGAAAGCCCGATCACCGGCCCGGAAGGCAATATCGAGTTCCTGATTGCGGCGCAGCGGCACGAACAGGGTTAAGGGTGATTGCCTAGTGTCGCCGGGCCAGCCATATCGTCCTGAATCTGCGCCCCATCTTCGAATCGGAGATTATTGATGTCGGCCCTTGCCTCGCCCTCGCAGCTGCGAGCCAGCTTTATCCGCTGGTCGCTGTTTCTTGTGCCGGGGATAACCTTGCTCGGTTTCCTGGGCGGGACGGTCGGCGGCGGCGCGAAAAGTCCGTGGTTCATGTCGCTGGTCAAACCCGCGTTGTTCCCGCCACCAGCCACTTTCGGGATCGTCTGGGGCATCCTTTATGTCGTGATGGCCTTTGCGCTCGTGCTTGTTGTTACAGCGCGCGGCGCCGACGGGAGGACGGCGGCGATTGTCGCCTTCATGATCCAGTTGGCGCTTAACCTGGCTTGGACTCCGCTGTTCTTCGGCGCGCACCAGATTACCGGGGCGCTGATCCTGCTGGGGGCGATCGATCTGGCCGTGCTGCTGACGGTTGTGCTGTTCTGGCGCGTGCGGCCGATCGCCGGGGCGATGCTGCTGCCCTATCTGGCCTGGGTCTGCTTCGCGACGCTGCTCAACTGGCAGTTCCTGGAAGCCAACCCGAATGCCGATGGACAACAGGTTTCGGGCGCGGTCTCGACGGTTACCTTCGAATAGGGCTTGAACCCGCCCGCGCGCGGGACCATCTAGCCGGCATGCAGAGCCAGAACCCCCTGTTCGCCGATCTTGCCAAGCTGCTCAACAGCGCCGCAGGAACCGTTGCCGGCGCCGGCCGCGAGGCCCGCGAAAACGCGCGTGAGCGCTTCCGCGAGGCGATGGGCGGGCTGGACTTCGTCAGCCGCGAGGAATTCGACGCGGTCAAGGACATGGCTGCCAAGGCCCGCGAAGAGAACGAAGCCCTGGCGGCGCGCGTTGCCGCGCTTGAAGCCGCACTCGCGGCCAAGGCAAAGAAGTAACCTTTCCGCAGCGCGGCTCGGCGGGCTAAGGCCGCGCCATGGACCTGCGCAACCCCGCGATAGTATGCTCTGCCCGGATGCACGGCGAGACGGGCGTGATCCTGCGCGTGCTGAGCGAAGAGCATGGCCTGGTCGCCGCCTATGTTGCGGGGGGCAGAGGGCGTAACCTCCGTCCGGTCCTGCTGCCTGGCAATCTGGTCGAGGCCGAACTGCGCGCCCGGCCCGGCAGCCAGCTGCCCTCGGCCCGGGTTGAGCTGGTTGCCAGCCGCGGCCCCTGGCTGACCGAACCGCTGCCCGCCGCGGCGATCACCTGGGCGACCACCTTGGCCGCTGCCGCCTTGCCCGAGCGCCAGCCCTATCCGGCGCTGCACCAGGCGCTGACTGCCCTGCTCGATGCCGTCTGCCATGCCCCCTCGGCGCGCGGCTGGCTGCCGGGGATGACCGCCTTTGAGGCGCTGCTGCTGCGCGAGCTGGGCTATGGCGCGGTCGAGCGCCCGACTGATCCAGACTGGAATGTTCAGCTGGCGGCGTTTGACAAGCTTGGTCCGCTGGTGGCGCGCTATCCGCTTGCCGATCGGAGAAGCGATGTTATGGCGGCGCGCGCCATGCTGCGGGAGCGGCTGGCCCGCATCGAGTAGGTTGGGAATCCCATGAAGATCGCAGTTTTTGCCGGAGACGGAATCGGCCCCGAGGTAACGCGCGAAGCTGTGCGCGTACTCGAGGCGCTGGATCTGCCTGGCCTGACGCTGTTCGAAGGCGACGTCGGCGGGATCGCCTACAAGCGCCACGGCCACCCGCTGCCGGCCGAGACGCTGGAGATTGCCCGCGCCTGCGATGCGATCCTGTTCGGCGCGGTCGGTGATCCGGACTGCGACCACCTTGAGCGGCACCTGCGCCCGGAACAGGCGATCCTGGGTCTGCGCAAGGAGCTGGGCCTCTTCGCCAACCTGCGCCCGGCCAAGGTCTTTGCGGGGCTGGAAGATGCCTCGGCGCTGCGCCCGGAAGTGGCCAGCAAGATCGACCTGCTGATCGTCCGCGAGCTCAATGGCGACGTCTATTTCGGCGAGAAGGGCATCCGCATTCTGCCCGACGGCCGCCGCCAGGGCTGGGACATGATGTCCTATGCCGAAGACGAAGTGCGCCGGATCGCCCATGTCGGCGTCGAGGCGGCAATGGGCCGGGGTAAGAAGCTGTGCTCGGTCGACAAGGCAAATGTTCTCGAAACCTCGCAGGTCTGGCGCGACGTAATGATCGAGGTCGCCAAGGACTATCCCGAGGTCGAGCTCAGCCACATGTACGTCGATAACGCGGCGATGCAGCTGGTCCGCAATCCCGGCCAGTTCGATGTCGTCGTCACCGGCAACCTGTTTGGCGATATCCTCTCCGATCAGGCCTCGATGTGCGTCGGCTCGATCGGGCTTCTCGCTTCGGCCAGCCTGTCGGACGGCAAGATGGGCCTTTACGAGCCGATCCATGGTTCGGCCCCGGACATCGCTGGCCAGGGGCTGGCCAATCCGATGGCGACGATCCTGTCGGCGGCCATGCTGCTGCGCCATTCGCTGGGGCTGGAGGCACAGGCTGCGCAGATCGAGGCGGCCGTGGCCAAGGCCTTGGCCGACGGTATTCGTGGCGGCGACCTGGGCGGCACTCACGGCACGGCCGCGATCGGCCAGGCCGTGCTGGAGCGCCTGTGACATGACCCTGCGCCTCGGCGTTGTCCTGCCCACTTATAACGAGCGCAAGAACCTGCGCTCGATGATCGACCGGCTTGACCAGGCGCTGGCTGGGATCAGCTGGGAAGTCATCGTGGTCGATGACAACAGCCCCGACGGCACCGCCGACGAGGCCCGCGCGATTGCCCAGGACGATGGCCGGGTGCACGTGATTCAGCGCATCGGCCGGCGCGGACTGTCCTCGGCCGCGATCGAGGGAATGTGCGCCACCGCCGCGCCGGTCGTTGCGGTGATGGACGCCGATCACCAGCACGATCCCGCGCTGCTGCCGCAGATGCTGGCCGCGATCGAAAGCGGCGACTATGACCTGGCCTATGGCAGCCGCTTTGCCGAAGGCGCCAGCACCGAGGAATGGGGCCGGCCCGACCGGGTCAAGGCTTCCAACCTCGCCAACCGGATTGCCAACAAGGTCACCGGGGTTGAACTGAGCGATCCGATGAGCGGTTACTTCATGCTGCGCACCGCCACGCTGCGCGCCGATGCCCACCGCCTGTCGGGCGTTGGCTTCAAGATCCTGCTCGATATTCTCGCGACGGTTGAAGAGCCGCTGCGGATCAAGGAACTGCCAATGAATTTCGCCGCCCGCGCCGAGGGGGAAAGCAAGCTCGACCGGACGGTGGTGTTCGAATTCCTGATCGGGCTCTACGACAAGTGGCTGGGGCGGATCATCCCGACCCGCTTTGCCCTGTTCGGCACGGTCGGCGCGCTGGGTGTCTTCGTCCAGCTAGGCGTGTTGTGGGTGATGCTCCACCTCGTGTTCGGCGAGCGCTTCGTTTACGGCAACTGGGACGAGAGCACGACCTTCAACGTCGCCAACACGGTCGCGGCGCTGGTGGCGATGACCTTCAACTTCGTGCTCAACAACGAGCTGACCTATGCCGACAAGCGGCTGCGCGGGTTTGGCCCACTGCTGCGCGGCTGGGCGCAGTTCGCGCTGACCTGCTCCCTCGGCCTCCTGACCAATGTCGGCTCGGCTGCCGTGCTCAAGACCATGGGCTTTCATGATGTGATCGCCGTGGTGGTCGGGATCGTGCTCGGCTCGGTCTGGAACTTCGCGCTGTCGAACAAGTTCGTCTGGGGCAAGTACTGAGGGGGCTTACCCCTCCACGAAGCCCTTCCAGGTTGCCATGTACTCGACAAAAGCCGGGCCCAGGCCTTCGGCCTGCAAGTGCGCGCGCGTCACCGGAATTGGCGTCACGGCAAAGGCCGGGTCGGCGATCACGCGGCTGGCAAAGTCGTGGTGCAGGATCGCCCCGCGCCCGACTAGCACGAAGTCTGCCCCCGCATCGAGGCAGGCCTGGACCTTGGCCCCATCCATGATCTTGCCGGCCACGCCCAGCCGGGTGTTCCCGCGCGGCAGGGCGGTGAACAGGTTGATCAGCGGCTGGCCGGCAAAGTCCGGGTCCTGCGGCTCCTTGAAGCAATCCCATAGCGACATGTCGAGATAGTCGAGCTGGCCGCTGGCCATCACTTCCTCGGCCAGTTGCAGGGCCTCGGCGGTGCGGATGTTGAACCGTTCGGGTGAGAGGCGCAGGCCCACCTGGAAATCGGCGCGGGTCGCGGCGCGAATGCCGCCGATCACTTCAAAGATGATCCGCTTGCGGTGTTCGAAGCTGCCGCCATAGCCGTCGGTGCGCTGGTTGTTCTCGGCATCGAGGAACTGGGCGAGGATATAGCCATGGGCGCCGTGAATCTCGACCCCGTCAAACCCGGCCTTATCGGCGCGGACGGCAGCGGCGATGAAATCATCGCGGAGCTGCTCGACCTCGGCAGTGGAGAGCGCGCGCGAGCCGGTTTCGGCGTCGGCGAAGGGTCCCTGCGGGTCCTCGCCAATCACGTCGCGAGGGGAGCGGATGCCGGCGTGGTGCAGCTGGACGGCTGACAGGCTGCCGTTTGCCTTGATCGCGCGGGCCAGTTCGGTCAGCCGCGGCAGGTGATCGTCGGACCAGATGCCGAGCTGGCCGGGAAAGCCCTGGCCCTGACGCTGGACGTGGGCCGCAGCGGTCATCACCAGACCCATGCCGCCCTCGGCGCGCATGGTCAGCCACTTGATCTCGTCGTCGGAAAGCGTGCCATCGACCTGGCTCTGCAGATTGGTCAGCGGGGCCAGCATCATCCGGTTGGCCATGGCCGGGCCGCGGGCAAAGGTCAGCGGCGAAGCGGCGTCAGTCATTTTGCGAATCTCCCTGTTCGATTCGCATTTGGCCGGTTCTGCGGCTCAGCGCCAGCTTCGCAGCCACATCCAGTATTCGAAACTCGGTCGGCCGCAGCACAGCTTCCCCGCCGAGAGGATCGGGTAGAAGTGGATGAACATGCCCAGGCTAACCACCAGCGCGCCCGCCGCCAGCCAGCGCCAGCGGTCAGTCCGCTGCCACAGGTCTTCCAGCGCCAGCGCCAGGCAGACCATCAGGAAGGTGCCGGGCAGCAGGTAGTGGTAATAGAATTGTACCGGCTTGGACGAGAGCGCCCAGAAGGCGATCTGGACCAGATAGAGCCCGGCGAAGACCAGCGCCTCGCGCCGCCCGCGCCGGAATCCCGCCCACAGGCACCAGGCCAGCGCCGCAAGGCCCGCCAGCAAGGTGAAGGGATTGCCGACCAGCAGGATGCCGCGCTGCGCCCCGTCGACGGGCTGGTAAAGGAACCAGATCGCCCGCCAGTTGCCGATCCACTGATACCACCACGAGCGATAGGGATGCGGCTTGGTCACGCTGTCCTGCAATTGCAGCATGTAGACGTGCCAGCCGATCGGATCCCACGGATTGACTGGGTCCTTGGCCCAGTGGAACGCGGGCCAGAAGGTCAGCCAATAGACCACCAGCGGCAGCAAGCCGAGCCAGACCCCGGCCTCGATCAGGCTGATCCCCGGGACCGGCCCGCCTGCGCGCTGGTACAGCCCGCGCAGCCCGCCATCGCGAAGCTTCCAGCCCAGGAAGACCAGCCCCGGCACCACCAGCAGCGGTGCGATTGACCACTTGGCCCCCAATGCCAGCCCCATCGCCACGCCCGCTCCGGCCAGCCGCCAGCGCGCTTGCTGCGGCAGCCGCACGGCGCTGGCCGCCAGCCAGAGGGCGATCATGCCAAACATCGCCATGAACATGTCGAGCATGGCGATCCGGCTCATCACGAACCAGACGAAGTTGGTCGCCACCAGGAACATGGCGACCAGCGTCACCAGCCGCCGCTGGCATACGAACCAGACCAGCCGCCCCAAGGCATAGAGCCCGATCGCACCCGAAATGGCCGAAGGGATGCGCCAGTTGAGCGGCTCATCGCCCAGCCAGCGGATCGCGGCGGCAATGATCGTCTTGCCCAGCACCGGGTGCTCGGGATTGAAGCGCAGCCCATTGTTCTGGTGGCGCGCAGCATTGATGTAATGGACTTCGTCGAAATAGATCTGCGACGGAATCCCCAGCCGCCACCACAGCAGCGCCAGGAACAGGATCGCGATCACCGCGCACCAGTCGGCCGGGTCCTGTTCAGGCGTGAAGCGGGGCGCGGCGACCATGTCGGGGAATTACCGGGGCCATCCCGAGGTGGCAATGCTCTTGCGGCGCTTGCGCACCGCTCCTAGAGCCTCACAATCATGAAGCGCACCACCGGAACCGACCGTTCGATCACCGCCAAGTGGCGGCCCGCCACCCGCGCCGTGCGCGGCGGCACCTGGCGCAGTGCGCATGGCGAGACCAGCGAAGCGCTGTTCCTGACCTCTGGCTATACCTACGATACCGCTGGCGAAGTCGCCGCGCGCTTCGCTGGCGAGGCCGAGGGGATGACCTATTCGCGCCTCCAGAACCCGACCGTGGCCATGCTGGAAGAACGCATCGCGCTGATGGAAGGGGCCGAGGCCTGCCGTGCCCAGGCGACCGGCATGGCGGCCATGACCACGGCGCTGCTGTGCCAGCTCAGCCAGGGCGATCACGTGGTTGCCGCCCGCGCCGCCTTCGGGTCGTGCCGCTGGCTGGTCGATAACCTGCTGCCGCGCTTCGGGATCGAGACGACGACGATCGACGCGCGCGACAACGCCCAGTGGGAAGCCGCGATCCGGCCCAACACCAAGGTGTTCTTCTTCGAAACGCCAGCCAACCCGACGATGGATATCGTCGACTTGAAATTCGTCTGCGACCTGGCGCGCAGTCGCGGGATCACCACTGTGGTCGACAATGCCTTCTGCACCGCCGCCTTGCAGCGGCCGCTGGAGTTCGGCGCCGATGTGGTGGCCTACTCCGCCACCAAGCTGATGGACGGGCAGGGCCGCGTGCTGGCCGGGGCGGTCTGCGGATCGGCGCAGTTCATCAATGATGTGCTGATGCCGTTCCAGCGCAATACCGGGCCCAACCTTTCGCCGTTCAACGCCTGGGTGGTGATGAAGGGCCTCGAAACGCTCGACCTGCGGGTCAAGCAGCAGAGCGCCAACGCGCTCAAGGTCGGGCAGTTCCTTGAAGGGCGCGTGCCGAAGATCCTCCATCCCGGCCTGCCAAGCCACCCGCAGCATAATCTGGCGCTGCAGCAGATGGACGCTTGCGGTTCGATCTTCGCCTTCGAGGTGCGGGACCGCGTTCAGGCCCATGCCCTGCTCGATGCGCTGCAGTTGATCGACATCTCCAACAACATTGGCGACTCGCGCTCGCTGATGACGCACCCGGCCTCGACCACCCACTATTCGGTCAGCGCCGAAGCGCGCGAAGAGATGGGCGTGACCGAGGGGATGCTGCGGATCAACGTCGGCCTCGAAGACCCGCAGGACCTGATCGAGGACCTCGACCAGGCGCTCAAGGCGGCCGGGCTCTAGGGCTTGGATACAGTCTCGCTGCTGCTGGTCCTGCTGGCAGCGGTCTGCCACGCGACCTGGAATCTGGCCGCCAAGCGCTCGGCCCATGCCGGCGGGGTCTTCCTGTTCTGGTCGACCATGCTCTCCTCGATCGCTTTCGCGCCATGGGCGCTGTGGATCATGGCGGGCGAAGGCTTCCGCTGGGCTTGGCCGATGCTCGCGGCGATTGTCGCCAGCGGCTGCCTGCACCTGGCCTATAGCCACGCGCTCCAGACCGGCTACCGCAAGGCCGATCTCTCAGTCGTTTATCCGATCGCGCGCGGCACCGGTCCGCTACTGTCATCCATCGGTGCGTTCCTACTGCTGGGCGAAGTGCCGGGGCCGCTGCGGCTGCTCGGTTTGCTCGGCGTGGTTGGCGGCATCCTGCTGATTGCCACCGATGGCCGGTTCAGCACCTTTGCCCGGCCCGGGGCCATGGCCGGCCTGCGTTGGGGCCTGCTGACCGGCGGGCTGATCGCGACTTACACGCTGGTCGATGGCTCGGCGGTCAAGCTCCTGCTGCTCTCGCCTGTGGTGCTAGACTGGGGCGCCAACGTGGTGCGCACCATGCTGCTCGCCCCGCAGGTCCTCCGCGACCGCGCGGGGGCGAGCGAGGCGATGCGCGGGCATTGGTTCAGCGCCTGGACCGTCGCCCTGCTGGCACCCTTTGGTTACATTCTGGTGCTCTGGGCGATGCAGCGCGGCGCGCCGCTCAGCGTGGTCGCGCCGATGCGCGAAATGTCGATGATGTTGGTCGCCCTGCTCGGCATGGTTCTGCTGCGCGAGCCGGTCGGCCGGGCGCGGCTGGCCGGGTGCGCGCTGATGGTGGCGGGTGTGGTGCTGCTCGCGCGGAGCTAGCGCGTGACGGGCTGGCCCAGACCAGTGAGTGTCTCCGCCAGGACCAGGCAGACTGAATAGGCCGCGTCGATGGTGCCGCTGTCGCATAGCTGGCGCAGGTGGTGCCGAGCACCGGCAGGCGTAGTCTGAACCATCGCCAAAGCCGCAAGCATGCGCCCTTCATCGATCGTCATCCGACCTGCGCAGCAGGGTGCCAGCACGATCTGACGCTGTGACGCGCGCGCCAGTTCCATCACATAGGCCCGCAGCAAGACCAGCGGCCGCTGGAAATGGATGCCGAAGCGCTCGAACACCAGCAATGCCGCGTGGGCATCACGCAAGCCATGGGTGCCCATACGGCGGACTGCAATCAGCAACAGTCGTTCGACCGGATCGGTCGGGGCGGGCAGGGGGAGCTGGCAGTGTGGGTTGTTGGTCATGTGATTCGAACATTAATGCAATTAAGAATGACTCGCAATAAGCTTTGATTGAAGGATGCTGCGCCCATTTGCGCCAGTTTTGCGAGCAGGGGCCATTGTTTCGCAGGCCAGCAATCGCTACCTTGCCGCCCATGAAGGAGCTGTTCCAGCACGCCGCGACAACTGACGGGATTACCGTCCGGGTGACCGTCAACTTCCTGCCCGAGCAATCGCAGGTGGAGGCGGGCAAATGGTTCTGGGTCTATCACATCCGGATCGAGAACCACGCCGATCAGGCGGTTCAGCTGCTGACGCGCCACTGGCAGATCACCGACGGGCGCGGGATGGTCAATTTCATCGAGGGTGAAGGCGTGGTCGGCGAACAGCCGGTGATCCAGCCGGGCGGCAGCCATGACTATGTCTCGGGCTGTCCGCTGGCGACGCCGCACGGCTCGATGGAAGGGTTCTATACCTTCCGCTGCGAGGATGGCTCCTTGATGGAAGCGGCGATCCCGTTCTTCCCGCTGGCGGCCCCCGCCACGGCAGGCTAAGGCCGCGAGCGCCATGAAGCGCACGCACCTGCCCCTTAACGCCCTGCGCGTCTTCGATGCCGCGGCCCGGCACCTGTCGTTCACCCGCGCCGCTGATGAGCTGGCGGTGACCCCGGCGGCCGTCGGCCAGCAGATCCGCGCGCTGGAGGACCTGCTCGGGGTCGTGCTGTTCCGCCGCACCCCCAAAGGGCTGGAACTGACCGACGAGGCGACCGCTGGCCTCGAATCGCTGCGCACCGGCTTCCTGCATTTCGAGGATGCGGTCACCGCGATGCAGGCGGGCCAATCCAGCCACGTTTACACCATTGCCGCCCCGCGCGATTTCTTCGCCGCCTGGCTCGCGCCGCGGCTTGCCGAATTCCGCGCGGCCAATCCCGAAGTCCGCTACAGCCTGGTCAACGACGAGACCGCGGACTTTACCGAAGCCAACATGGACCTCGCGATCCGCTGGGCCGAAGGGCCGGGCGATCTGGAAGGCGTCGCCCTGGGCAGTGCCGAGCGGGTGATCGCGGGTGAGGGGGACTGGATCGCCTGGCCGGGCGATCCCTATCCCGGCGGCGAAGAAGCCGGTGCGCCTTCGCTCCAGGCTGGCGACGCCGGACAGGCCCTGGCTGCTGCCGCCGCCGGCATGGGCAAGGCCCGCGTCCCCGCCCAGCTCGCGCTGACCTGGGCCGGGGCCGGGCGGGGCGTCACCCTGACCCAGCCCGAACCCTGCCGCCGTGCCTACTGGCTGGTCGCCCCGCTGCCGCAATGGCGGCAGAAGAAGGTCAAGGCGCTGGTGGCTTTCCTCACTGGCAACTGATCGCTGGGCTCACGGCCCGACGATCACCTCGCCGCGGGCCATGACGAACTTCATTGCTTTCAGTACCTTCACATCAGCCAGCGGATCGCCACTGACGGCGATGATGTCCGCCGCCTTGCCGGCTTCGAGCGTGCCGGTTTCCTTGTCGACGCCCAGCAGCGCGGCGGCGTTGACCGTGGCAGCCTTGATCGCTTCGGCCGGCGGCATGCCGAACTTGACCAGCAGTTCGAACTCATCGGCATTGCGGCCATGCTTGGATGGTCCGGCATCGGTGCCGTAGGCGATCTTCACGCCCAGCGGGTAAGCGATCTGCAATGACTTGCCGGTGATCCCGATGCGCCAGTCAATCTGCGCCCGCACGGCCGGGGAATAGGCGTTGGGGTTGGCCGCCAGCCGTTCCAGATAGCCGTTCACGGTGCTCAGCGTCGGTACGTAGTAAGTGCCGGCCTTGGCCATCATCTTGGCGGCTTCCTCGTCGATAGTGGTGCCGTGTTCGATCGAATCCGCACCGGCGCGCACCGCCAGCTTGATGCCGTCGAGGCCATGGGCATGGACGGCAACCTTGCGGCCATAGGCGTGGGCAGTATCGATCAGGGCCTTTGCCTCGTCGTCGAACATACGGGTGGCCAGGCCCGTGCCCGAATTGACCCCGCCGGTGGTTGCGAACTTGATCACGTCGGCCCCGCGGCCGATCTGGCGGCGCACCGCCTTGCGGCAGTCGTCAACGCCGTCGCACAGGTTCTCGGTCCCGACCATTGCGTGGACATCTTCCGCCAGGCCGACGCGGCCATCCATGTGGCCGCCGGTGGTCGAGATCGATTCCCCGGCGTCAAGAATCCGCGGACCCTGAACCCAGCCGCGCTTGACCGCTTCCTTCAAGGCCAGGACCTTGCCCTTGCTATCACCCAGGTTGCGCACCGTGGTGAACCCGGCGCGCAGGGTCTTCATCCCGTTCCAGTAGGTTTCATAGGCATTGAGTGGCAGGCTGTCGGTCATCGCCGACACCAGCCGTTCGTTGCCGCCGCGATCGCTGGCCAGGTGCACGTGGCTGTCGATCAGGCCGGGCAGGACGGTCTTGTCCTTGAGGTCGATCGCGGTGGCCCCAGCGGGTGCCGGGACATAGCCATCCTGCAGCGAAACGATCTTGCCATCGGCCACCACGATGGTCGTCGCCCCGCGCGGCGCCTGGCCGGGGACGGCGATGACACGGCCAGCGTGAATCCAGGTCTGCGGCGCAGCCGATTGCGCCTGCGCCGCCACTGGCATCGCGGCGAGAGTGACGGCTAGCGCGAGCATGGAAATCTTCATCGTGGCGGCTCCCTGAAGGTCTGTTTCACTGGACCCTAGCGGGCGCGATGCTGGCCCGCAACGCCGGTGGCGGCAAAGATGCTGACATCAGTGTCAGTAATTTTGATCAAGGGCAAAGACGGAGAACCCGGTTCCTGCCAGCCATGCCGCGACAACCGGTAGGATGGAGAGCTGCCTTGACCATTTCCGAGCCCCTGGCCCGCACGATCATCGATCCCAAATCCTATGCCCGGCGCGAGATCGTCGATGCGGCCTTCGCGCAGATCCGCGCCGAGCAGCCGCTCGACAAGGCGGAACTGCCGGACTTCGAACCGTTCTGGGTGGTCAGCCGCCATGCCGATATCAAGGAGATCGAGCGCCAGCCCGATATCTTCCACAATGGCGACATGTCGACCTTCCTTTCGCCGCGCGATGGGGTGGAGCGAGTCAAGGCGCTGACCGGGGGTGAGCCGAACCTGATCCGCAGCTTGGTCTCGGTCGATGGCGATGAGCACAAGGCGCTGCGCGGCGTGGTCTTCCCGCACGTCACCCCGCGCGCGATCAAGCCACTGGAAGACCAGATCCGGCAGATCGCCCGCGAATTCGTCGATCATATGCTGAGCTTCGGCGGCGAGGTCGATTTCGCGCAGGACGTTGCCTTCCTCTATCCGCTGCGGGTGATCATGACCGTGCTGGGCGTGCCGCAGGAGGACGAGCCGTTCATGCTCAAGCTGACGCAGGAACTGTTCAACAACGCTGATCCGGAGCTCAACCGTCGCCGCGCCGAGCTGACCCCGGAAGAGATGCTCAAGTCGCTGTGGGAAACGACGATGGAGCTGGAGGCCTATTTCGCCGCCGTGACCGAGAAGTTCCGCGCCAATCCCACCGGGCAGATCAACAGCCTGATCGCCAATGCCACGATCAATGGCGAATTCCTCAATCACCGCCAGCTGATGGGCTATTACATCATCGCCGCCACGGCTGGCCACGACACCACCAGCAACACCACGGCCGGGGCGATGTGGGCCCTGGCTGAGCGGCCCGAACTGCTGAAGGCGATGCAGGAGAGCCCCGACCGGATCAATGCCTTCGTCGAGGAATCGATCCGCTGGGAAGTGCCGGTGAAGCACTTCATGCGCAGCGCGGTGAGCGACTGCGAGATTGGCGGGCGGCAGATCAAGGGCGGCGACTGGCTGATGCTGTCCTACCAGTCCGCCAACCGCGACGAGACGGTCTGGGCCGATCCCTTCGACTTCCGCATCGACCGGGACCAGAACCCGCAGATCGCCTTTGGTTACGGCGTCCACGTCTGCTTGGGCCAGCACCTCGCGCGGATGGAAATGCGGATCCTGTGGGAGGAGCTGTTCAAGCGGCTGAAGTCAGTCGAGATGGCAGGGCCGGGCGAACGGACCATTTCCAACTTCGTCTGCGGCCCCAAGCACGTGCCGATCCGCTTCACGGTGAACTGAGATGCGCAAGTGGCGCTGCCGCAACTGCGGCTTCATCTATGACGAGACGCTGGGCCTGCCGGATGAGGGCATCGCCCCCGGCACCCGCTTCGAGGACATCCCGGAGGACTGGTACTGTCCGGACTGCGGGACCGAGCAGGATGACTTCGAACTGGTGGATTATTAATCGCCCGATTAAAATGATGATTGACCCGTCACAGGTGCGCGGGCATCCCGGTAGGCATGACGGGGGAAACAATCCGAATTCCGATCGCCGGCGGGCTGAGCCTGACGGCTGACGTGGCCGGGCCGAAAGGCGCGCCGACGGTTATCCTGGGCCATGGTGGCGGGCAGACGCGCCATTCCTGGGACAAGGCTGAACAGCAGCTGGCCAAGGCCGGCTACTTTTCGATCAATTACGACCTGCGCGGACATGGTGACAGCGACTGGTCGCCCGATGGCGACTATGACCTGCTCAAGCGGGCAGAGGACCTGAACTGTGTCGCAGCTATGGGCTCGCAGCCCTTGGCGCTGGTCGGGGCCTCGCTCGGCGGCATTACCGGGCTGGCGGCAACTTGCCAGGGGCTTGATGTCGCGGCACTGGTGCTGGTCGATATCGTCCCGAAGATGTCGATGAAGGGCGTCGCCAAGATCCGCGATTTCATGACCGCCAATCCGCACGGCTTCGCCAGTCTGGAAGAGGCGGGCGACTCGATCAGTGCCTATTACCCGGACCGCCCCCGGCCCAAGGACCTGTCGGGCCTCAACAAGAATCTCCGGCTCCACCCGGATGGGCGCTATTACTGGCACTGGGACCTGCGGATGATGACCGACCAGCGCGCCGATCCCTCGCAGCTGCTGACCATGCTGGATGAAGCCGACTGGACCGACCGCGTGCCGACCCTGCTGGTGCGCGGCATGAAGAGCGACATCGTCGACGATGACGGCGTGGCCGATCTGCGCCGCCGCATCCCCAAGCTGGAGATCGCCGATATCCGGGGTGCCGGTCACATGGTGGCGGGCGACAAGAACGACGAGTTCAACGAAGCGGTGATCGAGTTCCTCAGCCGGGTCATGCCGCCGCGCTAGCGGGTGGGACATAGCGCGATTGCGGGCGGATCAGCCGCCCGGTCAGCGCCTGTTCGCGGGCGTGGGCGATCCACCCGGCCACCCGGCCCATCGCAAAGACGGCGGTAAAGGCATCGGCCGGGAAGCCGACCGCCTCCAGCAGCAGCGCGGTGTAGAATTCCACGTTGGTTTCCAGCACCCGCCCGGGCTTGTGCTGGCGCAGCACGGCCAGCGCGGTTGCCTCGACCTGTTCGGCAAAGGCGACTCGTCCGGCGGTGCGCGGCAAGGCCCGGACCGCCGCCTTCAGCGCATCGGCGCGCGGATCGCGGGTACGATAGATCCGGTGGCCGAAGCCCATCAGCCGCTCGCCATCATCCACCGCTGCGCGCAGCCAGGCCTCGGCATCGCCGGCCGCGGCAATCGCATCGAGCATGGCCAGCACCGGACCCGGCGCGCCGCCGTGGAGCGGACCCTTCAAGGCGCCCATCCCGGCGAGCACGCTCGAAGCGAGGCCAGCCTGGGTCGAGGCCACGACCCGCGCGGCAAAGGTCGAGGCATTCAGGCCGTGATCGCAGACCGTCACCAGATAGCAATCGAGCGCCGCTTCGCCGCCGGACTTGCCCAGCATCCGCACCACGTCAGCGGCGTGGCCCAGGCCGGGTTCGGGCGCGATCGGTGCTTCGCCGGCCTGAAGTCGCAGCAGGGCCGGGACGAGCACGGCGGGTGCGGCCAGCAGAGCGAGCGCGCTGGCCAGATCGGTCCCGTCGTCCAGCAGGGCGGTCCCGACGCGCATGCCGTCATAGACCGGGCGTGTGGCGAGGGCAGGGAGCAGCGGCTCGACCCGGTGCCACACCGCCCGGCGCGCCTCGCCCAGCTGCCGGGCGAATGCGTCAGGCCCGGGCAGGGCAGGCAGAAACCCTTCGAACAGCAGATGCGCCACCGCTTCGAAGCTGCGCTGCCCGGCCAGCTGTTCCAGCGCGAAGCCCCGGATCGTCAGGCGGCCGGCGGCGCCATCGACATCCGACAGTACGGTTTCGGCCACCACCACATCGTCCAGTCCATTATGTACCATCGCGAATCTCCTCATTTCGCATGTGCAGCATGAATGGCGTGATTTCTTGTAATCAACAATCTTGATCAATATAATCAACATATGGATGAATGGATCGACCGCCGCACGGCGCTGGCCCGGCTGGGGGTGCGCCAGCAGACGCTTTACGCTTACGTTAGCCGCGGGCTGATCGAGCGGCGGGTCGATCCCGCCGATCCGCGCCGCAGCCTTTATCGGGCAGACGATGTCGCAGTGCTGGTCGCCCGGCGGCGCCGCGGGCGCGGACCGGCGGCGATTGCCGCCAGCGCGGTCGCCTGGGGTGAGCCGATCATTCCCACCAGCATTTCAACGGTCAGCCACGGGCGGCTGGTGGTGCGCGGGCAGGATCTGGTCGATCTGGCGGCGCGGGCCACATTTGAGGAAGTGGCCGCGCTGCTCTGGCAATTGCCCACGCCGCCGCGCTTTGACGTGCCTGCCGCCGCAGCCGATCCGTTTCAGGCCCTGGCAGGGCTGGCTGCACAGGGGCGCGCGACCATTGGTCGGCCGACGGCGAAACTGATCGAGGATGCGGCGCAGTGTGTCGCAGCGCTGGTCGCGGCGCTGGGCGGGGCGGCGGGCGATCCGGCGCTGCCGGTGCACATGCGGCTGGCCGCCGCCTGGCAGGTTTCACCCGGCGGAGCGGAGGCCATGCGCAAGGCACTGGTGGTGCTGGCTGACCATGAACTTAACCCTTCGACCTTTGCGGTGCGGGTGGCGGCGGCCACCGGGGCCTCGCTCGCGGCCAGCTTGCTGGCCGGGCTCGGCGCGCTCAGCGGGCCGCGCCATGGCGGGGCGGGGGCGGCACTGGCCAGCCTGATCGGCGAGGCGGAGCGGATCGGCGCGGCCGAGGCGGTCGCGCTATGGCTCGCCCGGGGGCACGGCCTGCCCGGCTTTGGCCACACACTCTATCCCAGCGGCGATCCGCGCGCGCGCTGCCTGCTGCAGGACCTGGCGCCCGATGCCACGCTAAGTGCGCTGCGTCAGGCCGTCGCCGATGCAACCGGGGACGTGCCGAATATCGATTTTGCCCTGCAGGCGCTGACCCGGCAGCACGGCTTGCCGGCGGATGCGCCGTTCCGGTTGTTCGCAATCGGGCGCTCGATCGGCTGGGCCGCCCATGCGATCGAGCAAGCGGAAAGCGGAGCGGCTATTCGCCCGCGGGCAACCTATCAGGGCGTCTTGCCGCCGTCACGGCCATAGGCAGGCAGTGCCAGGCCGGAATGGATCGCCCAGCCGCGCAAGGCAAATCCGGCGAGGGCGGCAGCGCTGAAGGCCAGTTCGCGCGGCAGGGCCAGCACTTCGCCCAAGGCGCAGAGCCCGGCCGAAAGCGCAGCGGCGGTCACGTATAGTTCGGGCCGCATCAGGATCGAGGGGCGGCCAGCGAGGACATCGCGGATGATCCCGCCAACGCAGCCGGTGATCACGCCCATCAG
Organism: Novosphingobium sp.; assembly: GCA_015657645.1. Taxonomy (GTDB): domain Bacteria; phylum Pseudomonadota; class Alphaproteobacteria; order Sphingomonadales; family Sphingomonadaceae; genus Novosphingobium. Next base: position 18,868 of record JACDQK010000240.1, read on the forward strand.
CACGGCAGGCACCGGCGGCAGGCCATAGGCCAGCGCCTTGGCCGTGCCCAGCACGGCATAGGCGGCCAGGCCCGCGGCGTCGGCCCATTCCAGTAATGAGCCCTCCCACCATTTGCGCGGGGTGAACCAGGCCAGCAGCGCCACGCCTAGGCAGACCGGCGCAACCCAGGGATCGCGCACCCAGAACACCGGCGCGCCGATCAGCAGATCGCGCACCGACCCGCCGCCAACCCCGGTGATCAGCGCGAAGAAGCTCATCGTCACGAAGGTCTGCTTGAGCCGTGCCGCGAGCAGCGCCCCGGTCAGCGCGAAGACTGCCGTGCCAAGCAGGTCAAACAGTGGCGGCAGGGTGGGGATCGTGGTGCTCATCGGCGTAAGCTCTGGCAGCGCAGTGCCGCCAAGGCCAGCCCGAAGCCGAGGATCGGCGCGGCGCCGTAGCCGATCAGGATCGACGGGTAGGGGCCGGCAAGGGCCATCGCGCCCGCCGCGACCATGAATGCGGCGAGCGGCAGCGTCGCCATCCCGTTCCCGCGCAGCACGAGCAGCGGGGCCAGGCTCGCCAGGGTCAGCGCCAGTCCGGCGAGGGGCTGCACGGCCCAGGCATCCTGCTGGACCCGCTCGACAAAGCGGACCGGGGCGAGGGTATCGGGGTTCGTCAGCGCGGCGCTGCAGCCGGCGATCGCGACGATCAGTCCCACAAAGGTCGCCCGGTCGCCGCGCAGGTAAGCGAGCGCCGCCAGTGTCGCGGCCAGAGCGATGCTGGTTGCCCGGTCCGGCTGGAGCAGCGTGGCCAGCAGGGCCAGCACCAGCAAGGCCACTGCCCGGCCCGATGACAGGCGCGGGGCCAGCGCGGCTAGCAGCGGCAGCACCAGGTAGCCGACATGGACCGTGACCGGACCAAGACTGACCCAGCGGCGCACACCGTCCACCGCCGTTCCGGCAAAGGTCGCGATGAACAGCGCCGCTACCAGTACTGCCGCCAGCAGGGTGACAGGCGCCTCGTCTTGCGGGAGTGGCAGCAGCAGTGCCAGCAAGAGCGCCAGGACCAGCGCTGCGCCATTCATCCCAAGCCACGATACGGGCGCCC
>JACDQK010000241.1 GCA_015657645.1 Novosphingobium sp.
ATATGCTGCGGCGTCGCCATTCCCTACTGGGCACGCATGTCAGGCAGCGCAGATGCGGATGGCTGGGCGATATCGCCGACCAAGTCATGACCGCGGCTATGGCCACTTCACCACCCGCCAGAACATCCAGTACAACTGGATCAAGCTGGAAGAGGCCGGCGATATCCTGGCTGACCTGGCCAAGGTTGAAATGCATGCGATCCAGACCAGCGGCAACTGCATCCGCAACACCAGTTCGGACCAGTATGCCGGCGCGGCGGCCGACGAAGTGGTCGATCCCCGGCCCTATGCCGAGCTGATCCGCCAGTGGAGCACCTTCCACCCGGAATTCAGCTTCCTGCCGCGCAAGTTCAAGATGGCGGTGATCGCCTCTGACATCGACCGCGCGGCGATGAAGCTGCACGATATCGGCGTGCAGATTGTCAGGAACGATGTGGGCGAGATCGGCGCGGCGTTCTACGTTGGCGGCGGCATGGGCCGCACCCCGATGATCGCGCCCTGCATCAATCCCTTCGTGCCGATCGACCAGTTCATCACCTATGCCGAGGCCTGCCTGCGGGTCTACAACCGCCACGGCCGCCGCGACAACAAGTACAAGGCGCGGATCAAGATCCTCGTCCATGAGCTTGGAAAAGAGGAATATACCCGTCAGGTCGAAGCCGAGTTCGCCCACCTGCTGACGCAGGGGATCGAACCCCCGCTGGCCGAAATGGAGCGGATCAAGGCGATGTTCGCCGATCCGGCTTTCGAGGTCGGGATTGCTGATGAACTGGACCGCAGCGATCCCGACTTCGCTCTGTGGGTCGACAACAACTGCGTCACCCACAAGCAGCCCGGTTATATCGCCGCGACGATCAGCCTGAAGCCGGTCGGCGGCATTCCGGGCGACGCCACGGGCGAGCAGATGCGGCTGATGGCCGACCTGGCGGCGCAGTATTCCTTCGACGAGCTACGCGTGACTCACGCCCAGAACATCGTGCTGCCGCACGTGAAGAAGGCCGATCTCTATGCGCTGTGGCAGGTGCTCGATGCCAATGGCCTTGGCACCGCGAATCTGGACCTGATCGGCGACATCATCGCCTGCCCGGGCCTCGACTATTGCAGCCTGGCCAACGCCCGCTCGATCCCGGTGGCGCAGAAGATCAGCCAGCGGCTCTCGGCCAAGAGCCAGGAGATCGGCGAGCTCAAGCTCAAGATCTCGGGCTGCATCAACGCCTGCGGCCACCACCACGCCGGCCACATCGGCATCCTCGGCGTCGACCGCAAGGGGGTGGAGAACTACCAGCTCCTGCTCGGCGGCAGCGAGGCGGCGGACACCTCGCTCGGCACCATCACCGGCCCTGGCTTCGACGAGGACGGGATTGTCGACGCGGTTGAGAAGGCGACGCAGGTCTACCTCGCAAACCGTTCGGATGATGAGCGTTTCCTCGACACTTACCGCCGCATCGGCATGGCCCCGTTCAAGGAGGCGCTTTATGGCTGAGGTCCAGTTCCGCTTCCGCGATGACGAACCCGTTGCCGATCCAGGCGTGACGGTCGATGCCTTTGGCGAGCAGACCAATGCCGCCGCCGTCCGGCTAGAACCCGGCGACGACGCGCGCGATCTGATCCCGCACCTTGGCCGGATCCAGCTGATCGAGGTGAACTTCCCGGTCTTCGGCGACGGCCGCGGCTATTCGGCCGCGCGGATCCTGCGCGAGGCCGGCTACCAGGGCGAACTGCGCGCTGTGGGTGACGTGCTGGTCGATCAGCTCGCCTTCCTGCGCCGCTGCGGCTTCGATGCTTTCGCCCCCGAAGTTCCTCTCGATCCCACCGATTCCGAGAACGCCTTCGGCCGCTATGCCGAGGTCTATCAGCCGACCACCGACGGCCGCACCGCCATCTGGGCCAAGCGTCATGGGTGAAGCGGCGCGGCGCATCGACGTGCTGCGCACCGGCCCGCGGTTCTCTGCGGAGGATGTCGCGGCGCTCAATGCGCGGTTTGCCGATGTGCCGACCATCGCCATGCTCCGCGCCGTCCTGCGCGAAGGGCTGGCGGGCGATGTTGCTGCCGTGTCCAGCTTCGGGGCGGAAAGCGCGGTGCTGCTGCACCTGATCGCCACGATCGATCGCTCGGTCCCGGTGCTGTTCCTTGAGACCGGCAAGCACTTTCCCGAGACGCTGGGCTACCGCGATGAGATCATGCAGCGCCTCGGCATGACCAACCTGGTCAACCTGAGCCCCAACGCCGAAGCCCTGGCCGCGCGCGACGGGACCGGGCTGCGCTGGTCCTACGATCCCGACGGCTGCTGCGAAATCCGCAAGGTCCAGCCGCTGGCCGCCGCCCTCACCCATTTCGACGCCAGTTTCACCGGCCGCAAGGGCTTCCAGAGCGCGACC
>JACDQK010000242.1 GCA_015657645.1 Novosphingobium sp.
CGCTTACGATATACCAAATTGACTTCAGAAGATTAGTCTTTCCAGCTCCGTTATAGCCCGTAATTATATTCAAATCCGGGTTAAATCTGAGATTGAGGGGCTCGGGTCGACCAAGGAAGCCCGATATGTCTAGTTCTTCGATCAGCATTTGACACTCCGGCTTATTAATTTCAATTTTTTACGCGTTTTGGACAGCCTTGCAAGGGTTAGATAGTCGATTTGATGATCATGATGTTGGCGATGGCAAGTCGGTGGGCTTCCGTGCTGTCGCACTCTGGTCTACATGAGTTCCTGCGTTGCCAGAGTCGATTAACAGAGCTGGCTCCCTTTCCTGCTTCCAGTCAATGTGCACAAAGTGGGATTTGCCCCATTTGGTGCGGCCAATCTAGTCGGCACCAGCAAGAACCGCATTAGCTAGCTTACACTCCACACCCCACCCAACCCCCAACACCACCGCCCGCCGCACTGCGCGGTCGGGATGGACCCGGCTCGTGCTCAGGAACCGGTACACGCTCGCCCCCTTCGCCACGTCATAGCCCGCCTGGCAGGCGAGCTGCGCGCCGAGGCGGTCGGCGGCGATTTTCCTACATCGCGGACATGCTGTAATTGGATCGGTTTGCCTGAAACTGTGTGAGGTGAACCATGTCCGATAGTCTGAATTCTGCCGAAGACGCCGCTGCCCACCCCGCTGCGACTAGGCAGCTCGCTGCCAAGTCTCACTGCCCCTCCCCTGAAGGAGAGGGGGAAGAGGGGGCTGTTCCTTCCACCCCCCACAACCAGTGGACCCGTGCCAAGATGGTGGCCTTCCTGCGCGAGCTGGCGGCAACCCAGTCGGTTGCGGCGGCGGCGCGGGCGGTGGGGATGAGCCGGACGGCGGCCTATAACCTGCGCAACCGGCTGCAGGGGCAGCCCTTTGCGCTGGGCTGGGAAGTGGCGCTGGAGTGCGGGATGCACGCGCTGGCCCAGGCGGTGATGGACCGCGCGCTCAATGGCGAGGAGATCCAGCACTATTACCACGGCGAGCTGGTCGGCACGACGCGCCGCTTTGACAACCGCCTGGCGCAATGGGTGCTGGAAAACCCGTGGCGGGTCGGCCGCCACCAGATCGCGCGCGAATATGCCGGGGGCGATTTCGAGGCGCTGCTCGAACGGATCGAATATGCCTCGCTCGACTGGGAGAAGGGTGAGGCTATTCCGGGCCCCGGCTGGCCCTTCCGCACCAAGCGCGTGGCCGAGGAAAACGAGGCGCAGTTCCTCAAGCGCAGCTGGTACCTGGCCGATGGCAACGAATACCTGCAGCGTCGCGGGCGGCCCGGGCGCTAGGCAGGCGGCGTTTTTTTTCGCGCCCGATCGGTCAGCCGGCGTGAAACGGGCCGAAACTGGCGGATTTCCGCGTGAAACAGGGTGTTGGAAGAAGCGGACGATGTGTCAACTGTGTCAACTTCAGCGTAACGCTGCCTGGCGGGATTGCCGGGTGACGGGGCGCGGGGGCCCCGTCACGCCGGGTCAGATGCAGCTGATATCGTCCTGGGTGGCTGGCAGGATCTGCAGGCGGACGATCTTCTTGTCCGCCACTTCGGCGGTCATGTTGAAGAACTGGCCGTCCTTGCTCAGCAGCATGCCGCGGCTGAAGCAGCTGAAGCCCTCGGCCTTGCCGGCGATGCCTTCGATCAGGTCGGCCTTGGGCCAAAGCCGGTTGGCGGGGACCAGATCCTCGATTGCGGACAGCTTGACGACTTCGATCTTGACCGTGTCGGCCAGCCGCCGTTCGACAAACGCCCGCAAGCTCTCGCTGCCGGCGGCCTTCTGGCAGTCTGGGCCGGCCTTGCCGGTGATCCAGCAGCCCATTGGATATTTGAACTCCTTGTCCCAGTTGGCCGTCACCATGCCGGTTTCGACGATCGGGGCGGCGGGCAGGGCGGCGGTGACGCCGACCGCCTTGGTAAGGCTGACCTGCCCGGCCTCGTCAAAGCAGTTGCCGACCCAGCCATTGGCCTTGGGGTGGTACTCGCCCGCCTTGAACCCGGCGTTGCGGAGCGACTGGTACATCACCATCGTCCGGTCGAGCGAGGTGATGCCGATCTTGACCAGGCCTTCGCGGGCCTTGGTGCAGAAGGCGCTGACGGTGGCGGGCGAGGGATCGCGCACCATCGCGCCATATTCGCTAAGGCCCATGGTGTTGACCAGCAGGCTGCGCTCGGACCGTCGACGGTGGCGATCAGATCGCTGACGCTGGCGCTGCTGTCCCAGACCAGATCGGCGGCTGGATTGGCCAAATCCACATCTCGGGCTTCGCGGCTCAGCGTGGGAGTTACGGTCAGCCGCGCGGTCATGAAGCCAAGGGGCTCGCCCTTCGGGGTGGAAATGGTGAACTTCAGTCCCTGGGCATTGATCGAGCCGTCGAACGGAGAGAGATTGTCTGCGCTCGAAAAGTCGACCGCCCGGTTATCCGCGGTCAGAAAGATTGAGGCGGCAAGCCCGGCCACGCCACTGAAGAAAGGTCCGGACAGGGTCGTAACGATCGACTTGCTGGGGATCACCTTCTGGATGTTGCCGGTGATCGCCGCAACGTCATAGGTCGCGTTGGTCGAATAGTAGTACTTCAGCGTCACCGACACCGGCGATCCTGTTTCCATCCGCCAGAACGGCGAATAGTAGCTGCCATTCTTGGAGATCGTGGTGAGGGTCTTCTTGCCGTCAAATTGATAGGACAGCAGCGGGACTTCGGGCAGGCTCTGACCATTCTGTTTCAGAGTCATCGTTATGATCAGCGAGCGGGTTTTGTCGCTGAGGCCCAGCGCCTTGATCAGCGCTTCACCAAGGCTGCGCCGCTTGCCCTTGTCATCGTCCGGCAGCTGCACGTCCTGGGCATCGACCACCACCTGGGTATAGTAATCGCCGGGCTTGACGAACTTGGTGCCTGTGATGCGCTCCGCCTTGACCACGTCCGAAGCGGACGCCGAAAGCATTGTTGGTGTACCCGTCAAGACCATTGCCAGTGCCAGGTAGGCACTCTTCTTCAAACTGTGCATTACGGAATCCCCTGCCTGTAGGCGCAGCAAGGTGACTCAGCCTTGGCGGGCTGTCAATTACTCCGGCATTTCAGCAACCTCCGCTGATCGCCGGGCGGGCCTTCCGGCCTATTCGCCCTGCTTGGCCGGCGGTTCGAACACCGTCTGGCCGGCCAGCCAGCCGTTCTCGGTCTTGGCGAAGCGGATCGTGCCGATGACCTCGACCGCGTCCCCCGGATTGGCCGGGCGGAACGGGGTCTGGTTGAACATGAAGTCGGTCGAGCACTGCATGCCGGTGCGGAAGCCGTCCAGGCCGTTGAAGTCCTGCTGGCACTCGGTCCGGTAGCCGTCGGGGTAGGTGACCTTGGCGGTGAAGAACAGCGTGTAGTTGGGCACGCCGTTCACCTCGGCGGCCTGGCCGTTGGTCTTGTCGAAGCGTGCCACTTCGAAGCGGGCGCCGCGCAGCTCCTTGCCCAGGGTCTCCTCAAGGGCCGTTTTGCCCTCGCTGCTGCCCGGGTCGGTCACCCCGCAGGCGCTGACCAGCAGGGCCAGGCCGGCGGCGAGGAGGGGTTTCATTGTGTTCATTTGCAACATTGTGACTCTCCTGGAAATTGGGTGAGAGATGCAGCGCGGCCGTGCCCCCGCGGCCGCGCTGCCCCCCCGGTCGTCAGCCGACCAGGCTCAGCCG
>JACDQK010000243.1 GCA_015657645.1 Novosphingobium sp.
CCGCGAAGCCGCTCGCGTTGTGCCGGATCATAGGTCAGCACCTCGCGTGGCAGTGCCGGACGCGGGCCCACGATCGACATCTCGCCGACAACGATATTGAGGATTTGCGGCAATTCATCGAGCGAAAGGCGCCGCAGCACGGATCCAACCCGAGTAACCCGGGGATCGCGCTTCATCTTGAAACAGGTGCCATCGCGTTCGGATTGCGCCTTGATTGCCGCAAGCCTGGCTTCGGCATCAACCACCATGGAGCGAAATTTCCACATCCTAAAGGGGCGCCCGTCCGCCCCGATCCGGGTCTGCTGGAAAAACACCGCCCCCCCGTCCTCGAGCTTGATTGCCAGGGCGACCATCAGAAACACAGGCAAGGCAGCCAGCAGAGCCGCCGTGGCAGCCGCCAGGTCGAATGCACGCTTCGCCTGATCCGAGAGCCGCTCGGCAATCTTGTTTTCGCGCCAAGCGCTTCCTGCTGCTGCAATCAGGAACAGGGGATTGCCGAGGATGTAGCGTGAGAAGAGGCGGCGCGGCTCTTGCAGCAGGCGCCAGGCCCACTCACACCCAAGCTTGCGCAAAATGAGCGGTGCCCGCGGAATTGAGCCCGAATAGTAATCGAAAAGCCCACCTACCCCCATGACAACCCGGGCGGTCAGCCGGTCGCGCACGCGCGCAATCCATTTTTCCTGCAACGGAACGCCGAGGCCGACGAGCAGGATGTCCGCGCCGGTGGCGTTTATCTCTTCGATCAGCCGGTCTTCCTCCGATCGCGACCAGAACCCGTAGCGCGTTCCGACAATGCGCAAGGTTGGATAGAGTCCGCTCATCCGGCTCCCGGCCGCGGTTGCAACACCCGGCTTGCCGCCAAGCAGATAGATCGATTGCCCACGCCGCGCCGACTCGCGACAGATCTCCGGGAAGAGATCTGTCCCGTTCAAGTTGGCGCCAAGGTTCTGGTGGGTCATGCGCGCGGCAATTGCCATGCCGCTGCCGTCAGGAAGCAATAGATCGGCGGCTTCCAGGGCTGCGCGATAGGCATCGTCCTTCATGGCAACGTTGACGCAGTGGGCATTCACGAACTGGATTGTCACCAGTTCGCGAGCCGCAGCCATGCTCACGATCTGTCGCGCGGTTTCAGCCAGTGTCGCTTTCACAAGGCTCATCGAGAAGAGGCGGGTCGCACCCACTTCGATGCGGCTGGCAGGAAGCCAAGCCAGAATCCCGCTGCCAGGGTTGGCATGGTGGACCGAAAAGTCGAGATTCTCGGAATGAAAACGCCTGAACATGTTGCGACTCCTCGGAAGTGTGCTTCACTGGAATGCATGTGTCGTGCCAATTCGGTTCATATCACGAGGAATGCGCGATTCTTGGACTTTCGGTCGGGTTTGTAGCGTCACCGCCTTTTGCAATTGGCAATTCCAGGCTGAGAAGATTTGCGAAACGCATCGCAGAATTGGAATCGCTCCAGCCCGGGCCAGCTCGAAACGAGCTAGAAATAGCTTAAAACCGCAAGTTCTATGGTCTGGCACGGTCCTTGATAAGTCTTTGGCATAACCAACTGCGACGGACCGCTCACACGATGCTTGCCTCGGTAAATGCAACAACCCAATGGTTGAAGGCGCAAGTCGCCAGCCCGCTGGTCCGGGGTGTTGCGGCATTTGGCAGCGCGGAGCTGGCGAATCGGATTGTCCGTCTCGTAACCACAGTGGTTATTGCAAGGCAGCTCGCTCCTGACATTGTGGGGCAGGCAGCGCTGGCGCTGACCTTGTTTGAGATCGTCCGCGTGTTCGCCGGGATCGGCATCGGCCAGCGGATCATCGCTTGTGAAGCGGACGATCTCGCCCGTACCTGCAATTCGGCGCACCGATTGTACTGGATCTGGTCGGGCGTGATGGTCTGTGCCCAGTTGGGCTTGGCTGGGCTGCTTGGGCTGGCTTTCGGACAGGGCGCCGCTGCCTGGATGCTGGTAGTGCTGGCGCTGGTTTACCCGATGATGCCCGGCGGACTTGTCCAAGTGCACCTGGCGATGCGCGAAGGACTGAACGGTCGCCTCGCAAAGACCGCAGCCAGCCAAGCAATCGCCGATCATCTACTTACTGCTGCGCTACTGCTGGCCTGGCCCAGCCCCTGGGCGATTGTCCTTCCCAAGCTTTTGACTGCCCCGATCTGGCTGATCATGTCGCGCCGTAATCGACCCTGGCGTGTGGACCCGGCGGCTGGCTATGCCCCGTCGCGTGACTTGCTTCGCTTCGGTGGCGGCGTCCTGGCTGCAGACGGCCTCAACGCGCTGCGCACACAAGGTGACAACCTGATCATTGCGGCGATGATGGGGACTTCGGCCTTGGGTGCCTATTACTTCGCCTTCAATGCCGGACTTGGCATTGTGAGCTCGCTCGTAGGTGCCTTCGCAACTGTCTCATTTCCGCTGCTGTGCGCGAAGGAGAGCGGTCAAGCCGAACTGGCATTGCGGCGGGTGTTGAAGGTGGCGGGTGCCATTTTCATCCCGTTCGTCGCGCTGCAGGCTCTGTTCGCACCGCTCTATGTTCCAATGGTCTTTGGCCAGCACTGGGCCTTCGCCGCTCCGTTGATCGCGATCCTGTGTCTGGCTGGATTGTCTCACCTGGCCTCCAGCCTCGCCGCCAACTGGCTGCGCATTCAAGGCAGGGTGGCGCATGATGCGGGTCGCAGTCTGATCACCTGTGCGGCCGCGCTGGGGGGGCTCTACCTCGGCGCCCTGACTGGTGAACTGATCTGGGCAATCACAGGGCTTGTCGCTGGCCAGTCTGCAGTCGCCTTCCTCCATGCATTTCACATCCTGCGTCCGGCCCTCGCGTCGCGCAATTCAGTCAATTCCGCGAAGGAGCAATTCGCATGACCATCCCTGAAATCTCGATCGTCCTGCCGGTGCACAATGCCGCAGCAACGGTGGATGCCACGATCCGGTCGATCCTCGACCAGACTTTCCCTTCATTCGAACTGATCGTGATCGACGATGGTTCAAGCGACGAAAGCCTGATCCGGCTGTTGCAGCACGCCGGCAACGATGAGCGCATTCGCCTGATCTCACGCGACAATGGCGGCGTCTCATCGGCCCGCAATCTTGGCGTGGAGATGGCAAAAGCTGCGTTGATCGCATTCATCGATGCGGATGACATCTGGCATCCCCGCAAGCTTGCACACCACGTCGCGCTGCACCGGGATGAACCGTGTGTCGCGGCAAGCTATGCGCGCATTGCCTTCATTGAGCAGCAGGCGAACGATCTGGGCAGCGCAAAGACGGTGTCGAGCCTGGGGCCGTGCCAGCTCGCGCTGACCGATGTGCTGGGTGAAAATCCGGTCTGCACCGCATCCAACATGGTCGTTCGTCGCGATTGGTTCCAGCATGCAGGCGGATTTGACGAGCAACTGTCCTTTGCCGAGGATCAGGAGTTCATTGCCCGAGTATTGGCCCGAGGCGGGCAGATCGAAGGGATCGATGCGGTGCTCACCGGCTATCGCTTCAGTCCCGACGGGCTTTCCGCCAACTTTGCCAAAATGCATGATGGCTGGCGAACTGTGGCCGGCCAGTATCTCGAAGGCCCGGCTCTGGCCTCGCTCGAAGCCCTGTATTGCCGCTACCTCGCCCGCCGCGTTCTGCGCGGCGGCGGCAGCCCCCGGCTGGTTCTGCACTATGTAGTCCGCGGCCTGCAACTCGACGCGGCCAGCTTCCTGCGCGAACGCCGCCGGGGACTCGCCACTCTGCTTGGTGCGATCGTCGCCCCATTCATGCCCGCGCCGGTCCGCCGCCGGGTCTTTTCCTGATGTACCTCTCTTCGTTTCGGAGAACCAAGATGTTTCCCAAAGTTTCGGTGGTCATGCCGGTCTACAACGTCGAAGCCTACGTGGCTGAAGCGATCGACTCGGTCCTTGCCCAAACCTTCGACGATTTCGAACTGGTCATCGTGGATGATGGTGGCACGGATAACAGCATGGCAATCTGCCGAGGCTATTCCGATCCGCGCATCCGGATCATCAGCCAGGCCAATCGGGGACTGGCCGGCGCGCGGAATACCGGGATCGGGACATCATTGGGTGAATATGTGGCCCTGCTCGATTCCGATGATCGCTGGCTGCCTGAAAAGCTCGCTTTGCATGTCATCCATCTCGACAACAATCCTTCGATCGGGGTCAGCTATTCGCCGTCCCGCTTCATCGACATGGCGGGCCATCCCATGCGGCTCAAGCAGCGGCCCCGGCTTGACGGAATTACCGCTGCCGAGATTTTCTGCCGCAATCCGGTCGGTAACGGTTCGGCCCCGGTCCTGAGGCGTTCGGCATTGGACACCGTGTCCTTCCGGCACCCCAAGCAGCCGGAGCGCACTTGCTGGTTCGATGAATCGCTACGCCAGTCAGAGGATATCGAAATGTGGCTGCGTCTCGCGGTTGGTGGCGGCATTCGCTTTGCCGGAATTGCGCCGGCCCTGACCGAGTATCGGGTCGCGGCTGGCGGTTTGTCATCCCAGATGGTGCGCCAGTACGAAGCCTGGGAAGGGGTCGTGCAGCGCCTTCAGGTCTATGCTCCAGATTTTGTTGCCACGCACGTAAAGCGGGCCAGGGCCTATCAGTTGCGATATCTGGCGCGCCGCGCGGTCCAACTCGGTGATGCCGGCATGGCCGTGACGCTGCTGCGCGCGGCGGCTGGCAGCAGCCTGCGGCCATTGGTGGAAGAGCCGGTGAAATCACTGTTCACTGTCGCAGCAGCCATTGCTGGGCGCATGCTCGGTCCAGAGCGGTTCTCAAGACTGGCTGGTGCTGCCGCAGGCGGGAGGCTGGTGGCATGAGGACGCCTCGGCTGGTCAACCTGCTCGACGATTTCGCCCTCGGCGGGGTCTCAAAGGGTTTGGCCGTGTTTGAATCTGATCCGGTTCGCACAGTGGTCGTTCCCTCGGTCATCGCAATCGACAGGAGGGCGATGATTGCGCCCAGACTCGACGCAGAGATCATCGTTACTCATTTCCCGCCCAACTGGCGGCGTCTGCTGTTCTTCGCGACGCTGAAATGGCGGAATCCTAAGGCGCGGATCATTCATATCGAACACAGCTATACCCGTTCCTGGGAACAGCAATGGGTTCCTGATCGCCGCCGCTTCAGGCTCATGCTCAAACTTGCCTTCGGCCAGGTCGACCAGGTGGTGGCCGTCTCTGGGGGCCAAGCACGCTGGCTTGCCGAAGCAGCCGGGATGGCTGGCAAGGATATCGAAGTTATCCATCCTTACAGCGCTAACCCGGGGATTGGATCGATCTCTGACCCGGATTTCAGCAGGCCCCGAAAACTGCGGGTCGGCGCTTATGGCCGTCTCCATGAGGCAAAAGGCTTCGACAAGCTCATTGCCGCCTGGAAGTCAGGAGCGATGCCGGGAACGGAGCTTTTGATCGGAGGTTACGGGCCGGAGGAAGAGCGTTTGCGGGCCCTTGCTGGTGATACGGCGGGAATTAGTTTCTTCGGGCAAATTGACGACGTCCCGGCGTTCCTTGAACAGTGCGACATCGTAGCTGTGCCTTCGAACCGCGAGGCTTACGGCCAGGTGGCCAACGAGGCCCGCGAAGCAGGCCGGCCGATCCTTGTCTCGGACGTTGACGGCCTGCCAGAGCAGGTTGGCCAAGCTGGGATGGTCGTCGATTTTACCGATGCTTCAGCAGTTGCTCGCGCCTTTGGTGCGCTAGACAGCGAACGCTTGACGGCAATGTCGCGAGCAGCACGCCGGGCGACCAAAGACTGCGGACCTATTCGCCAGCAACAGTGGGCGAACCTGCTGCGCCGTCAGTTGCGCTATCCGGCTTTTCTCCAGAACCGCTGCGTTCCTGCCTAAAGGCAATGCCAATCACGAGGAGGGCCGGCCAGGTCAGGTAGGTCAGCACCTCAAGGTTCTCGCCAAAGCTGTAAAGCCAATAGACCAGGATCATGGCGAGCGCCGTCTGGCCAAGGCGGCTCCGCGTTGCCAGGACGATGCACCCAGCTAGCGTCCAGAACATTGGTACGGCGAGGGCTATGGCTCCAGCCAAGCCTTTTACGAACAGCAGGCCATACCAACTGTGATGGCTGCCTATCGGCATATACTCGACCAAATGCGGACCTTTTTCGACCACGCCGTGTCCGAACCAGAAGGCTTCATTTTGCCAGCGGTCGACTGCAATCCTTCCGAGCGCTTCGCGAACGCGTGACGATTCTGCCCGTGCGCCGGCAAATTCACTTTGGGCCTGTTCTGCGAATGCCGCGAGTTGAGGCATTAGCCATGCGGCAACCAAGCTTACCGGAATGAGCGGAAACCAGGTGCTTGCCATCCTAATTCGGCGGACAACAAGCATCGCCGGTAAAATGAGCGCCAGTGCCACGAGCGCCAGACGTGACTGTGAGAGCAGGACAAGCAAGATCGAGGCGACATAGCCGGTCCAGCGCCAGCGGCGGTCCGGTTCAAGCCGGGCGAGGAGGAGATGGATTACCGCGACCATGCCGATCGCGGGAGACCACGGCGCGAAAAACTGCCAGCGCGGCGTGCCAGAGCCAGGCTCAAGCGTGTACAGAACTGCCGCGAAATACTCATCGCCGGACCCACCCAGGACCTTGAGCGGTGAGACCCAAAGCGTCTGCGGCAGCTGGAGCAGCGGCGCTAGCAAGAAAATCGGCAGCAGAAACAGCGTTTGTCGGCTCAGTCGGCAAATCGCGCGGGACAGAACGTCCGTGCGGATCGGCAGAACGAAGCCGGCCAAAGGAAACAGCGCGAGTAGCGCCCAACCCTTCGCCCAGCCAACCGCAGATTTTATGGTCTGTCCGGTCCCCAGTGAGAAATTGGCGTGGCCGATGAAGAGGATCGCCAGCATGGCTCCCATGCCAAGCAGCCACGCCCAAATGGCACCGGGCAGAGGCAAGGGGCGCTCGCCCTCAGGTAATGCTGGAGCGAGGTACCAGGCCCTGGCAACCAGCAGCCCCAAGATCCATCCGAGCGCTGGTCCGGCTATATAAAGCCCACCAACCAGCCAGAGGATCCAGGTCGCCGCGAGTGTGCCGGAAATCAGTCTTTCCGCAGCAGCTTGTCCAGGATCGGCTGACGTATCCATAGCAGCCCAAACGATACGACCGTCAGCAAGGTCGCGGCAATGGCTCCGGCCAGCGCTATCACCAGTGAAGGACTGGAGGGCGCTTTCGGCAAGGAAGGCGCAGCCAAGGTTTGCACCAGCGGATAGGATGCAAAGGGATCGAGTTTGTTCGTATCCAGTCGCGCCAGCGCTGACGAAAAAA
>JACDQK010000001.1 GCA_015657645.1 Novosphingobium sp.
GGCAGCCTGGGGCCGTGCGAATTGCGCGCCTGCTGCCGCGCTTTGCTGGCGTCAAAGCGTCACGCGATGTCGAAGCCGCCGCACTTGATCCGGACGGGGAGGCAGTCTGGCTGACGCTGGAGCGGCGCAATGTCTTCCTGCGCACGGCGCCGGGCCAAGCGAAGCCAGACGTGATTGCCGGGCCCGAAATGGCCGGCTGGTCAGAGAACAGCGGGGCCGAAGCCATGACCCGGCTCAGCGACGGCCGCTTCCTGGTCCTCGCCGAAGGGGGCGGGCCGGCGCATCAGGGGCGGTTGCTGCCTCGGACCCCTGACGGGACCGACCGCTCGCAGCATTTCCACTTCATCCCCCCGGATGGCTTCCGCCCGACTGACGTGGCGCAATTGCCCGATGGGCGCGTGCTGATCCTGCTGCGTGAGCTGCGCTGGCCCATGCCGCCGCGCTTTGGCACCAAACTGGTGCTGGCCGATCCGGCGATGATCCGGCGCGGCGGCGAATGGCGCGGCACCGAGCTGGCCAGCCTCGATGGGACCGGTCTGGAGGAGAACTATGAAGGCCTGGCGATCGAGCCAGGTCCGGACGGCACGCTCAATGCCTGGCTGATCAGCGATGACAACAGCGCCGCCACCCAGCGCACCTTGCTGCTGCGCTTGCAGTTCCGCCTGTCTGACCTGCCGCCGCGCGGGCTCCAGACAAAGCAAAAGGCGCCCGGCTGACCGGACGCCCTTGCGATGTTTCGGCGCGAACCCGCAGGTCCGCCGCGAATCAGGCGGCCTGCGCCTTGACCAGTTCGCGCTTCACCTTCAGCGCATTGGCCGAAAGCTTGCTGTCGGTGGTCTTCAGCAGCCAGTTGTCCAGCCCGCCGACGTGCTCGACCGAGCGCAGCCCGTGAGTCGAAACGCGGAACTTGAAGCTGCGGTCCAGCTTTTCCGACATCAGCGTGACGTTCTGCAGGTTGGGCAGAAACACGCGCTTGGTCTTGTTGTTGGCGTGGCTCACGTTGTTGCCAACCTGGCGACCCTTGCCGGTCAGTTCGCAGATGCGGGACATGTCAAAACTCGCTTAGAAAAATGGATACCCGTGTGGGGGAAGGCGCGCCCTTACCGATTCACCCTTGTGTGGTCAAGTTATTGCGGCCAATTCGGCGGAAATGAGCCGTTGGCCACTCCCTGAACCGATGCAACTGGCGCTCGACGAGGCGCGCCGTGGCGAATCTGCCGGTGAAGTGCCGATCGGAGCGGTCGTGGTCAAGGACGGCGCGGTCATTGCCGCCGCCCATAACCAGCCGCGCAGCTTGTCAGATCCGACCGCTCATGCCGAAATGCTGGCGATTCGCGCGGCGGCCAAGGTCCTCGGCAATGAACGGCTCGATGGCTGCGAGCTGTGGGTCACGCTGGAGCCCTGCCCGATGTGCGCCGGGGCGATCAGCCACGCCCGAATCGACAAGCTCTATTATGCCGCCAGCGATCCCAAGGGCGGGGCGGTGGAGCATGGCGCACGGGTGTTTGAGCAGGACCAGTGCTTGCACCGGCCCGAAGTCTATTCCGGCATGGGCGAGGCCGAAGCGGCCGGACTGCTGCGCTCTTTCTTCCAGGCGAAGCGCTAAAGCCCGCGCCAGATCTTCAAGCTGGCCGAATCGGGCGGGCCGAAGGCGGAGCGCGGGCAGGCCTGCGGCAGGTAATCGCGCCCATAGCAAAGCCGCAGCTCGCGCAGCCAGCCGGTGCGGCTGGCAACCACGCCCACGGCTTCGCGCGGCCAGTCAGGATTGCGCACGACGAAGGCCGTGCGCAGATCGCCGACAGTGAGATCGTCCTGGCGCGAGAGGTAATCGGCATCGGGCCACTTGAGCGAGCGCCACAGGATCCCTGCGACCTTGAAATAGTCTTCGGGCCGCTTCGCCATGCATGAGCCGTGCTTGGCCCAGGCATGTTCGAGCAGGCGCGGGCTGGGGGTCATGCAGAGGTTTTCGGACAGCTGCGCCGGAGTCGGACGCGGGGTCACTGCGCACCATTGCGGCCAGCGCCCGGCGGCGCCTTCCGGCCAGAGGCCGTGGAGCACGAAGCCGAATCGGCCGGCCTTGCCGCTGCACTGCAGGGGGTCATTTTGGCCGCGCATCTTGCAGTGGTCGGGCGACCAGCTGGCGGCCAGAGTATAGCGCGCAATCGGCATGCGTACCGTCTGGCCCGGTTCGGGCGGGGGCGGCATGGTCACCCGAGTTGGCATCCGGCACTGATAGGCCTGAGCCAGCGCCGGTAAGGGCAGCAACAGGACCAAGGCTGCCAGCGCGGCGCGGATCATAGCGGCGTGAAATCGAGCCCGATGTCGGCGGCGGGCGCGCTTTGGGTTAGCCGGCCGACCGAGACATAGGTCACTCCGGTCGCGGCAATCGCGCCGATCGTGTCGAGCCGCACCCCGCCCGAGGCTTCGCTCGGCACGCGTCCGGCGATCAGGGCGACCGCTTCGCGCAAGGTCGGCACGTCCATATTGTCGAGCAGCAAGTGGCTCGCCCCGGCGGCCAGGGCCGGTTCGATCTGATCGAGATGGTCGACCTCGCAGATCACGTCCTTGACCCCGGCATCACGGGCCCGGCGCACCGCTTCGGCCACGCCGCCGGCAACCAGCACATGGTTGTCCTTGATCATCGCCGCATCCCACAGGCCCATGCGGTGGTTCTTGGCTCCGCCCATCCGGGTCGCGTACTTTTCAAGATGGCGCAGACCGGGGATGGTCTTGCGGGTGTCGAGCAGCGTCGCGTGACCTTGCATCGCATCGACATAGGTCCGCGTCATCGTGGCGATGCCCGAGAGATGCTGGACCGTGTTGAGCGCGGACCGCTCGGCCGTCAGCATGGCGCGGGCATTGCCGGTGAGGCGCATCAGATCGGTCCCGCCGGGCACCTGCGCGCCTTCCTCGACCAGCACTTCGATTGCCATGTCGGGATCGAGCGCACGGAAGAAGGCTTCCGCGATCGGCAGCCCCGCCACCGTGATGGCATCGCGACTGTCCATCACGCCCGAAAAGCGGGCATCGGCCGGGATCACGCTCTCGCTGGTAACATCATGCCCGCCGCCGGGCAGGCCAAGGCCCAGATCCTCATCCAGCGTGGCGCGGACGAAAGCGGTGAGGTCGAACCCCGTGAGTTGCCAGCCCCCCCAAGTGCGGTCTCCTCAGTGTACGAAGCGCGCGACCACGTCGCGGTAGGAGCGGCTGACCTTCACGTCGGCGCGCTTTCCAGCACCAGGAAGCATTCGCCATTGGTGTGCGGCTTGACCTGGCGGACGTTGTTGAGGTTGACGATCCACGAGCGGTGGACGCGCTGGAAGACGCGCGGGTCAAGCCGGCGCTCCAGGTCCTTCATCGTTTCACGCAGGATCAGGCTGTTGTCGGCGGTGTAGATCACCATGTAATCGCCCGCCGCCTCGATCCGCTCGATCGAATCGACATCGACACGGAAGATCTGGCCCTTGTCCTTGATATTGATGAGTTTTTCATAGCGGGCTGCGGCCGGCTCACCCTCATCGGGCATGGCGTCCATCGCATCGGGCGCCACTTCGGCCAGCACCGACTTGAGCTTTTCCGCCTCTTCGGCCGAGCGCTTTTCAGCCAGGCGCACGCGGACGCGCTCCAGCGTGTCGGCCAGCTTGTCCTCGTCGACCGGCTTCATCAGGTAATTGACGGCATTGGCCTCGAACGCGCGAACGGCGTGTTCCTGATAGGCGGTGACGAAGACGATCAGCGGCGGCTCGATCTCCATCACGCCCTTGACCACGCTGAACCCGTCAAAGCCGGGCATCTGGATATCGAGGAAGACCAGGTCGGGCTTTTCGGTCTTGATCTTGCGGATCGCCTCGCGCCCGTTGGAGCAGGTGTCGATGATCTCAACATCGGGAAAGGCCTGGAGGCGCAGCATCAGCCCCTGGATGGCCAGCTTTTCGTCATCGACCAGGATGGTACGGATGGTCATGGGCTCGGTCCTTGAATGGGTCAGCCGGCCAGCGCGGGACTGCGCGGCGCAGCGGGAACAGCGACGGGCTCACGTCGCTCAAAAGGCAGTTCGATCAAGACGGCGAAGCCGCCTTCGGGGGGTTCCATGGTTTCGAAACGATGCATCTCACCGTAGGCCTGAGCCAGCCGGTCGCGAATGTTGGCTAAGCCCACTCCGGTCGATACTTGTTCCC
>JACDQK010000244.1 GCA_015657645.1 Novosphingobium sp.
CGACCCGCTGCTTGACCGGGCGATTGCCATGCACGACCAGCTCACCGTGTTCCTGTCGCAGCCGGCGCGCAGCACGGTGACGCTGGGCGCGAGCCAGGCGGCGCTGACCGAGTTGCTGCGCAATGCCGCCTGAAGCCGCGCGGCTGCGGCGGCTGACCCGGCTCGAACGGGTCCGCGCGCTGGCCAAGCAGGATGCCCTGCGCGCCGCCGCCGAGGCTGAAGGGCACCTCGCCCAATTGAACGCCTTGGCCGAACGCACCGCCCGCATTGCCGAGGACTATCGCGCCCGCCGCGATTGCCAGACCGGGGCGGACTTGCAGCGGCTGACCGGTTTTGTCGAAGGGATCGCGGCAATCGGCTCGGCCACCACCCGCGATGCGGTGACCGCCCGCAGCCTGGCCGACCAGCGCCAGCAGGACCTCGCCCGCGCCGAACGCAGCCGCGCGGCGGTGGAAACGCGCGTGAGCAGCGAGGCGCGCGCCCTCTCCCAGCGCGGTCGGACACCCGCCCTGGCCCCGCGCAAGGCACTTGGCACGGGTCTTGAAGAGTAAGTCTGCGAACCCGCGAGAGGATCCGGACCGATGCTGCCCACTGCCCCCCTGACTGCGCTGATGACCGGTGCCACGCCGGTGGAGACTGCCCTCCCCAACGGCCCGCAGCCCGCAGAAACCGGTGAGTTCGAGGCAATTCTGGCCAGCAGCGCCGCCACCACGGCCACCCCCGCTGCCACCCTGCTGGAGCTGACGCTCGATCCCGACGCGGCAGCGGCGGTGGACGCCGAATTGCCGGAAGGCGGCAACAATTTGCCGGTTGCGGCAGAGCCGGCCAGCGATGCGGTGCCGGCCGTCGCCATTCTCGCGCTGCTGCCGCTGCCGGTTGTGGCCGAAGGTGGGGCGCCGCCGCTGCAACCGGCGCTCGATCGGCCCCAGCCGCCCGCCACGCCGCCGGTCAGCCTGGTCCCTGGCCAGCCCCTCCCACGCCTCGCGCCGGGCAAGGCTGCCGACGCTCCGGCGGCGCCAGCCCCGCTGCCGCCAGTACCGCCGATGGCCGCGACTGTCTTGCCGCCGCTCACCCTGCAGCGCGACGGACCGCGCCAGGCCCCGCCGCCGCGGGTGGCGGCGACCCTGCGACTGCTGGCCGAGGCGGGGCCCGACAAGGCCGCCGTGGCCGTGAGCGATCTGGGCCTTGCCCCGACATCGGCCACGCAGAGCCAGTCGCTGCCGTTCGTCTCGGTTCCGGTCGCCGCGCCGGCCAATGCCCCAGTCACCGCGCCCACCGCCATGCCGACCGGGCATGACTTCGCCCAGCTGATCGACCGGCTGGTCGCCGCGCGCGAGAGCACCCAGCCGCAGGCCGCCACCCTGGCCCTGGCCCACGCCGAGTTCGGCAAGGTTGAGCTGCGCTTTGCCAGCGATGGCGCCGGCCTGTCAGTCGCGCTGGCCAGCGCCGATCCGGACTTTGCCCGCGCGGTCCAGGCCGCCGTCCCGCCGGTCCAGGCCAGCGCCGACAGCAGCGCCGCGCAGGGCCGCCAGCAAGGCCAGAGCGGAGCGCAGGCCGAAAGCTTTGCCGGCCAGCAGCATGGCCAGCAGACCGCCCGGCGCGAACCGCAGGACCGCTTTCTGGCCGCCAATCCCGCCCCACGCCAGGCCGATAGCAGCGGCACCGATGCGGACATCTTCGCCTGACTTCCAATTATTTAGCCACAGGACCTGACAATGAGTGACAAGACCGAAACTCCGCCGACCGAGAAGAAGAAGGGCAAGGGCCTGCTGATCAAGCTGATCGGCGCGGTGGTGCTGATTGGCGCGGGCGGCGGCGGCACGTTCGCGCTGGTCCAGGCCGGGATGATCGGCGGCAGCCACGAGCCGGCCAAGAAGGAAACCAACGAGCCCAAGCTGGTCCGCAAGGGCGAGGAAGACCCCTATGCCCCCAAGACTGAGGCCAAGGAAGGCGAGGCGCCGGCCGATGTCGAAGGCGAAGGCGGCAGCGAATATCGCACCAGCTATTATAATTTCACCGAGGACTTCACGTCGAATCTGAAGAACTCGGCCGCACTGGTTCAGATCAATCTGGCCTGCTCGACCCGCCGCGATGGCCGGGTGCTGATGTGGCTCAAGAAGCACGAGTTGGCGATCCGCAGCGAGATTCTGGTGGTGCTGGCCGATACGCCGGAGGAGGATGTCTATACCCCCGAAGGCAAGCAGCGGCTGCAGAAGCGGCTGACCGGTGCGATCAACCAGGTGCTGACCCAGACCGAGGGCTTCGGCGGGGTCGACGCGGTCTATTTCAAGTCCTTCCTGGTGCAGTGATGAGCCAGCCGCACCACCGCTTCATCCCCGCCGGTCGCGCCGCCCAGCATTGCCCGGAGCTGACCGCGCGCGGTCCCGGCCCGGCCGAGCTGCGCGCCCGCTGGGCCGCGCTGGGGCCCGATCTGGCCGCCGCGCTCACCCCGCGGCTGGCTCCGCTGCTGGGCGGCAAGGAGCCGCAGATCGAGGCCGCCGTGGCCGAGCGCCTGCCCAGCGTGCTCGCCGCCCACGCCCTGATTGCCCGCGAAGGCTGCCCCGGCCTGCTCCACCTGATCGCCGATGGCAGCGCCCTGCTGCAGATCGTCGACCGCACCTTTGGGGGCAATGGCGCGGCGCCTCAGCCGCTGCCCGAAAAGCTGCCAGCTTCGGCACTGCTGCTGGCCCAGCGGATCGAGGCGATTGCCTGTGCCGCCCTGGCCGAAGCCCTGCCCTGCGCGGCAGAGAGCCTGGCCGTCTATCACAGCGCCAAGCGCGCCACGGCTTTCCCCGCCAGCACCGAAGAAACCGCGATCCTGACGCTGACCATCAGCGAAGCGGGCGGGAGCCAGTGGCCGCTGACCCTGGCCCTGCCGGTTACCGCGCTGGCCGGCTGGCTCGGCGGCCATGGCCGGACCCGCCGCAAGCCGGCTGGCTCGGCCGATCCCGCCGCCGCGCCCTTTGCCGATGTGCCGCTGCCGCTCAGCGCCACGCTGGTCGACATGCGCCTGCCGCTGGCCATCGCGGCTTCGCTCGAACCCGGCATGGTCCTGCCGGTGGCAGTTGCCCGCGCCGTGCCGCTCAGCGCCGGTGGCAGCGTGATCGCGCGCGGCAGCGTCGGTCACCAGGATGACCGGATCGCCCTCAAACTCACTCAGATCGCCTGACAGGAACCGATACCCATGACCATTCACACCCGCGGCTTCGACCTTTTGAAGGAAGTCGACGTCCGCCTCTCGGTCGAACTCGGCAAGACCGACATGAAGCTGAAAGACGTCCTCGCGCTCGGCGAGGAATCGGTCGTCATGCTGGACCGGCTGACTGACGAACTGCTCGACGTGCTCGTCAACGGCAAACTGATCGCGCGCGGCGAGATCGTGGCTGAGGGCAACCGCTTTGGCCTGCGGATTGTCGAGATGGCGGGCGGCACCTCAGCCGAGGGAGAAGCCTGATGGGCTGGTACATCCTCAAGCTCGTCCTGCTGCTGCCGCTGATTGCCGGCCTCGCCTGGGGTTCGCTCAAGCTGGCGGCCAAGGCCCAGGCCCGCTTCGCCCCTACCCCGCAGGGCGGCAAGGCGGTGCGGGTGATCGAGACCACCATGCTCTCCCCCACGCTCAAGCTGGCGGTGATCGAGTTCCACGGCCGCGAAATTCTCGTCTCCGCCTCGCGCTCTGGCCTGACCCGGCTGGCCGAGGCCCCGGCGCGTGAGGTGCAGCCGTGAAGTGGCTGCTCGCGCTTCCCGCGCTTCTCCTGTCCACCGTTGCCCACGCCCAGGTGAGCGCCGGAGCTGCCGTGCCCGGCGCGCTCGATCGCGCATTCGGGGCGATCGGCGGGACGCAGGGCTCAGGCCTGTCGCTTTCGCTCCAGCTACTGCTGCTGATGGGGCTGCTGACGATCCTGCCCGGGCTGCTGCTGATGATGACCAGCTTCACCCGGATCCTGGTCGTCCTCTCGATCCTGCGCCAGGCGCTGGGGCTGCAACAGAGCCCGCCCAATCAGGTGCTGATCGGCCTGGCGCTGTTCCTCAGCCTGTTCGTGATGGCCCCGACGCTGGAGCGCGTGAACCAGACCGCGATTGCGCCCTACAGCGCCGGCACGATCAATGCCGAGCAGGCGATTGCCAATGGCGGCAAGGAATTCCACGCCTTCATGCTGCGCCAGACCCGCAAGAGTGACCTGGCCATGTTTGCCGACATGGCCAAGGCGCCCAAGTTTGCGCGCGGCGAGGACGTGC
This sequence comes from Novosphingobium sp., assembly GCA_015657645.1. GTDB lineage: Bacteria > Pseudomonadota > Alphaproteobacteria > Sphingomonadales > Sphingomonadaceae > Novosphingobium. Next base: position 4,237 of record JACDQK010000244.1, read on the forward strand.
CCTTCTCGATCCTGCTGCCGGCCTTCGTCACCAGTGAGCTCAAGACCGCGTTCCAGATCGGATTCATGCTGTTCCTGCCCTTCCTGGTGATCGACCTGGTGGTCTCGTCAGTGCTGATGAGCCTGGGGATGATGATGATGAGCCCGACCATCGTCAGCCTGCCGTTCAAGCTGCTGCTGTTCGTGCTGGTCGATGGCTGGGCGCTGCTGATGGGCAGCTTGGCCGCGAGTTTCGGGTGATGGCGGAGGAAATCCGCCACAGGTCCTCTCCATTTTCGCGTGAGCGCAAATGGGGAGGTGGCCGGAGCGAAGCGGAGGCCGGAGGGGTCTGCGGCGCTGCGTCATCACCCCTCCGTCAGCCGCCTGCGGCGTCTGCCACCTCCCCATTTGTGGCCTTCGCCAAAAATGGAGAGGACCTTCTCAAGGAGCATGGCCATGGATGACACCGCCGCCCTGCTCTCCTTGGCTGACCGGATGCTGTGGGTGACCGCGCTGGTCGCCGCGCCAGTCCTGCTGGCCAGCCTCGCTGTCGGGATCGTGATCGGGATCGTCCAGGCGGCGACCTCGGTCAACGAACAGACGCTGACCTTCGTGCCCAAGCTGGCGATTACCGCGCTGGTGCTGGTGGTGTTCGGGGCCTCGATGATCGGGCTGGTGAGCGATTTCACGCAGGAAATCTTCGCCGCCATCGCCGGGGGACCGCGATGATCGGCATGACCTTCGGCTTCGGCGCGCTCGAGGCCGAGCTGTGGAAGCTGGTCTTCGTAATGACCCGGATCGGGGCCGCGCTGCTCGCGGCGCCGTTCTTCGGCGCCGGGACTGTGCCAGTGCAGCTGCGCGTGGCGATCACCGGGGCGCTGGCCGTACTGGTCTGCGCCTGGGTCCCGGTGCAGGTGCCCGCGGCGCTGTTTTCGGTGCAGGGTCTGCTGATGATCGGCGGCGAAGTGCTGATCGGGCTGACGCTGGGCTTCATCCTGCAACTGTGCTTCGCCGCGCCGGTCCTGGCGGCCGAGCAGATCGGCGGGGCCATGGGCCTCAGCCTGGCGACCGCGGTCGATCCGGTCAGCGGGGCGCAGTCCCCGGCTTTGGGGCAGTACTTCACCGTGCTGCTGACGCTGGTCTTCCTCGGTCTGGGCGGGCACCTGCAATTCATTGCCCTGGTGATCGAAAGCTACAGCGCTTTCCCGCCGGGCCAGACCTGGCTGGGGGCAGAGCGGTTCGAGGTGGTGGCCGGTTTCGGCAGCGACATGTTTCTCGCCGCCCTCGCCATCGCCCTGCCGGTCACGCTGGTGCTGGTGCTGGTCCAGGTCCTGACCGGGGTGATCAGCCGTTCGGCCCCGTCGCTTAACCTGTTTGCGCTGGGCCTGCCACTGGGGGTGCTGGCGGGCCTCGCCGCGCTGATTCTGGCTGTGCCGCTGCTGATCGAGCAGTTCGGCGATCTGTCCGAACAGGGGCTTGAACAGGTCGGGAGCCTGCTGACGCGATGAGCGAGCAGAGCGGCGAGAAGAGCTTCGATCCAACCCCGAAGCGCAAAGCGGATGCCGCCCAGAAGGGCGACGTCCTGCGCAGCCGCGAGCTGGCGACGGCCATCGCGGTGCTGGTCGGCGCGGCCTGGCTCAAATTCGCCGGACCCTGGCTGCTCGGCTCGATGCAGACCACTTTACGCGCCGGGTTCATCTGGGAC
>JACDQK010000245.1 GCA_015657645.1 Novosphingobium sp.
CCGACGATTCGGGACCTCGCGGAGTACCGCCCGTGTGGACGCATAGCTCAGTTGGTAGAGCAGCTGACTCTTAATCAGCGGGTCCTAGGTTCGAGCCCTAGTGCGTCCACCACCCCTTCCAATTCAACGCTATTTTGCGACGGCAACCAGGTTCAGTGACGGTTGCAGGTTGTGACCGATCGTCACCTGGCTGGCATCGAGCGGAAATTCACGCTTCGGCCCGCCAGCGCTGCGACCTTTCAGCCCATGGATCAGGTTGAGCAGGCCGACGCGCAGCGCCTGGGGATAGATTGCCAGGGTAAAGGGGCTGGTGATCCATTTGAGCTTGCGACAGCGATCCAGCTCGGGCTGGCACAGCGCCGCATCGCCGCTCATCGCCATCATGTCGACTTCGCCAAAGTGGCGAGCCAGCAAGGTTTCGAGGCCGCGCGCGCTGAACTCGTCGACGTGCCAGCGGTTCCACGGCTTCTGCCAAGCGAACAGGCGATAGGCCCGATCCGGCGTAATCACGATGAACTGACCGCCGGGTGCCAGTACGCGCTTGGCTTCGGCCACGTAGAGATCGAAATCCGCGACGTGCTCGATCACCTGAAATGACGTGACGACATCGAAGGAGCCATCGGCAAAGGGCAGCAGCTTTTCAGGATCAAAGCTGGCAAAGCGAAGATTGGGCTTGGCGAAGTTTGCCTGAGCGTGGTCAACCGCTTCTTGCGACACGTCAATCGCATCGACCGAAACCGCATGGCTGGCCATTTCCGCCGCGCCATAGCCACTGCCGCAGCCGAAATCCAAAACCCGCTTGCCGCGAACGTAATCCGCCACCCAGCGATAGGATGCGATGTGCATCAGGTAGATGACATAGTCTTCGATCGAGGAGCTATACTCCTCCACGATCATGCGTTCGCCGGTTGCGTTGAGTGTCATGACCAACTCCTGACTGAAACTGGTTAATAGTTCGTGATCAAGCAGCAAGCCCTTTGCTGACAGACTTGGCTTTCGATTGCGGCCTGGTCCTGCTAGGCGCGCGCCATGCTTAACCTGACCGGCATCACGGTTCGCCTTGGCGGACGCACGATCATTGACGATGCGACGGCCAAGTTGCCGCCGCGCGGGCGCATTGGCCTGATCGGGCGCAATGGCGCCGGCAAGTCCACGCTGGTGCGCGTGATCGCCGGGATGCTGGAAGCCGACAATGGCGAAGTGACCATGCCGCGCGGCAGCCGACTGGGCTATATCGCGCAGGAAGCCCCCGGCGGCATTGCCACGCCCTTCGAGACCGTGCTAGCCGCCGATATCGAACGCGCCGCGCTGATGGCCGAGAGCGAGCACTGCACCGACGCGCACCGGCTGGCCGAAATCCATGAGCGGCTGATCACGATCGAAGCCCATTCCGCGCCGAGCCGCGCTGCCCGGATCCTCGTCGGGCTCGGTTTTGACGAGGATGCCCAGCACCGGCCGCTGGAGAGTTTCTCCGGCGGCTGGCGGATGCGCGTCGCGCTGGCGGCGCTGTTGTTCTCGCAGCCCGACCTGTTGTTGCTGGACGAACCGTCGAACCACCTCGATCTCGAAGCCGTGCTGTGGCTGGAGGATTTCCTGCGGTCTTACCCGGCAACGATTGTGCTGGTCAGCCACGAGCGGGACTTCCTCAACAATGTGGTCGACCACATCCTGCACCTCTCCAATGGCAAGCTGACGCTTTATCCCGGCGGCTATGACGCCTTCGAGCGGCAACGCGCCGAGCGTCAGGCCCAGCTCGCCTCGGCCCGCGAAAAGCAGGAGGCCGAGCGTGAGCGGCTACGCGACTATGTAGCCCGCAATTCCGCGCGCGCCTCGACCGCCAAGCAGGCCCAGTCGCGCGCCAAGGCCCTGGCCAAGCTGCAACCGATCGCCGAGATGATCGACGATCCCTCGCTCCAGTTCGATTTCCCCGATCCGGATGAGCTGCGCCCGCCGCTGATCACGCTCGATCTGGCAGCGGTCGGCTATAGCGAGACTCCAGTGCTCCAGCGGCTCAACCTGCGGATTGATCCGGACGACCGGATCGCGCTCCTCGGCCGCAACGGCAACGGCAAGACCACGCTGGCGCGCCTGCTTTCGGCCCAGTTGGCCCCGCTGGAAGGGTCGATGACCGCCAGCGGCAAGATGCGCGTCGGCTATTTCACCCAGTACCAGGTCGAAGAGCTCGACCGCTCCGAAACCCCGCTCCAGCACATGACCGTGCTGATGAAGGGCGCGAGCCCGGCGGCGGTGCGGGCCCAGCTTGGCCGGTTCGGCTTTACCGGGCCAAAGGCGACGACCGAGGTCGGCAAGCTGTCGGGCGGCGAGCGCGCGCGTTTGGCGCTGGCGCTGATCACCCGCGAGGCGCCGCATATGCTGATCCTCGACGAGCCGACCAACCACCTCGACGTCGCACGCGTGAGGCGCTGATTCAGGCGCTCAATGCCTATTCCGGCGCAGTCGTGATCGTCAGCCATGACCGGCACATGCTGGAGACGACCGCTGACCGGCTTGTGCTGGTCGACGCCGGGACCGCCAGGGAATTTGATGGCTCGATCGACGACTACATCGCCTTTGTCCTGGCCAAGGATCCCGCCCCGGCCCGGAGCGGCGGCGAGCACGACAACGATAACCGCAAGGTCAACAAGAAGGACCAGCGCAAGGCCGCCGCCGAAGCGCGCGAAAAGGGCCAGGCGATGCGTAAGCGGGCCACTGCGGCCGAGGCTGAGCTGGATAGGCTGACCGCGCAGCTCAAGGCTGTCGATCACGCGATGTTCGATCCCAAGGCCGCCGAAGCCGCACTCGCCAAGCTGACCATGACTGAGCTGATGAAGCGCCGGGCCGAGCTGGAGGTAAGCATCGCCGCCGCCGAGGCCGCCTGGCTTGAGGCCAGCGAAGCGCTCGAAGCGCTGGTGGCATGAGCGTCGCCTTCCGCCGCGACGGTGACGAGGAGCACCTGGAGCCGAAGTTCGAGCTGCCCATCCCGCCCGGACCGAACCTGGTGACCGCGCGCGGCCTGGCGCTGATCGGAGACCAGGTTGCCACTTTGGAAACGCAACTGGCGGAGCTGGCAGGAGCCCCTGCGGACGATCCCCAGCTCAAATCCGTCAAGCGCAGCCTGCGCTATTGGCACACCCGGCAGATCACTGCTGAACTGGCCCCGGAGCCCACGGGCGAAACGGTCGAGTTCGGCGTCCACGTAACCTTCCGGCTGAATGGCAAGGAACGGACTTTGGGCCTGGTCGGCGATGACGAGGCCGATCCGGCTGCCGGGCTGGTTGCGTGGACCGCCCCGCTCGCCCGCGCGATGATCGGGGCCGAGGTCGGCGAAGTGCTCGAATTCGGTGGCAATCCCGAGGCGATCGAAGTCCTGGCAATCGCGATCTATCGCTAATCCAGCAAGTCGGGATTGACGCTCCGATTTCGCGTGGCATGGTGCATTGCAAAGCAAAACCGATTGGCCAAATCGGGTATTGGGAAGCGGAGGGGAATATGCGGCGCAAGTTGGTGCTGGCGGCATTGCTGCTGGGAACAAGCGGACTGATTGCCGGGTGCGATCAGGTCAAGAATGCGGTCGGCGGCAAGCAGGCCGAGGTCAAGGAAACCGAGTATCCGGAAAAGGTGCTGTGGGGCGATACGCACCTTCACACCTCCAACTCGGTCGACGCGTTCGGTTTCGGCGTGCGCTTGAGCCCTGAGGATGCCCTGCGCTTTGCCCGTGGTGAAGAAGTCACCTCGACCACCGGGCTCAAGGCAAAGCTGCCCCGTCCGCTCGACTTCCTGGTTGTGACCGATCACGCCGAGGGCCTGGGCGCCACCAAGGCGCTCTACGACGCACCGCGTATGCTGATCACCGATCCGACCATGCGCCGCTGGTATGACCTGATGCACGAAGGGCCGGAAGGCTCGCAGCGCGCCATGGCCGAGATCCTCGACGCC
>JACDQK010000246.1 GCA_015657645.1 Novosphingobium sp.
GCTCGCCCGGCGCGAGCTGACCTGGGGCTTCACCGCGGCCGTCGACCGGTTCGAGGACATGTGGTTCGCCGAAGGCAAGAATGACTTTGCGATCCGCCCGCACTTCCTGCTGCGCAGCCTGGCCGAACTGCACATCGAATTCGAACCGAAGAAGCGCTGACGTGGCCACCCTCGCCCGCCCCGCCGCCGAAGAACGGATCGATAAGACCGCTCAGCCGCTGCCGCCGCTCAGCACCGGACCGATCAGCGGCGAACGCTATTGGTCACCCGAATTCATGGCGCGCGAGTGGGACAAGATCTGGACCAGGGCCTGGCTGATCGGCGGGCTGGTGGAGCAGATCCCGCAGCCGGGCGATTACTTCACTTACGAAATCGGCCGGGAATCGATCCTGGTGACGCGCGGCGAGGACGGCCAGGTCCGCGCCTTCTACAATGTCTGCCCGCATCGCGGGAACCGGCTGGTCGAGGCCGAGCAGGGCCACGCCAAGGCGATCGCCTGCGCTTACCACGGCTGGCGCTTCGCTCCGGAAGGGGACCTGAAGTTCGTCCCCTGCCCCGAGGATTTCGCCGGCGGCAGCCCCTGTGGCCGCGTGAAGCTGGGCGAGGTCCGCTGCGAGGTTTTTGCCGGGTTCGTCTGGGTCAATCTCGATCCCCAGGCCCCGACCCTGGCCGAGCATCTCGGCCCGGTGATGCCGCAGATCGCCTGTTACCAGATGGAGCAGATGCGCCGCACCCACTGGGTGACGCTGGACGGTGATTTCAACTGGAAGATCGTCCAGGACAATTTCAACGAGAGCTACCACCTGCCCTTCGTCCATCCGCAGACCCGCTACATCATGGAGCAGAGCTACAAGGACTGCCAGTTCGACATGTATGCGCCGCAGGGCCATGCGCGGATGCTGATGCCGGGCTCACGCCCCTCGCGCGCATTGGCCGGGCATAGCGATACGGTGCTGGCGATGATGGAGCGCGAGTTGCGCTATTGGGACCTCGATCCGGAGGACTTCCGGGGCGATCCGCTGGCGATCCGCGCTGCGCTACAGGCGGCCAAGCGCGCTGGCGGCGCGGCCAAGGGCTATGACTACAGCCGGTTCCACGATGACCAGCTGACCGATCACTACCACTACACCGTCTTCCCCAACATCAGCTTCAGCCTGAAGCCCGATGGCTGCATCTGGCTGCGCGCCGATCCGCATCCGACCGACCCCGAGCAATGCGTGTTCGACATGTGGTACTTCACCTGGTTCCCCGAAGGTAAGGACCAGTACTATTCGTACTCGATGGGCGAGATGGTCGACCTGTCAAAGCCGGTCGAGCACAAGCGCGGCAAGGTGGGTGAGCTGAGCTGCGGCCCTGGCATCGATCAGGACGTCTCGATCTGGTCAAACCAGCAGAAGGGCCTGCGCTCGCGCGGCTATCCGGGCGGCGTGCTGGCGGGGCAGGAGAACCGGGTGCGGTTCTTCCACGATACGATCGACCGCTGGCTGGCGGACTAGACGTTGCTCAGTCGGGCGGCGGCCTGTCCGGCGATATAGCCAAAGGTCAGCGCCGGACCCAGCGTGCCCCCCGCCCCGGCATAGATCCCGCCGGTTGGACAAGCGATGGCATTGCCCGCGCCGTAGAGGCCCGGGATCGGCGCATGGTCATGCCCCAGGATCCGCCCCGCGCCATCGGTGCGCGCGCCGCCATTGGTGCCGAGCAGGCCCATCTCGATCCGCGCGGCATAGAACGGCCCTTGCTCGACCGGGCCGAGCGTGACCGCCGTGCCGCTGCGGCTGCGATCGCCGTAGAAGTGGTCATAGGCCGAAGTGCCGCGCTGGAAATCGGGATCGTGCCC
>JACDQK010000247.1 GCA_015657645.1 Novosphingobium sp.
GATGGGACGGTACGCGCCTTCTACAACACCTGCCGCCACCGCGGCGCGCCGGTCGTCACAGTCGACCGGGGCAAAAGCCCCCGCCTGATGTGCGGCTATCACAACTGGACCTACAAGACCGACGGCACCTTGGTGGGCGTGCCGGAGGGTCGCGATTTCGCCAATCTCGACCTGACCTGCCGCAGCCTGATCGGCGTGCGGTGCGAGCGGTTCGGCAATGTCATTTTCGTCAACTTCGATGATGACGCGGTATCGCTGCTCGATTGGCTCGGGCCGCTGGCCGACGAGTGGGCCGAGTTCGGGTTCGACCGGGTGCGGCTGGCCGCGCGGTACAGCTTTGACCTCAAGTGCAACTGGAAGGTGGCGATGGAGGCCAACATGGAGGTCTACCATGTGCCCTTCATCCATCCCGACACCGTGGCGCCGCTGGTCGATTCGAAGCGCAATTTCAACAGCCTCTATCCGCACGGCCATGCCCGGATGCTGGCCCCGGCCCCCAGCGGGACCGACCGCGCACATGTCCGCGCGATCGACAGCCCGCCCGGCTGGCAGCAGATCGAGACGGTCGGCGAGCTCGGCCGGACCTGTACGCAAAGCTACACGCTGTTCCCCAACTGGGTCTCGCCGCTCTCCAGCTATTTCGTGCCGCCGCTGGTGTTCTGGCCAACTTCGCTGACCACCACCCGGCTCGAACTGGTGACCATGACGCTCGACTGGGGCGATGGCCCCGTGCCGGACCTGTGGACCGTGCCCGATCCGACCCAGCCCAACGGGCGGGCGATGAGTGCGATCATCCAGGAAGACACCCAGTTCGGCGAGGCAATCCAGCGCTCGATGGAGTCGAGCGGGTTCCGCTCGGTGCCGCTGAGCTATCAGGAAGCGCGGATCTATTACTTCCACCAGAACTGCGATGCGATGATCGGGGGAGAGCGGATTCCGCCCGAACTGCGGGTCGAACCGGTGCTTGGCAAAGACTGGGTCTGGCCGCGCGACCCGCGCCGCGAGAGCGTTCTCACAGCCTGATTGCCGTTACGGCATGCTGGCGATTACCCGGCCGCTATAGCCCTATCGGTTTTGCTAAATGTGTCCTTGCCTCACACCACATACACCTTTGACCTCGGTTGAAGCATCGGCCGCAGGCTACAGTTGCGTAACGACAACAGCCCTGTGGACCGTTTTGGGAGGATGGTCATGAGAGGATCTACATTCGGATTCCGTAATTCGAAGAAGCTGACGCGGCTGCTGCTGTGTTCGGCTTCCGGCCTTGCCGTATTGGCAACGCCGCAGCTGGCCTACGCCCAGGCGGCCCCAGCCGATGAAGAGGCGTCCGAGGACGTCATCATCGTTACCGCGCGTAAGCAGGACGAAACCCTGCAGGAAGTGCCGGTTACGATCACCAGCGTTGGCGCCGATACGCTCGAAAAGTATTCGGTCGACGAAGTGTCCGACGTGACCAGCCGCATCCCCACGCTGAACATCCAGGTCGGCGGTTCGGGTTCGGGCGGCCAGATCTCGCTGCGCGGGGTCGGCTCCTCCAACATCTCGGCCTCGTTCGATTCGGCCGTCGCCTTCGATTATGACGGCATCCAGGTCTCGACCATGCGCATGGTCCAGTCGGCCTTCTTCGACACCGCCCAGATCGACGTGCTGAAGGGCCCGCAGTCGCTCTACTTCGGCAAGAGCGCCTCGGCCGGTGTGTTCTCGATCAAGTCGCTTGACCCGACGTCCAGCTGGGAAGTTGGCGGCAAGGCCTCGTATGAGTTCGAGGAACGCGGCTACACGATCGGCGGCTATATCTCGGGTCCGCTGACCGACTCGCTGGGGATCCGCGTGGCGGGCCAGTACAACAAGATCGACCGTTTCCTCGAAATGCAGCCGGGCACCCCGGCGGTCAACCAGTTCCGCGGGCTGAGCAACTTCGTTGGCCGCCTGACGCTGGACTTCAAGCCGGACGATGTCTTCAGCGCCAACCTGAAGGTTCAGTACAACCGCCAGACCAATGACGGGGCGATCAGCCACTCGGATCTCTATTGCGGCGCCAATGGCCGCGCCGATGTGGTGACGCTGTTCGGCGGAGCGATTTCGATCCCGGCAGGCTATGACTGCAACTACACTGACCAGAAGTACTTCCTGCCCGACACGGCCGTCGCGCTCGCCCGCTCGGTTCCGGTGGCGACCGGCCCGACCAAGGCCCAGGGCTACAACGGGGTGCCGTTCGGCGAAACCGATCTGTGGTTCGCCCGCCTCAAGATGGACTGGAAACTGGCTGACAACCTGACGCTTTCGTCAATCACCGGGTTCGTAAATCTCGATGCGGTTGACGTTGACAACTACAGCTACGGCGGCGTCGGCAAGGCCTATATCACCGCCCTGGGCGGCCCCGGCCCGGTCAGCGATGCGATCATCGCCGCCAACTTCCCGGCCCTGTCGGCAACCAACACCGTTGGCGCGCCGTTCGGCGTGGGCACCAGCGATCCGCGCAATGCGCTGAAGCAGCTGAGCCAGGAACTGCGCCTGGCATCAGACAACGACGGCATGTTCAACTTCATGATCGGCGGCTTCTACGAATGGCGCCGGTTCATCTTCGATACGGCCCAGAACGCGGTCAACATCTCGCTGATCGCGCCCGATCCGATCACCGGCTACACCTGGGACTATGACAAGAACCACACCACCAAGACCGAGGCGACTTCAGTCTTCGGGAGCGTGATGATTGATCTGACCGAACAGCTCGAGCTGTCGGGCGGGGTTCGCTACACTAACGAAAACAAGACCCAGCGGATCACCGTGCCTTACGTGCACCGCCTGCTGGGCCCTGGCCCGGCCTTCATCGGCAGC
>JACDQK010000248.1 GCA_015657645.1 Novosphingobium sp.
CCTGGTCGCCGCTCGGTGGCGGGCGCCTCGCCAAGCCGGAATCTGCGCGCGATCACGCGATCTGCGCCGCGCTGGACAAGGTCGCGGGCGAGGCGGGCGTCTCGCGTTCGGTTGCGGCCTATTCGTGGCTGATGGCTCACCCGGCCGGGATCATTCCGATCATCGGCTCGCAGCAGGCCGAGCGGATTGCCGAAGGCGCCGCCGCGCTGAAGGTGCGCTGGACCCGGACCGGCTGGTACGCCGTGCTGGTTGCCGCGCGCGGTGTGCCGCTGCCTTGATACCGATCAAGGCGGGCCGGGGCGGAAACGTCCAGAGGCCCGCCACAAGCCTGACCTGACGGAGAGACTGCCATGTATAACCCGCCCGAAATCGCCTGGTTCTCGGCCCTGTGCGACGACGATTACGAGTTTCTCGGCGTCCCCGATCCCTACCTCAAGTCGAGCTGGGAGCATTGCCGCAACATCGTGCTGCGTGCCGAAGAGGGCGGGTTTGACAATATCCTGCTGCCTTCGGGCTATGAGCTGGGGGTTGATACCACCGCCTTCGCCGCCGCCGTTGCCACGCAGGTCAAGCGGATCAAGCTGCTCTGGGCGACCCGCATGGGTGAGGATTGGCCGCCGCAGCTCGCGCGCCGCATCGCCACGCTCGACCGGATCCTGGGCCCCAACGCCGCCGGTACGGGCGGCCGCCTCAACGTCAACATCATCTCCTCGCCGATGCCGGGTGAGACTCTGGAGAGCGCCCCGCGCTATCGCCGCGGGACCGAGGTGATGAAGATCATCCGCACGTTGCTGAACGGCGAGCACCTCGATTTCCAGGGCGAGTTCTACAACCTCAAGCTCGATCCCGCGCGGATCAGCACGATCTCGGGCAAATGCCCCAATCTCTACTTCGGCGGCCTCAGCCACGAAGCGCGCGATTGCGCCGCCGAAGCGGCCGACGTCTACCTGATGTGGCCCGATACGATGGAGAACGTCCGCGAAGTCGTCACCGACATGAAGGCCCGCGCCGCTGCCAAGGGCCGCACGCTCAAGTTCGGCTACCGCGCCCACGTGATCGTCCGCGAGACCGAGGACGAGGCCCGCGCTTATGCCGACCGGCTGCTGTCCAAGCTGGATGACGAAATGGGCCGCGCGATCCGCGCCAAGAGCCTCGATGCGAACAACTACGGCGTCCAACGCCAGCAGGAACTACGCAGCGCCGCCGATGGCGACGGCTTTGTCGAGGAGAACCTTTGGACCGGTATCAGCCGCGCGCGGTCAGGCTGCGGCGCGGCGATCGTCGGCAACCCCGACCAGGTCCTCGCCAAGCTGCGCGCCTACCAGGACGCCGGCATGGAAGCCTTCATCCTCTCCGGCTACCCGCACATGCAGGAATGCGACATGTTCGCGCGCTACGTCCTGCCGCAGATCGAACACGCCCCGATCGCGGGGTAACTGATCCTCCCCAATCTGCGATTGGGGAGGGGGACCGTCCGCAGGACGGTGGAGGGGTATTGCGTGCTCTCCTTCAAGAGAGAGCGTTTAGCGGGCCAGCCCCTCAGGCAAATTGCAGCGAGACGGCCTGGCTGCTGAGGTGGTCAACCACGCTGGAATGCAGCGGCGAGGCAAATTCGACGCCGACAATCGGGCCGTTGACCCAGCGAATTACCCCGGGCCACGATTCGAAGTTGCCCAGCTTGATCGTCACCTTGTCGCCGATCTCGCCGCGCTCATTGGCCAGTTGCAGCTTGCAGCCGTGTTCCGAAATATCGATCACCTGACCGCCAATGCGGCCCTGAAAGTTATTGCGAATAACCGCCGGTGCCTTCAATTCACGGCGCGGATCGCGGCGCTCCACAATGGACCGGCCAGCAAACGGCATGGAATCGTTGAAATCGCTCATCTCGGAATCCCGGTATTTCTACACGACCGAGCATAAGGTGCCGTTTACTTGTCTATAAAACATGAAGAACAGCGCACTTTTTGGCGGAATTCTGCGCCTCTGCGCCGACTATTGATTTCAAAGGATTTTCATTAACTCGCAGCCGCGCGCCCAGCGCGGGGCATGGTCGCGTAGTGCAGCGGTGAGAGACGATTTTCCTACACCGCCGCCGCCTGCTATCTTCGCGGCGGCTCTTTCTGATCGTCGGGTGCGGCCGGGCGCGGTCAACGGGGCGGAATTTTTTCCGCCGAGCCCGCGCGGATTCGGGTGTTTCAGGGGTAAATACCTGTGAAACGACAGAAAAGCCGTGTTGGAAGAAGCGGACAAGGTGTCAACTGTGTCAACTTGAGCGTAACGCTGGTGGGGCGTTCCGGCGGGCTCAGCCCTTGATCAGGCATAAGCCTTGATCTGGCCTAACCCTTGATCTGGTAGGCAACCTCGAAGTCACCCCAGCGGCGGCCCTGGATCACCACGGGGGTGTAGACGTTGCGCACGGTGACATAGTTGGTGCCATCGCCTTCCTGGCGGTAGACCGACATGAAGAACGGGGCCTGGCTGGCCTTGGCCGCCTTGTCGACATCGTCGAGCAGGATGCGGCCGTTGCGGCAATAGCGGGTGTCGTGGGCCAGTTCGCCGATCGGCTGGCGCGAGTGTTCGGTGACGTGGGTCGGCAGGAACCCGTTCATGTCAGCCGCGCTGCACATGATCACGCTGGCGTGAGTCAGGCGGAGGCGATCGAACAGCGGGCGCCAGTTGGCGTCGGCCCAGTCGCTGAGGCCGGTGCGGTAGAGCTCCGGGTTGGTGCCGGGGACCAGGCGGTAGTTGGTGTCGAACAGCTGGTCGAGCCGGAGTTCGCCGCTGGCAATGGCGGCTTCGGCAACGGCGACCAGTTCGTCGCGGAAGCCGGCGGCCAGTTCGACGATTTCGGTATCGCGGGGGCTGACGCCGGCGCTGATCACGGCGTTGAACAGGCTGTTGGAGGTGGTCTCCATGGCGAGGACATTGCCGCGGGTGGCGTCAAGCAGCTGGGCATTGTCACGGACCGAGCCGATGACGGTGTCGAGCGCTTCGCGCACGGCGACGCCCTTGGCGTGGACTTCGGCGGAGTGCCGGGCGACGCGTTCGCCGGTCTCGTCGAGCTGGGAGACCAGGCGGGTGGTTTCGGCGAGGACGTCGGTGACGGTCTCGAGCCGTTCCTCGGCCTGGCTGGATTGTTGGACGCCGGACTGGATCTCGGTGACGAGGCCGGCGGCTTCATCGACCAGCTTGCCGACTGCCTGGCGGATCTCCTCGGCGGCGGCGCTGGTGTTCTGGGCGAGCTTCTTCACCTCGCTGGCGACCACGGCGAAGGTCTTGCCGGCCTCACCGGCGCGGGCGGCCTCGATCGTGGCGTTGAGCGCGAGCATGTTGGTGGTGCGGGCGATGGTTTCGATGCCCTTCGAGACCTGCTGGACCTGCTCCATCACGGTGGCGAAGTTGGTGACGTGCAGGCCAAGCCGCGAGATCAGGGTGATGATCGAGCGGAACTCGACCACGGCGGCGCCGACCCGATCGGTACCCTTGCC
>JACDQK010000249.1 GCA_015657645.1 Novosphingobium sp.
GCGGCGAGGGGCCGTGTGGGTAAGAATCTTGCGGAAAGGTGCGTCTGGCGTGGCCCGCATCGTGATGAAATTCGGTGGCACCTCGATGGCCGGATCGGAACGGATCCGCCGGGTGGCCAACATCGTCCGCCGCCAGCAGGCAGCCGGACACGAAGTTGCTGTGGTCGTATCGGCCATGGCGGGTGAGACCGACCGGCTGGTCAACTTCTGCCGCGAGGCGAACCCGCTGTATGACCGGCCGAATATGACGTGGTCGTGGCCAGCGGCGAACAGGTCACCTCGGGCCTGCTCGCGCTGACGCTCCAGGCGCTGGGCTGCAAGGCGCGTTCGTGGCTCGGCTGCAATTGCCGATCCGGACCGACGATGCCCACGCCAAGGCCCGCATGGCGAGATCGACAGCGAAGCCCTGCTCGCCTCGATGGCAGCGGGTGAGATTGCCGTGATCCCGGGCTTCCAGGGCGTGAGCGACGACAATCGCATCACCACGCTGGGCCGGGGCGGTTCGGACACCTCGGCAGTGGCCGTTGCCGCCGCGATCGGTGCGGACCGCTGCGACATCTACACCGATGTCGACGGGGTCTACACTACCGACCCTCGGATCGTCGCCAAGGCGCGCAAGCTCAAGTACGTGACCTATGAAGAAATGCTCGAACTGGCTTCGGTCGGCTCGAAGGTGCTGCAGACCCGCTCGGTCAGCCTTGCCATGAAGGAAGGCGTGCGCGTCCAGGTGCTGTCCAGCTTCATCGACGACGACGCCACCCCCGCAGACGAAATCCCCGGCACGATGATCGTGTCCGACGAAGAACTGGAAGGCCTGGATATGGAACGCCAGCTGATCACCGGCATCGCCGCCGACAAGAACGAAGCCAAGGTCATCCTGACCCGCGTGCCGGACCGTCCGGGTGCCGTGGCGACGATCTTCGGTCCGCTCGCCGCCGCCAACATCAACGTCGATATGATCATCCAGAACGTCGGCCGCGACAAGGGTGAGACCGACGTCACCTTCACCGTCCCCGGGGCCGACCTGCTGCGCGCGCAGACCCTGCTGGAAGCGCAGAAGGAAGCGATCGGCTACAATCGCATCATCACCGACGGCAAGGTCGCCAAGATCAGCGTCGTCGGCGTCGGCATGAAGAGCCACGCCGGCGTTGCCGCGACGATGTTCCGCGCGCTCGCAGATCGCGGGATCAACATCCAGGCGATCAGCACCAGCGAGATCAAGGTCTCGGTCCTGATCGACGAGGACGAAACCGAACTGGCCGTCCGCGTGCTGCACACCGCCTATGGGATGGACGCGACCGAAGCCGCCTGAGCGTAACGCTGAGGTTGACACAGTTGACACTGTGTCCGCTTCTTCCAACAGCGGGTTTCGGCGGATATCCGGTAATTTCCCGCTGTTTCACGGGCATCTGTCCGCCCTGGCGGAAGAAAAAGTTGCGCAGAGCGACGGGCAGCAGGGGCGGCTTGATCCAGCATTGCGCGAATATCGCATTTCCCACCGGCTGTAGGAAAGCTGGTTCTACCTGGCGCTAACGGCTGCGCGGGCCAATCCCGTATTCGATCCGGATCCGCACCCACTCGCCAATCTTTGATACGCCGCCGACGCGCGGCGGGCGGACCTTGAACTGCCAGGCGGCGGCCAGCACGGCGCGCTCGATCCGCGAGCCTTGGGGGTATTCGCCCAGGCCAACGCAGTCCTCCACCCGGTAATCGGGCGCGGTGCGGCAGGCAATCAGCGCCCAGCCGGGGCCATCGGCGGTGGAGAGATAGCCCGACAGCTCGCTGTCATAGGGCTCGCGGTACCAGGCGGCAGCGTACATCGGCTGGCCATTGGGGGCCGAGCCGATCCGCTTGCTGTCGCCCGGCACGCCCGTATCGACCGGCCCGTAAGTGCCCTTGGGCGGCGCAGCGGGCGGCGAAGGCTGGCGCGGCACGCGGGCAATATCGAGCTCGGCCATCTGACTGCGCGAGAGCTGGATCAGCGGCGGCGCGGGCTGGACCGGGGCCACCGTTGGCACCGGTACTGGCGGTGTCTCCTGCGGGGTCTGGAGCGGGGCCTTGGCCTGGGCCAGTTCAGGCTTGGGCTGCTCCTGCTCCGGCGCGGGCGGCGCGGCGACATCGACGCTGACCAGCGAGGGCGTGCCCGGCGGCTTGGGCGGATCGTAAAGCCCGATCGACAGCACCGCCAGGATCAGCAGCGCCTCGACCAGCAGGGCGAGGATCAGCGCCGTCCCGCGCTCACGGTCGCGCAGTCGTTCCAGCAGGGGCGCAAGCGGGTTGGGCAAGGCAGCTCTTCAGGCAGGCGGAGCGACCCGCCCCGGATGTGCAGCGCCTAGGCGAGTGTGCCGTCAGCGACAAGCGCGGTGGCGCGAGGCGGCTGAATGGCGGTTTAATGCAGCAACCCCGCCCCCGGCGATTGCCGGAGACGGGGTGCTTGCTTGCCAACGGCGTGTCTTAGGCGTGAATGCCCTTATTCACATCGAAGCGGTCGGCGTTCATCACCTTGGTCCAGGCCTTGACGAAGTCCCGGACGAACTTCTCTTCGTTGCCGTGCTCGGCATAGACCTCGGCCACGGCGCGCAGTTCGGAATTGGAACCGAACACCAGGTCGGCCCGGGTTGCGCGCCAGCTCTCGCCGCCGCTGCTGCGATCGGTGGCGACGAACTCTTCCTCGTCGCTGCCTTCGACTGACTTCCAGGCGTGGGTCATGTCGAGCAAGTTGACGAAGAAGTCGTTGGTCAGCTGACCCGGACGGTGCGTGAAGCTGCCATGGCCGCGCTGGCCATAGTTCGTTCCCAGCACGCGCAGACCGCCAACCAGCACGGTCATTTCCGGCGCCGACAGGCCGAGCAGCGCGGCGCGATCGAGCAACATTTCCTCGGTCTTCACGCGCAGCTTCTTGGGCAGGTAGTTGCGGAAGCCATCGGCCTGCGGCTCGAGCACGGCGAAGCTTTCGGCATCGGTCTGCTCGGCGCTCGCGTCACCGCGCCCGCCAGTGAAGGGCACAGCCACGGCGAAGCCCGCCGCGGCAATGGCCTGTTCGAGGCCGACGACGCCGCCAAGCACGATGGTGTCAGCCATCGAGAAGCCGGTTCCGGCGCGCAGTTCCTCATACTTGGTGAGGACCTTCGCCAGTTCGGCCGGTTCGTTGACATCCCAGTCACGCTGCGGGGCCAGGCGGATGCGGGCACCGTTGGCGCCGCCGCGATGGTCCGACTTGCGATAGGTGCTGGCCGAGGCCCAGGCGGTCTTGACCAGCTGGCTGACGGTCAGGCCGCTAGCCGCGATCTTGGCCTTCAGCGCCTGGACAGCGGCGTCCGACGGGATCGTCCCGGCCGGGACCGGGTCCTGCCAGATCAGGTCTTCGGCTGGGACTTCCGGTCCGAGGTATCGCGCCTTGGGGCCCATATCGCGGTGGCACAGCTTGAACCAGGCGCGGGCGAAGGCATCCTTGAACGCCGCGTGATCATGACGGAACTTTTCCGAGACCGCGCGGAATTCCGGATCCATCTTCAGCGCCATGTCGGCCGTGGTCATCATGGTCGGAACGAGCACGTTGGGGTCCCACGAGGCGGGGGCCATGTCTTCCGGCTTCTGATTGATCGGCTGCCACTGCTGCGCGCCGGCCGGCGAATGGACCAGCTCGTAATCGTAATCGAGCAGCAGGCGGAAGTAGTTCTCCGACCACTCGGTCGGGGTGTTGACCCACGATCCTTCGATCCCGCTGGTCACGGTGTACTGGCCGATCCCGCCATGTTCAGCGCTGCTGGTCCAGCCGAAGCCAAGCGAGGCGATGTCGCCGCCGGCCGGGGCCGGGCCGAGCAGCGACGGATCGCCATTGCCGTGGGCCTTGCCGAAAGTGTGACCGCCGGCGGTCAGCGCGACGGTTTCTTCCGGGTTCATCGCCATGCGCTCGAAGGTCGCCTTCATGTCGCGCGCGGAGAGCAGCGGATCGGGGTTGCCGCCCGGCCCTTCCGGGTTGACGTAGATCAGGCCCATCTGGATCGCGGCGAGCGGACCATCGAGTTCCTGCAGGCCGCGATCGGGATCGATCCGGGTCTGGACGCCTTCGTTGACCCACTTGTCCTCGGCGCCCCAGTAAATGTCCTTCTCGGGCTCGAACACGTCGGCGCGGCCGCCGCCAAATCCGAACACCGGGCCGCCCATCGATTCGATCGCGACATTGCCCGCCAGGATGAACAGGTCCGCCCAGGAAATGTGCTTCCCGTACTTCTGCTTGACCGGCCACAGCAGGCGGCGGGCCTTGTCGAGGTTGCCGTTGTCGGGCCAGGAGTTGAGCGGGGCAAAGCGCTGCTGGCCGCTGTTGGCGCCGCCGCGCCCGTCGCCGGTGCGATAGGTCCCGGCCGCGTGCCAGGCCATGCGGATGAAGAACGGGCCGTAATGGCCATAATCGGCCGGCCACCAGGGCTGGCTTTCGGTCATCAGCGCGGTCAGGTCGGCCTTCAGGGCATTGTAATCGAGCGCGTTGAAGGCTTCGGCATAATCGAAATCGTCACCCATCGGGTCATTGGCGCCGTTGGGCGTGAGGATATCGACGGCCAGGGCATCGGGCCACCAGTCACGGTTGGTGCGGCCCAGCAAGCCGCGCACGCCGCCATCCTGGTGGAAGGGGCAGCCGCCGCCTGCATTCGATCCGGTCTTGGCATCCATGGTCAGTCTCCGTGTTCAGCCCGACTCATCGGGCAACTGAGCTAAGCATGCCTGAACCTTATAATCGATGATATCGATCAAAACTGGACAGAGTGTGGCCTTTTTCCGATTACTGACCATCAACCGAACAGCCAGGTGCTCATCAGGCGGCCCGGCAGGAAGGCAAACAGGCCGGGAAGGATCAGCGCGCCCAGGTAGAGCCCGATCAGCGCCCGCTTGTGCGCAGCGATATCGCCGCGGCGAGCAGTGGCCACGGTCTTCCAGGCACCGTGCAGGGTCAGCGGCACGAACAGGTGGATCGGGCTGAAGCCGCCGTCGTTGATCTGGCGAATGAACAGCGCAGTCAGCGCCGTCAGCACCATCAGCACCACCCAGACCTTACCCAGCGCCTTGTGGCGCGGCGTGCCCTTCGTTGCCAGCAGCAACCAGGCCCCCAGCGGCACGGTGGGGAGCACGACCGCGACGTGGACCATCACCGCGATGTTCTGGGTGTTGGGATGGGCCGGAGCGAGGCCGGCGGCGAACCGCACGGCTGCCAGAGCACAAGCCGTGGTGAAGGCCACGCCGACGAGGCCGACCGCAGCGCGGGTGACGGGGCCGAGGTCGAAGGACTTGGCGCGGGGAGCGGCAGGACGGGGCAGGGCGATGGCAGTCATGGCAGGTCTCCGGTTGAGCGGTTGTTGCCCCTTCCCTGCCAAGGCCCCGTTCGCCGGCAAGCGCACTTGCGCAAATGGCGCGGCACTCTTCGCGAAAGGTGCGGATCGCGCGCCGCTGCCACTTTACGATGCGCGAATGGGCGCTAGATTCGCCAGCGATGAGCGAGACTTGCGCCCCGCCCGCCCCCCATCCGGCCCGCCAGATCGTGATCGACCTGGCGGTGATGACCGTGATCGGGGTGCTGCTGGCGCTGCTTGGGCCCTTCGGCAGCTTCAACGCGCCGTTCTGGCTGCGGCTGCTCTACTGGCTCGGCCTCGCCTGGGCCGGATACGCCTGTTACCGGCCGATCGGCGGACTGGTGACGCGCCTCGGGGCCAACCTCGATCTGCCCGAATGGTCGCTGTGGCTATTGGGCTGCCTGGTGGCGACCGTGCCGATGACGCTGGTGGTCTGGCTGGTCGGCGCCCTGCCCCCGCCGCTTGAGTGGCCCTCGGCCGAAGGCTGGATCACGACCTACTTCTATGTCCTGGCGATCGGCGTGGTGGTGACCATGGTGTTCTACCTGGTCCAGTCCAAGCAAGCCGCAGCGCCCGAGCTTGCGCCCCGGCTGGCCACCGCCGCGCCGCCAGCGCCAGTCACGACGCCGACCCAGCCGCGCCTGTTCGACCGCCTGCCGCCGCAGCTGGGCACCGACCTCGTCGCGCTGGAGATGGAGGACCATTACCTGCGGGTCCACACCGCGCTGGGTTCGGACCTGATCCTGCTGCGGATGCGCGATGCCGTGGCCGAGCTCGACGGCCTCGACGGCACACAGGTCCATCGCAGTTGGTGGGTCGCACGCGGCGCGGTTGAGCGGATCGAGCGCGACGGGCGCAATGTCCGCCTGATCCTGCACCGCGATTTGACCGCGCCGGTTGCCCGCAACATGGTGCCGGTGCTCAAATCGACTGGCTGGCTGTAAGCCGCAGGGCTAGTCGGAGACGGTTTGCTTGCCTATAGGCGCGCGACGCTACGACCGACGCCACGACTACTGGGGGGAATTTTCCGGTGTACGACAAGACCCATGCGCTGATGGAGCGCGGCCGCGCCTTTCTGGGAACCGAGCACGCGGTGCTGTGCGGGGCGATGTCCTGGGTGTCTGAGCGCAACCTGGTCGCCGCGATCAGCAATGCCGGCGGGTTCGGCGTGATCGCCTGCGGGGCGATGACGCCCGACCTGCTCGATGCCGAGATCACCGCGACCAAGGCGCTGACCACCAAGCCCTTCGGCGTCAACCTTATCACCATGCACCCGATGCTGTTCGATCTGATCGCGGTCTGCGCGCGTCACAAGGTCAGCCACGTGGTCCTGGCCGGCGGGATCCCGCCCAAGGGCTCGGTCGAGGCGATCAAGGAATTCGGCGCCAAGGTGCTGGTCTTCGCCCCCACCCTGGCGCTCGCCAAGAAGCTGCTGCGCTCGGGCGCGGACGCGCTGGTGATCGAGGGCAGCGAAGCCGGCGGCCATATCGGCCCGGTCGCCACCTCGGTGCTGGCGCAGGAATTCCTGCCGGCGCTGGCCGCCGATCACGTGGTCTTCGTGGCCGGCGGGATTGGGCGGGGTGACATGATCGCCGCCTACCTCGAAATGGGTGCCTCGGGCGTGCAGCTCGGCACGCGCTTTGCCTGCGCGACCGAATCCATTGCTCACCCCGATTTCAAGAAGGCTTTTTTCCGTGCCAATGCCCGCGATGCAGTCGCCTCGGTCCAGGTCGATCCGCGTCTGCCGGTGATCCCGGTCCGCGCGCTCAAGAACAAGGGCACGGAGGAATTCACCGCCAAGCAGGTCGAAGTGGCCAAGCTGCTCGACGAAGGCCAGATCGAGATGGGCGAGGCCCAGCTGCAGATCGAGCATTACTGGGCCGGGGCCCTGCGCCGCGCGGTGATCGACGGCGATGTCGAGAACGGCTCGCTGATGGCTGGTCAGTCGGTCGGCATGGTCACCAAGGAAGAACCGGTGGCCGATATCATGGCCGAACTGATGAGCGAGTGCGAGGCGGCACTGACACGGTAGGAGCACAAGGCATGCGGGTGAATGCATTGGATCACTTCAACGTGATCACCGACCAGCTGGATGAAACCGCCGCCTTCTATACCGCCGTGCTGGGGCTGGAGCGCCGCGATGGCCCGCCGCCGCTGCCGCCGCATCTGGTCCAGTGGATGTACGATGATACCGGCCGCGCACTGGTCCACATCAACCACACTGAATGCCCGCGCGCCTTCGACCGGGAAGTGTTCCCAGGCCAGCCGACCGGCGCGATCCACCATGTTGCCTTCAACTGCTCGGGCTTTGCCGGGCTGATAGAGCGGCTGGACGGCGCTGGACTGACACATCACGTCAACACCCTGGACTCGATCGGGCTGCGCCAGGTCTTCGTGACCGATCCCAACAACGTGGTCCTCGAACTAAACTTCTTCGGGGACTGATAGTTGATTTGTACGCCAATCGCCTCCGCGATTGGCTTGCAACACCGACCCGCTCCCCCCTGCCCAACCACCCCGAGGGTACCATCAATGGGTGGTTGGGCAGGGGGAGCGGGCCGGTGTTGCCCAGGACAGGCCAAATGGCCTGTCCGCACCCAGCAAAAAAAGGGGCCGGAACATTGCTGTTCCGGCCCATCTAGTTTGCGTTCGCAGGAGGAACGCTGGGAGGCAGGATCGGGGGAGGAGAGGAGGAGGAACCCGACCCTGCCAAGCTGATGAGAAGCGTTACATGTTGTAGGCGCGCTCCCCGTGTTCGGTGATGTCGAGGCCTTCGCGCTCGGCTTCGACCGAGGGGCGCAGCCCGATGGTGTACTTGAGGCCGAGGAAGAGCACGGCCGAGACCACGCCAGTCCAGAGCACCGTGGTGCCGACCGCC
>JACDQK010000025.1 GCA_015657645.1 Novosphingobium sp.
AGTAAACCGTCGACAAGCGGGGCCATGCGGCTTAGGGCGCGCCCCTATGGCTGATGGTCCCACCCTAATCCCGCTCGACAATGTCGATCCCGCGCTGGTCGAAGCGCTGCTCGATCGCGCTTCGAGCCTGAGCGGCACAAGCGCACCGCCTATAAGGTGCGCGAAGGGACCGACTGGCTGCCGGGCCTGTCCTTTGCCGCGATCGATGCGGACGAGCATCTGGTCGGCACGATCCAGTGCTGGCCGGTCGCTTTGACCGATCCGGACGGGCGGCGCCATCCGCTGATCATGGTTGGCCCGGTCGCAGTCGAACCGTCTTTGCAAGGCGCGGGCTATGGCAAGGCGCTGATGACCGCCAGCCTCGCTGCACTCTCCCCGCAGGCGCCGCTGCCGCAAGTGATGATCGGCGATCCGGAATACTACGGCCGGTTCTGGGGCTTCGCCAATGCCCACACCGGCGACTGGGACTTGCCCGGCCCGTTCGAGCGGCACCGGCTGCTGGCGCGCTGCGACAATGCGGCCGTTCTGCCCGCCAAGGGCATGCTGGGCCCTTGGCGCGGGTAAGCTGATCTGGCATCGCAGCGCCGATGCCCTATGAGCCCTTGCCTGACCTTGCCACGCTTAGCCTGGCCGAGATTGCCGCGCTCAATGCCGCGCGCAAGCTGCCGCCGGTGTCGCAGTGGAACCCGCAGGCGAGCGGGGACAGCCTGATGACGATCCGTGCCGATGGGCGCTGGTTCCACGATGGCGGAGAAATCCGCCGCCCGGCGATGATCCGCGCCTTCGCGGGCCTGTTGCGGCGCGAGGCGGATGGCGGCTATTACCTGGTCACGCCGGTTGAGAAGCAATCGATCAAGATCGAGGACGCAGCCTTCATTGCAACCGATGTGGTGGCACAGGATGGAGCCCTCGCCTTCCGGCTCAACACCGACGAGGTCGTGGTTGCAGGACCGGATCATCCGCTGGCTGCGCGCGGCTCTGCCGAACTCCCGGCGATCTACCTGGCGGTGCGCAACGGCTGCGAAGCGCGGATCAACCGCAGCACATGGTTGCAACTGGTCGACCTCGCCGACGAAGACCTGTGCATCATCAGCCAGGGCGCCCGCTTCGCGCTGGTGCCGGCATGAGCGAGCTGGTGGCGCGGCTGCGTGCCTTGCATGAAGACGGGCACGCGCAGGAACTCGACAACCTGCTGTCGGACGAACGCCACGGCAGCACCTTCCGCCCCGCTGCGGTCCTGGCCGCTATAACCGAGCGCGAGCGGCCGGGCTTCCTGATGATCCACCGGCCATCCAACATGCGCTCACACCCCGGCCAGGTCGCCTTTCCCGGCGGCAAGATCGATCCGGGCGAGACGCCGGTCGAAGCTGCGCTGCGCGAAGCCTGGGAAGAACTGGGCATCCACGAGCGCGACGTTACCGTGATCGGCACCAGCGATGCCTACCGCACCGGAACCGGCTATGAAGTAACCCCGGTGATCGCCGTGGTGCCGCCCGACCTCGAGCTCAACCCCAGCCCGACCGAAGTGGCGCAATGGTTTGAAGCCCCGGTCGATTTCGTCTTCAACCGCGAAAACCAGGTCGAGCAATCGGCATTTTGGCAAGGCGCGGAAAGGCGCTACATCGAGATCATGTGGCAGCAGCATCGGATCTGGGGCGTGACCGCGGCGATCATTCACAACCTGTCGCGGCGGATTGCCTGGTGAGCGTTACCCTGCCCCAAGCCGACTGGACTCAGCGCGCGGACCTCGCCGCGCTGGTGACCGTGCTGGGCAACGGCAACGCCCGCTATGTCGGCGGTGCGGTGCGGGACACGCTGCTGGGCATTCCGGTCAAGGATGTGGATCTGGCGACCCAGCTCGAACCCCGGACGGTGATGCAGCGACTAAAGGAGGCCGGCATCCATGTCGTGCCGACCGGCATCGACCACGGCACGGTCACCGCTGTTCTGCCCGAGGGGCCCGTAGAAATCACCACGCTGCGGCATGACGTCAGCACCGATGGCCGCCGCGCCACGGTCGCCTTTGCCAGCGATTGGCAGGACGACGCCGCCCGCCGCGACTTCACGATCAACGCGCTTTACGCCGATCCGGCAAGCGGCGAGATCTTCGACTGGTTCGGCGGGCTGGATGACCTGGCGGCACGGCGCGTGCGCTTTATCGGCGATCCGCACCAGCGCATCCGTGAGGATCATTTGCGGATCCTGCGCTATTTCCGTTTCCAGGCGCGGTTCGGCTCAATGCCGGCCGATGCCGCGTCCGAAAGCGCCTGTGCCGAGCTGGCGGCAACGCTGAAGGGCCTTTCGCGCGAGCGGGTCGGGATGGAGATGATGAACCTCCTCTCGCTTGCCGATCCGGCCCCGACGGTGGCGCGGATGGCTGAGCTGGGCGTGCTGGAAGTGGTCCTGCCCGAGGCGGACGTTGCCGCGCTGGCCGTACTAGTGGCGGAAGAAGCGCGCCAACAGATCGCGCCCGATGCCCTGCGTCGCCTCGCCGCGCTGCTGCCTTCCGATGTGCAATTGGCCGAAGCCGTCGCCAGCCGCTTCCGCCTCTCGGGCGCGCAGAAGAAGCGCCTCGCCCTTGCCGCCGACCGCGATGGCAATCGGGCCGAGGCGCGCGCGCTGGCCTATCGGCTCGGTACCGATGCCGCGCTTGACCGGCTGCTGATCGCCGGGGCGGATGCCGCATCGCTCAAAGACTGGGCGATCCCCGAATTCCCCCTCAAGGGTGGCGAAATCGTCGCGCGCGGGATCAAGGCCGGGCCGGAAGTGGCGCGGGTGCTGCGGCGGGTCGAAAGCGGCTGGGTCGCTGCCGGCTTTGTGGATGCCGTGATCCCCGCCCTGCTCGACGCGGAGCTGGGCGAACAGGCGTGAGCGAACTGGTCTTCAACGAGCCGCTGCTGGTCATCGCGATCATCGCGGTGCTGGCTGCTGCGACCGGCTGGATGATCGAGCGCGACCACCCTGGCCTGGCCCGCGGCCTGCGCCAGACCGGCTATCTTGGCATGCTGGCGGCAGGGTTGCTGCTGGTCGGCCAGCTGGCCTATACGGCCGAACGCTCCGATGCCGCCCTCGAACTGCACCGCCGCCCCGCCCTCACCGTCAGCGGCAGCGAGACGATCATACCGCTCGCCAGCGACGGCCACTTCTGGGTCACTGCCGAGGTTAATGGGCACGAACTCGATTTCCTGATCGACACCGGCGCAACCTTCACCGGCGTGGGGAAATCGGCCGCCGAGGAACTGGGCATTCAGCCTGACACCACGCAAGCGCCACTCGAACTCGAAACCGCCAACGGTGTGATTACCGCCACCATGGGCAAGGTCGACGCGCTACGCTTCGGTAATATCGAAGTGCGCGGGCTGCCGGTGGCCGTCCCCCAGGACAGCGCTGACGACACCCAGGTGATCGGAATGAACCTGCTCAGCCAACTCGCCAGCTGGCGGGTCGAGGGCAACAAGCTGATCCTGATACCGAAGCGCTAGAACTTGTTATCCCGCGGGAAGCCGTTGGGTGGCAGCCGTCCAGCCGCCCCTCGCGCGACCTTCCACAGGCGCATATCGCTTTCGGTCCGCACCCGGCCACTGTCGCCGCCCATCTTCCAGCTCAGGCCTTCCTCCAGCTTGAGCGTGGTTGCGTCGGCCAACCCGCCGTCGCGGAAGCGCTGCAAGGTGACGCCCTGCCCTTTGGCGAGGATCGGCAGTTCTTCCAGGCTGAAGATCACCAGCTTGCGGTTGTCCCCCACTACGGCGATGTGATCGTGCTCGGGCGGGATTTCGCGCACCACCGCCAGCTTCACACCCGGCTTGGTGGTCATGACGCCGCGGCCCTTGCGGGTTTCGGCGAGCAGTTCATCCGCCTCTGCAGCAAAGCCCCGGCCAGCATTGCTGGCGAGTAGCAATTGCGCCTTGGGCTTGTAGACCAGCAGCGCCACAATCTCTGCCCCGGCATCGATATCGATCATGGTCCGGACCGGTTCGCCAAAGCCGCGCGCTGAGGGCAGTTTGTCGCACCCGAGCGTGTAGAACCGCCCGTTGTCGCAGGCGACCAGCAGCTTGTCGGTGGTCTGGGCGTGGAGTGCAAAGGCCGGGCCATCGCCCTCCTTGAACTTGAATTCCTTGTCGAGCGCCTCATGCCCGCTCGCGCCGCGGATCCAGCCCTTGGCCGAGAGGATCACCGTCACCGGGGCCTTCTCGATCATCGCGTCCATGCTGAACTCAACCGTCGGCGCGGCCTCGGCAATGGTCGTGCGGCGGCGACCTAGCAGCGTATCCTCGGCATAGTCCTTGCGCAGATTGCCAAGGTCACGCTTCAGCCGGGTGCGCTGGCGGGCCGGGCTTTCGAGCAGCTTTTCGAGCTCGTCCTTCTCGGCCAGCAGGTCATCCCGCTCGCGCCGCAGCTCCATTTCCTCCAGCTTGCGCAAGGAGCGCAGCCGCATGTTGAGGATCGCCTCGGCCTGGCGGTCGGTAAGTCCGAATTCGGCCATCATCACCGGCTTGGGCTCATCCTTGGTCCGGATGATCTCGATCACCCGGTCGAGATTGAGGTAGGCAATGATGTAGCCGTCGAGCAGCTCGAGCCGGTCGGCGATCTTGGCCAGGCGGTGCTGGCTGCGGCGGACCAGGATGTCGATCTGGCTCTTGATCCATTCCTGCAGCACCAGCTTGAGGCTGAGCACGCCAGGGGTGCGGCTGGCATCGAGGACGTTGAGGTTAAGCCCGAACCGGGTTTCCAGATCGGTCAGCTTGAACAGCGATTCCTTGAGCAGTTCGGGATCGACGTTGCGGCTCTTGGGCACGAAGACCAGCCGGATCTGCTCGTCGCTCTCGTCGCGGACGTCTTCCAGGATCGGCAGCTTCTTGTCGGCGATCAGCTGCGCGACCTGCTCGATCAGCTTGCCCTTGGCGAGCTGATAGGGGATTTCGGAGATGACCAGTTGCCAGGCGCCGCCGCCCAGCTTCTCGATCCCGGTTTCCTCCCAGGTGCCGTCCGGGTTGCGGCCGGTCGAAAATCGCCCGCGCACCCGCAGCGCGCCGCGCCCGCTCTCGTAGGCGCGCGAAATGACCTCGCGGCTTTCGGCGACGATCCCGCCGGTGGCAAAGTCCGGCCCATGGAACAGCTCCATCAGCTGGGTATGTTCGGCGTGAGGGTTGTCGATCAGCAGCAGCGTCGCATCGACGATCTCGGCGACGTTGTGGCTCGGAATATTGGTCGCCATGCCCACGGCGATCCCGCTGGAACCATTGGCCAGCAGGTTCGGGAAGAGGCCGGGGAATATCTCGGGCTCTTCCTCTTCCCCGTTGTAGGTCGGGATAAAGTTGACCGTGCCTTCATCCAGCCCGGCCATCAGCTGGATCGCGGTCTTGGTCAGGCGGGCTTCGGTATAGCGGTACGCGGCGGCATTATCGCCGTCGATATTGCCGAAATTGCCCTGCCCATCGACCAACGGATAGCGCAGCGAGAAATCCTGCGCGAGGCGGACCATGGCGTCATAGACCGACTGATCGCCATGCGGGTGATACTTGCCGATCACATCGCCGACCACACGGGCCGACTTCTTGTAGGCGTCGTTGGGATTGAGCTTCAGCTGCCGCATCGCCCAGAGCAGGCGGCGGTGAACCGGCTTCAGCCCGTCACGCAGATCCGGCAGCGAGCGGGCGGTAATCGTGGACAGCGCATAGACGAGATACCGCTCGGACAGTGCCGCATCGAACGGCGCGTCAACGATGGCGTCAAAGGGATCAGGTTCGGTGATGTCAGTCGTCATGTGGTCAGCGCCCTAGCAGGCGCGCAAATCCAGCGCCAAGGGTCAGCGGCGCTGCATGTTGTGGCTTTCCCCCGGAATCCGTACCTCGAGTCCATCGAGCGCGGCGGAAAGCATGATCTGGCAGGCCAGACGGCTGGTGCGAGAGACGCCTGCGGCGAGGTCGAGCATATCCTCCTCGTCATCGCTGGCGGGAGGTAACTTCTCAAACCAGTCCTTGCCGACGATCACGTGGCAGGTCGAACAGGCCATCTGCCCCTCGCAGGTCCCTTCCAGCGGCATGTCGGCGTTTTGGGCGACCTCGAGCAGACAATCGCCAGCCTTGGCTTCAGCCACAACGCGCTCACCCCCGGCGGTAATGAAGGTGACCTTGGGCATGTTCAAACTCCCTGTGCCTGGGCGGCGGCTTCGAGCGCGCGGCAAGCGGTCTCGACCTCTTCGTGCGTCGTGTAACGGCCAAAGCCAAGGCGGATCGAATTGCGTGCCTGAACCGGCTCCAGCCCGATCGCGGTCAGCACCCGGCTGGGCGCGCCAGTGCCGCTGCCGCAAGCCGAGCCAGCCGAAAAGGCAATGTCGCGGCAATCGCTGAGCAGGCGCGGAAAGTTAAGACCCTCTAGCCGCAGGTTAAGGTTGCCCGGCCAGCGCGCTGTCTCGCTGCCATTGACGCTCCAGCGCGAGAGAATTGATCGAGCGGTGGCCGCCAAGCCGGACAAATGTTGGAAGTCCTGTTCCATCCGGTCCAACGACAATGCCGCCGCTGCCCCGAACCCGGCGCACAGCGCGGGGCTGAGCGTGCCGGACCGAAGCCCGCTCTCCTGCCCGCCGCCCGCCATCAACGGGCCGATCTTTACCCCGTCACGCACCCACAGCGCGCCGATGCCTTTTGGCCCGTAAAGCTTGTGCGCGGTGATCGCGATCAGGTCGGCATCGTCCGGCGGGCCAGCTTGCCAGCCCCTTGCACCGCATCGCACAGGAACAGGCGCCCGCTTCATGCGCCCGCTCGGCCACTCGCGCGACCGGCTGGATCGTGCCGATCTCGTTATTGACCTGCATCACCGCAACCAGGCCGACGCCCTCAGGCAGCGCCACCTCCGGATCAACCAGTCCGGCGGCGCAGACCGGCAGCTCGTGAATCTCGCTCCCGCTGGCAATCGCTGCGTTGACCACGGCGGAATGCTCGAGCGCCGAATAGGCAATTGGCC
>JACDQK010000250.1 GCA_015657645.1 Novosphingobium sp.
CCCGAGTTTCGAGGAAGCGCCCGAGCGACCGCCCGCTTCTACGGCAAGCATGTGCTGAGTCACTGCCGGCCCGACGCACGAGCCCGATCGTACTCCGGTGCGCTACATCGCCAACCGCTCCTCCGGCAAGCAGGGCTATGCCATTGCCGCCGCCGCCGCCCGCGCGGGCGCGCGAGTCACGCTGGTCTCCGGCCCGGTCGCCCTGCCGACCCGCCGGGGGTGGACCGCATCGATGTCGTCACGCGCGCGAAATGGCCGAAGCGGTGCGCCGCTCGCTGCCTGCCGATGTGGCCGTGATGGTCGCTGCCGTGGCTGACTGGCGGACCGAGGACTACGCGCCCGAGAAGATGAAGAAGCGCGGCTCGGCCCCGCCGGCGCTGCGCCTGACCGAGAACCCCGATATCCTCGCGATGGTCTCGGTCAGCGACAAGCGACCCAAGCTGGTCGTCGGCTTTGCTGCGGAAACCGAGAAGGTGCTGGAGCACGCCAAGGACAAGCGCAAGCGCAAGGGCGCGGACTGGATCGTGGCCAATGACGTGTCGGGCACGGTGATGGGGGGCGATACCAACCTCGTCCACATCGTTTCGGCCAAGGGCATTGACCACCTGCCCGAACTGCCCAAGGACGAGGTCGCCGTTGCCCTCGTCGAAAGAATTGCCGATGCCCTTAATGCCTGATGTCCCCGTGGCCGTGATGCGGCTGCCGCATGGCGAAGGGCTCGATCTGCCGGTTTACGCCACCGCTGGTGCGGCCGGCATGGATGTGGTGTCGGCCGAGGATGTGACCCTTGCCCCCGGCGCGCGCCACGCGGTTGCCACGGGGCTGGCCATGGCAATCCCGGCCGGGTTCGAAATCCAGGTCCGTCCCCGTTCTGGCCTGGCGCTGAAGCACGGGATCGCGGTGCCCAACACCCCCGGCACGATCGACAGCGACTATCGCGGCGAGCTGAAGGTGATCCTGATCAACCACGGAAGCGAAGACTTCGCGATCCGCCGCGGTGACCGCGTCGCGCAATTGGTGCTTGCCCCGGTAACGCGGGCCGGCTGGGTTGAAGTCGATAGCCTGGATGAAACGGCGCGCGGGGCCGGCGGCTTTGGCTCGACCGGCGGGGTCGTTTCGCTCAAGGGCTGAACCACGCGTTCTGCAGGCACGAAAAAGGCGGGCCTGTTGCCAGGCCCGCCCACTCGGTGTTGCAACCTTAATTGCGGCGTTTCTTCTCCGGCGCAACCGTAATCCGCACAGTTTCCCCGGAATTGCCCGGGAAGTTGGTGAACATCGCTTCGACCAGGTTGGGCACAAGGTACTGCAGCCGGTTGGAGACTGAGGCGGCCTCGGCTTTGCCTTCGAACAGGCGCTGGCCGTCGGCCTTGCGATCGATCTTCAGGCTGATACCGCTGGTGTAGACGGTGTAGCTTTCCACCCCGCCATCGAACCACGGATCATACCAGCCATACCCCCAGACCGAGGTCGGGCGGTAAAAGCCGCGCCGGCCGTAATAGCCAAAGCGCGGGCCATACCAGGGCGACCAGAACGGATCGTCAAAACCCATAGTACGGCGCACCCGCTCACGCCCCTTGTCAACGCCGTAGTCGAACCGGACCACCAGGGTGGCGGCTTCGGGCGGGGCCGGGCGATAGCCCAGCGCACCCATCCGGTCCTCGACCAGGCGGGAGTACTGCGCAAATTCCAGCCCGCCGGCGAGCGCCGGATCATCGGCCACGACCGTAAAGGTCTGGCCCTGCGGCGCCGGCAACTGGCTGGCAAAGCGGGTGACCTGACTGTTGAAATTGGAGGCACAGGCGCTCAGCGTGAGCAGGAGCAGGGGCACCACCGCCAGCTTGAGCCGGCCGAATGGCGAGACGGGTGCATGCGACATGGAACCGGAACTCCGTAAACCGGCCCGCCGCGAATCGACGCACGGACCAGCGCAAAGGTTAGCATTGCCGCGCCGGTAAGGAAGCGCCGCTTAATCTGGGTTGAATAGGCTCAGCCGGTCAGGCCCGAGCCAAGGTGTCGCTGGCCCGCCGCGAGCGCAGACCCAGACCGACCACGCCGACCCCCAGGATCATCATCAGCCAGGTCGACGGTTCCGGCACGGCCGAGATCAGTGAGATGCGCTCGACATTGCCCAACACGATTCCGTCGATGTGTTCTTGTCCGGGAGGCCACAGGCTGGGATCGGAAAAGCGGACCGAAAAGTTGCCGCTGACGCCGCTGCCGAGCTGCGCGAGCAGGGCATCGAGGTTGAAGTTCGGAGCGGTGCTGTTCAGCACGCCGGGCATTCCGGTGAAGCTGAGGAAAGTGGAATGTGGATAATAGGGGCCGACATAGGCCGATCCCGGTACTGGCACAGGGGGCTGCCCAGTCCAGCTGGCCGGATAGTTGCTGGCCCTGAATTCGGTGCCGTTCCAGCCGGTCGTGCCCGAAGCGACGAGGACGGCAGTCGCCGGAGCGCCGCCGAGCGTGGTGATTGGCACCGAGTAGCTATAGGCGCCCTTCTGCGTCTGGATTGTGTAGGTCAGCGATGTCAGCGGTGAGAAGTAATAGGACAGTGTCCAGTTGGGATCGCTGATGTAACCGGGAATGCTGTTGGTAATCCTGTCTGCATCGTAACCGAACGTGCCGGTGAAGGTCTGGCCGTCGGCAAAACCCCAATCGGGGTTGGTGCTGCCATCGAACAGCGAGGCGAAGTTGACCTTGCCCGAAAAGGCATAGATCTTTTCCGCCGCAACGGACGGACTGGCCGCCGAAGCCAGCAGACAAGCAACCAAGGCTGTGGTGCGACCCACCATGTGCAATTCTCCCGCGGAACCATGTCCGATGGGTACAGGCTAACGCAATTACCTTGCCTTGCAAGTGCTTAGCGCGGGCGTCCAGTCCCGCCCTGAAACAGTGGCCTAGCCGCGCACCAGCCCCAGCGCCGCGTAAGCCTTCTCCAGCGTCGGCACGGCCAGCGCGCGGGCCTTTTCGGCGCCCTGGCGCAGGATCGCGTCGAGCGCGGCGCGGTCCTGGCGCAGTTCGACGAAGCGGGCGTTGATCGGGGCCAGGCTTTCGACCAGCAGTTCGCCCAGCGCCGGCTTGAACTTGCCGAAGCCTTCGCCGCCGAACTTGGCCAGCACGGCGTCCTGGCTCTCGCCCGCCATGGCAGCATAGATCCCGACCAGGTTGGCCGCTTCGGGCCGTCCGTCGAGTCCGCCCTTGTCGCTGGGCAGCGGCTCGGGATCGGTCTTGGCCTTCTTGACCTTGGTCATGATCGTATCGGCATCGTCGGTCAGGTTGATCCGGCTCATGTCCGAAGGATCGGACTTGCTCATCTTGGCCGCGCCATCGCGCAGCGACATGATCCGGGCGGCTTCGGACGGGATGATCGGATCGGGCAGAGTGAAGACCTCTTCCCCGGCGCCAAAATCATTGTTGAACTTCTGCGCGATGTCGCGCGCCAGTTCCAGGTGCTGCTTCTGGTCATCGCCGACCGGCACATGGGTGGCCTGATAGAGCAGCACATCGGCGGCCTGGAGCACCGGATAGGTGAACAGCGCGACCGAGGCCCCTTCGCGGTTCTTGCCGGCCTTGTCCTTCCACTGGGTCATGCGGTTCAGCCAGCCCATCCGGGCCGTGCCGTTGAGCAGCCACTGCAGCTCGGCGTGCTGGGGCACCTGGGCCTGGTTGAACAGGATCGCGCGATCGGGATCGATCCCGCAGGCGACCAGCGCCGCTACCATTTCGCGGGTGTTTGAAGCCAGCTCAGCGGGCACGTGCGGCTGCGAGATCGCGTGGAGATCGGCCAGGAAGTAGAGGCACTGGCCGCCACCTGCGGTCACGTCATCCTGCATTCGCACCCAGTTGCGGATCGCGCCCAGGTAATTGCCGAGGTGCAAGTTGCCCGTGGGCTGGATACCGGAAACGACACGCATAAGACTTACTGGACCTCCAGGATTTCATCATCGGCTTCGGTGCGCTTGGGCCGGCGGCGGCGCAGCATGGCAACCAGATCGGGATCGAGCGCCCCGACCAGATAGGCCGATCCAAAGAACACCGCCATCCCCGCGCCGACCAGCACCACCAGTGACCAGATCCGGTCGAGCACTGATGCGCCGAAATAGGGCGAGAGCACCGGCATCAGGAACCACAGCGCCGCGCCCATCAGGGCTGTCGCGATCAGCTGCCGCGCGATCCGTCCGGCCAACTTGGCTGTGAAGTGGAACCAGCCGCGGCGGTGAAGGATGATGTACAGCAGCAGGCAGTTGAGGCTGGCCGAGCAGGCCGTCGCCGCGGCCAGCCCGACAATGCCGTACTGCCGCACGACGTAGAAATTGAGCAACACGTTGAAGATCAGCGAGGCGAGCGCGGTCCAGACCGGGGTGCGGGTATCCTCGCGTGCGAAAAAGCCGGGGTTGAGGATCTTGACGATCACGTAGGCCGGCAGGCCAGCAACCAGCGCGACGACGATCTGCGCCATGATCACCCCGTCCTCGGGCCTGAACTTCCCGCCGACGAAGAAGGCCGTGACGAAAGCCGGGGCGCAGATCGCCAGAGCGGCAGCGGCGGGCAGGGTCAGCAGTGTCGCGATTTCGAAGGCATTGGTCTGCAGCCGCTGCGCCTCGGTCCGGTTGCCGGTGTGGATATGGCGCGACAGCATCGGCAGGATCGCCGTGCCCAGCGCAATCCCCACGATCCCGAGCGGCATCTGGTTAAGCCGGTCGGCCAGCTTGAGCAGGGTCAGCGAGCCCTGCGGCAGGCTGGTGGCGAAGAACGTGTCGACCAGCTGGCTGATCTGGTAAATTCCGGCGCCGAAAGTGGCGGGCAGGATGAGCACGCCCAGGCGCTTCACCTCGGGCGTCAGTCTGGGTAGGGTCAGCTTCAGCCGCACTCCGGCGCGGCGCGTGGCCCAGATCAGATAGAGCAGTTGCAGCACCCCGGCGACCGAGACGCCGATCGCCAACGCCCAGGCCGCGAACAGGTCATCGCCGCGGTTCATGTACCAGGCGGTGCCCATCGCCCCGATCAGGCTGATGTTGAGCAGGATCGGTGCCGCCGCCCCCGGCGCAAAGCGCGAGCGGGCGTTGAGCAGGCCGGAGAGCATCGCCACCAGGCTGATCAGCGTCAGGTAGGGAAAGGTCACCCGGCTGAGCGTGACAGCCAGTTCGAACTTGCCGGGCACCTTCTGGAATTCGCTAGCCAGCAGCCAGACGATCCCCGGCATGGCCAGCATGGCCACCGCGCTGAAGGCCACCAGCACCCAGACGAACACGGCCAGGACATCGTCGGCAAACTTCTCGGCCGCCTCCTCGCTGCCCGGTTGGCCGTCATGCCCGTGCAGCGCGCGGCTGTAGAGCGGCACGAAGGCCACGCTGAAGGCACCCTCGGCAAACAGCCGGCGGAAGGTGTTGGGCAGGGTGAAAGCGAGCTGGAAGGCGTCGGCCGCCAGCCCCGCGCCCAGCACGCGGGCCAGGATCATGTCGCGGGCAAAGCCGAAGACGCGGCTGATCGCCGTCAGCCCGCCAATCGTGCCGACGTTGCGGATCAAACTCACGCGATTGCCCCGCCCCGTTAGCGATCAGGCGTTTCCGGCCGTGCCGCTTCGCCTTCACCTTGCTGTGCTGCAAGCTGCTGCAGGTAGATGCCGTTGAAATCGATCGGCTCAAGCAGCAGCGGCGGGAAACCGGCATCGCGCACGGCGTCCGCGATCACCCGGCGGGCGAAGGGGAACAGGATGCGCGGGGCTTCGGCATAAGTGAAGGCGTGCTTCGAGGCATCGTCGAGATTGCGCATGCCGAGCAGGCCGCAATAGGACAGGTCGATGATGAAGGCGGTGCCGGCGTCGGCCACCGACTTCAGCGCGATCTTCAGCTCGATCTCGCTCACTTCGTCGCTCAGCTGGCGGGCGCCGATGTTGAACTGGACGTCGATCTGCGGGACTTCGGTCCACGAATAGCTGTCCGGCGCGTTGGGGTTCTCGACCGAGAGATCCTTGACATACTGCGAGATGATCCCGGCGGCGGGCGCGGTATCGGCGCCGTTCATGGCGGGGCCTGCAAGGCCAAGGTCGGTGATGATGTTGCCTTCGTCGGACATGGTGCAGCTACTTTCGGCTGGAAATGGAGTGGAATTTGGCCGCGCGCCTAGCATTGCCGGTGTTCGGCGGCAAAGGATTTTGCGCCGATGTGACCGGCTTGCGTCACTTGCCGCAAAAAATTGCCGTCAGGACGATGTCCACGCGTTGTTCATTTGTCTTGGCTACCTATTTAGGCTTAGAGATTTGCAACGCCGCGTCGCTGCGGCAGGGACTGAGCCACGTGGACAAGACCGTCGAGATCGTCATCCTCGCCATGATCGCAGCCTTCCTGGGCCTGCGCCTCTATTCGGTGCTCGGGCGCCGGGCAGAGCACGAAGAGGAAGTAATCCAGGGCCCGCGCCCGGCTGAAACGCCGCGCGTCGCCGCTGGTGAGGCGCCGGATCGCAGCCCCGCGACGGTGCGCATGCCGGTTGCCGGCGTCACGCCTGCGATCGAGCGCGGCCTGCGCGAAATCGCCGCGGTCGACCGCCGCTTTGACATCACGGCCTTCCTCGAAGGGGCCAAGGGCGCCTACCGCATGGTGCTCGAAGCCTTCTGGAAGGCTGACAAGGAAACCCTGGGCGAACTGTGCGACAAGGACGTCTTCGATGGCTTTGCCGCCGCGATCGCCGCGCGCGAAGCTGCTGGCGAGACCATGGACAACCGGTTGATCCGGATTGAGGAGGCGGTGATCGTCTCGGCCGCCTATGAAGCGCCGATGGCCCGCATCACCGTGCGCTTTGCCGCCGATATTGCCGCCGTCACCCGCAATGCCGAAGGGCAGGTTGTCGCCGGCTCGCTCGACGATGCGGTTGATGCGCGTGACCTGTGGACCTTTAGCCGCAATGTCACCTCGGCTTCGCCTGACTGGCTGCTTGACGAGACTGACGAGGCCTAAGGCTTGATGCGCGGCCGGGGCATCGCTGCGCTGGCCGGGCTGGCGCTGCTGGCTGGCTGCGGCCGGATCATTCCCGCTCCCGTTGGCGTGGTTCAACCGCCCGCCGGGGTAGCCGCCACCACTGCGCTCGCCGCCGGCTTCTGGGCCGGTCCGCCGGTCGACAGCCTGGGCATCAGCCAGCCTGACGCGGCGACTGCGCTCGCTTCCTTCCGCGAAAGCTGCCCGCGCCTCACCCGCCGCGACGATGCCTCTGGCCTCACTCGCCCGACCGACTGGCAACAGGCCTGCGCTGCCGCCGCCAAATGGCCCGACGGGCAGGCCCCACGCTTCTTTGCCCAGCATTTCGAGGCGGTGAAGATCGCCGACGGCAAGGCCTTTGCCACCGGCTATTACGAACCCGAGATCGCCGGGGTGCGCACCCGCCAGCCGGGTTATGACGTGCCGGTCTATGCCGTGCCGCCCGATCTGGTCCGGGCCAAGCCGGGCGATGCCCCGCCTAACCCCAACGGCACCATGCCGCTGGGGCGCTATGACGAAAGCGGGGCCTTCGTGCCCTATTTCGATCGCGGCCAGATCTATGACGGCGCGCTGGACGGCAAGGGGCTGGAGATTGCCTGGGCG
Source organism: Novosphingobium sp. (assembly GCA_015657645.1). GTDB lineage: Bacteria > Pseudomonadota > Alphaproteobacteria > Sphingomonadales > Sphingomonadaceae > Novosphingobium. The sequence continues at coordinate 7,575 of JACDQK010000250.1, forward strand.
GCTGACCGGGTCGAGATGTTCTTCCTGCAGATCCAGGGCTCGGGCCGCCTGCGCGCGCCCGATGGCTCGGTGATCCGGATTGGCTATGCCGGGCAGAACGGCCTGCCTTACACCGGGATTGGCGGCGTGATGCGCCAGCGCGGGCTGCTCGGCACCCTGCCGGGGCAATACTCGGGCTCGATGCAGGGGATCATGCAATATGTGCGCGAGCAGCCAGAGGCCGGGAACGCGCTGATGCGCGAGAACCGCAGCTTCGTGTTCTTCCGCGAACTGACTGGCGACGGTCCGCTCGGCGCGCTCGGCGTGCCGGTGCGGCGCGAAAGCAGCGTCGCGGCCGATCCGGCCTATGTCCCGCTGGGTGCGCCGGTCTGGCTCAAGATGGAACGGCCCGAAGCAAGCGGGCTGTGGGTCGCCCAGGATACCGGCGGCGCGATCAAAGGCGCCAACCGCTTCGATACTTTCTGGGGCGCGGGCGAAGATGCCCGCACCATCGCCGGCGGGATGAGCAGCCGGGGTGAGGCGCTGTTGCTGCTGCCCAAGGGCACTGTCGCCCGGCTCGGCGCCAGCTGATGCGAACTCCGCGCGGTCTCTCGGCGGCTGAGGCTGCACTGTGGGCGCGTGTCGCCAGCACGATCGATCCACTGCATCCGGTTCCCGCCGGTCCGGTTGCCGTGGCGCCGCCGCTCCCGCCGCCACCCCCGGTAAAGCCGATCAAGGGCCGCGTGCCGCCGCCACTCCCGGCTCCGCCGCCCAAGGCCATGCCGGCCCGTCCGCTCGATCGCCACGGCCTTGACGGATCATGGGAGCGCAAGCTGGCCAAGGCGCAGCTGGCCCCCGACCTGACGCTCGATCTGCATGGTCATTCGCTCGACGCAGCCCATGCCCGGCTCGATGCCGGGTTGATGCAGGCCGTGGCGATGGGGGCGCGGCTGCTGCTGGTGATCACCGGCAAGCCGCGCCCGGTCGCAGCGGCTGACCGGGGGGAGCGGCGCGGGGCGATCCGCGCTAAATTGCTCGACTGGCTGGCGGCTGGCCCCCATGCGAGCCGCATTGCCGCCGTCCGGCCCGCGCATCAGCGCCACGGCGGCTCTGGCGCGCTTTACGTCGTGCTGCGCCGTCCCCGCTAAGCGCAGGTTCGGCTCAAAAAGACGCCCCCCGCACCGGGTGGTGCGAGGGGCGGCAGGGAGGAACTTGTCAGGCGAAGGTCAGAAGTTGACCGTTGCCGTCACGAAGACCTGGCGCGGGTTGCCGTAGAACGCGGTCAGCGTGCCTTCGCGGCCCAGCGCCGGGATCAGCGCGCCGGTGACCGGGTTGGTCAGCGGAACGCCGGTCGTGGCATTGCCAGCCATGAAGTTATAGCCCGAGGTCTTGTACTTCACGTCGAACAGGTTCTTGCCATAGACGCCCAGCGTCCAGCGCTTGTCCGGCGCCGAGTAGATCAGCGAGGCATCGACCAGCTGGTAAGCGCCCTGATCGAGATAGGGGTTGGGCACTTCGAACTGGTAGGTCGTGCTCTTGAACGAGACGCCGGCCGTTGCGGTCAGCGCACCTTCGCCCAGCTCCGCCCGGTAGCTGGCCTGGGCATTGCCGGTCCAGGCCGGGGTGTTCTGCACCTTGCGGAATGCAGCGACGTCGGTCGGGACCGAGGCGATGTTGGTGATGTACTTCTGGAACTTGGCGTCGATGTAGCCAAGCGAGCCTGACAGGGTCAGCGCGCCCAGGTTGGCGCGGGCTTCGAACTCGAGGCCCTGCATCCGCGCCTTGCCGGCGTTCGAGACCACACCGCAGAAGCTGGGTAGGCCCGACACGGTGCAGGCGACCGAACCCGGGATCTGCACGTCGGTATAGTCCATCCGGAAGGCGGCCAGCGCGACGAACAGCTTGCGATCGAGCAGTGAGCCCTTGTAGCCCACTTCGTAGCTGTCGACCTTCTCGGGCTTGAAGCTCAGGAAGGCCGCGATTTCGGCGTCCGAACGCACGCCGTTGCCATCGAGGTCCGGCGCGTTGACGCCGGCACCGCGCGGGTCAAAGCCGCCGCCCTTGAAGCCCTGCGAGTAGGAGGCATAGAGATTGTGACCCTCGGCCGGCTTAAAGCTGATCGAGCCGCGCGGGGTAAACTTCTTGAAGGTGCTCTTGCCCTTGAAGTTGGTGCCCGGCGCGCCGAAGGCGACGCCCGCGCCGCCAAACACCGGCGAACCGCCACCCAGGTAGTTCTGGCGCAGGATCGTCGCCGAACGCTCATCCCAGGTATAGCGCCCGCCGACTGAGAGGCTGAGCTGGTCGGTCAGGTCATAGGTAAAGTCGGCAAAGCCGGCCAGGGTGTCGGTGCCGATGTCGGCGCTGGTGAAGGCGGTCAGGCCGGCCAGGGTGGTGAACAGCCGCACGTCGAACTGGGTCAGCGCCTTGGCGTTGAGGTAATAGGCGCCGATCAGGCCGTTGAAGCGGCCCGAATTGATCAGCAGCTGCAGTTCCTGGCTGGTCTGGGTGTTCTTGTAGATGCCGGGGACGTCAACGTCGGTCGAGGCCAGCGCGTCGAAGTCGATCGGCGAGGCCGAATCGTCCTTGCGGTAAGCGGTGATCGAGCGGACGGTCAGCGTGTCGTTCAGCTCGCCTTCGACGAACAGCGAGGTGCCCCAGGCCTTGACGTCCTGCGTGGGCGAAACAAGCCCGCCGCGGCTGTCAAAGACATCGGCCAGCACCGGCGCGCCGGTGAACTGGCTGGGGATCAGGCGGTGTCCGCCGCGCTCGTTCGACTTGTCGTGGGTGTAATCGCCCGAGATCCGCGCGAAGATGCCGTCGCCATGGACCTCGACCGTGCCGCGACCGGCCCAGATGTCCTTGTTGTAGTTCTCACGGCCCGTGGTCAGGTTGTCACCAAAGCCGCCGCGCGAGAGGCGCGCGAGCGAGCCGCCGAGGCGCAGGGTGCCGTCACCCACCGGGGTGCTGGCAGTGATCACGCCGTCGGCCTGGTTGTAGGTGCCATAGGTGCCGCGCAGCGAGAGGCGCGGATCGTTGTCGATCTTGCGGGTCACATACTTGACCGCGCCGCCGACAGTGTTGCGGCCATAAAGCGTGCCCTGCGGCCCGCGCAGCACTTCGATCCGCTGGACATCATAGATGTCGACCACGGCGGCCTGCGGACGGTTGAGGTAGACGTCGTCGAGGTAGATGCCGACGCCCTGCTCGAAGCCCGAGACCGGATCCTGCTGACCGACGCCGCGGATGAAGGCGGTGAGGGTGGAATTCGTCGCGCGGCTGGCTTCCAGCGTGACGTTGGGCGCCTGTTCGGCGACCGAGGTAATGTCGATCGCGCCGGTCCGCTCCAGCTGGTCGGCCGAAAGCGAGGTGATCGCGATCGGCACGTCGACCAGATTTTCCTCACGGCGGCGGGCGGTGACGATGATCGCGTCATCGGCTTCGCTGGCGCCTTCTTCCTGGGCCAAGGCAGGGGTGGAAAGGCCGGCAAAGGCGCTGGCGATCAGCGAGGCTCGGCACAGCAGGTCAGTGGTACGCATCATGGGGCTCCTCCCAAAGAATCCTCCGGCCCGCGCGAACTCGCCCGCAGGCTCTGATTGCGCCTTATATAAAAGTTGAACCAACTTTCAACTTGTATATGCTTGCATCAAGCGAAAGGACGCGCGAATGGTGGGGAAACGTGGCGCAAGTGCCACAGGGGTGGCCCGCGCCACCCGCCGGATGGGGAGCGAAAAGATGGACGCTGCGGCCAGCCTGCTGCCGCGCGAGCCGCGCACGGAGCGTGGCCGCCGCACCCAGCGCGCGATCCTTGATGCCGCCGCCGCCGAATTTGGCGACAAGGGCTTTCACGACAGCTCGATCGTTTCGATCACCCAGCGCGCCGGCGTCGCGCTCGGCAGCTTCTACACCTACTTCGAGAGCAAGGAGGCGCTGTTCAAGGCGCTGGTCCAGGACATGAGCGGGCGGGTGCGCGACCATGTCGCCCCGGTGCTGCGCGACCACCAGGGGACGGCGATCGCGGCGGAGGGCGTGGCGCTGAAAGCGTTCCTCGACTTTGCGCGGCACCACAAGGAAATCTACCGGATCATCGACGAAGCCGAATTCGTTGCCCCGACAGACTGGCAGGCCCATTACCTCAACACCGCCGCGCGCATCCTTGAACGCCTCCAGGCGGCCCGCGCCAAGGGCGAGCTGGGGGTAGAGCCGAACGAGGCCCATGCCTGGGCGATCATGGGCATGAACGTGTTCCTCGGCCTGCGTTTTGGCGTGATGGACCCGAATGCGGACCTGGATGCCGTGGCAGCCACGGCCAATGCCTTGCTGCGGGACGGGTTGGGATAGACCTTCCACAGCGTCTTTCCAGCTTCTACCCTGTCCTCACGACTGAGCCGACTACATTTGTAAATCCCAGCTTAAGGTTGGGAGTGTCAGACTCATGTCTGATTGGCCAGCAGCGCCAGCGAACGTGGGAAGGGAAGTGAACGATGCGGATTGGTTTCGTGCTGAGCCTTGTGCCCATGGCTGTGACAGCCGCACCCGTGGCGGCGGAGGACTGGGAGGGCGGTGTTGTCGGCGTAAGTGCTGGCTATGCCTGGTCGGAAGTCGGATCGACGGCGTTCTCGATCACGGCAGTTCCGGTTGGCCCCGTGATCAACGATGTCACCCAAGACGGCGCGCCAACGCTGGGGGGAGTGGCCGGTTATCGCTGGGCCATCGGCAAGCTGATTGCCGGGGCAGAGATCGATGCCGACTGGACCAATGCCGCGCTGGATCGCAATAGTCCGGCCGCGGCGACCACGAACAAGGTTCGCTGGCAAGGCACGGCCCGGGCGATCGTCGGCGTGCCAACTGGCAAGGCCTTGCTCTTTGCCACCGGCGGGCTGAGCGCGGCGAGGATGGACCACACCGTCAGCTTCGGCCTTGGCGCGCCGCTGTTTCGCTGGTCGCGTACTTCAACCGGATGGGTTGCAGGGGGCGGCGTGGAACTGGACCTTGGCAAGATTCGCCCGCGGCTGGAATATCGCCACAGCGATTATGGCCGGACCACCACGCTGGTGAACTCCGTGATCTACTTCAATCGCGAGCTGTCCAGCGATACGATCAGGCTTTCGGCCTTGCTGGCATTTTAAGGCGCGACCGCCGGCGGTCCGGCGCGGCCTTGCTGGACCTGATCGGGTGAGCGGTATATGGGCCCCAACCCATGTCCTTGCCACTGTCCAATCGCCGCACCTTTGCCATCATCTCGCACCCTGACGCGGGCAAGACCACGCTGACCGAGAAGCTGCTGCTGCAGGGCGGCGCGATCCATCTGGCGGGCGAGGTCAAGGCGCGCGGGGCGGCGCGGCGGGCGCGGTCGGACTGGATGAAGATCGAGCAGCAGCGCGGGATCTCGGTCACCAGCTCGGTCATGACCTTCGAGCGGAACGGGGTAACCTTCAACCTGCTCGATACGCCGGGTCACGAGGACTTTTCCGAAGACACCTATCGCACGCTGACTGCGGTCGATTCTGCGATCATGGTGATCGACGCCGCGAAAGGCATCGAGCCGCAGACCCGCAAACTGTTCGAAGTCTGCCGGCTGCGCTCGGTGCCGATCATCACCTTCGTCAACAAGGTCGACGCGAAGGCCGCTCGGTGTTCGAGACGCTCGACGAGGTCGCCGATGCCCTGGCGCTCGACGTCTGCCCGATGGCCTGGCCGATCGGCATGGGCGGCGAGTTCAAGGGCGTGCTCGATTTCGCCACCAATCAGATCAGCCGCCCGGAAGGCGACAGCCGCGAGTTCCTGGGCAAGCGCGAAGCGGCGACGGCGGACAATGTGCCGGCCGATATCGCCGAAGAGATCGAGCTGGCCCAGGCCGGCTATCCCGCCTTCGATATCGAGGCCTATCGCAATGGCGACCTGACCCCGGTCTATTTCGGATCGGCGCTCAAGAACTTTGGCGTGGCCGAGCTGATCGACGCGATCGACAGATATGCCCCGCCGCCGCGCCCGCAGCCGAGTGACGCGGGCGTGATCAATCCCGATGGCAAGGAAGTCACCGGCTTCATCTTCAAGGTCCAGGCCAACATGGACCCGATGCACCGTGACCGGATCGCCTTCATGCGGCTGGTCTCGGGCACCTTCAAGCGCGGCATGAAGCTGACCCCATCGGGCAGCGGCAAGCCAATCGCGATCCATTCGCCGATCCTGTTCTTTGCCCAGGACCGAGAAATTGCCGACAATGCCGAGCCGGGCGACATCATCGGCATCCCCAACCACGGCACGCTGCGGGTGGGCGATACGCTGTCCGAGACCAACAAGGTCCGCTTCACCGGCCTGCCCAACTTCGCCCCGGAAATCCTGCGCCGCGTCGCGCTGAAGGATCCGACCAAGACCAAGCAGCTGCGCAAAGCGCTCGACGACCTCAGCGAAGAGGGCGTGATTCAGGTGTTCTATCCGGAAATCGGCGCGCAGTGGATCGTCGGCGTGGTCGGCCAGCTCCAGCTCGAAGTGCTGATCAGCCGGCTCGAGGCCGAATACAAGGTCGAGGCCATGCTCGAAGCCTCGCCCTTCGATACGGCACGCTGGATCAAGGGCAGCGATGCGGCGCTGAAAGCCTTTGCCGATTTCAACCTGTCCAACCTGGCCAAGGACCGCGACGGCGATCCGGTGTTCATGGCGCGGTCGAGCTGGGACGTCGGCTACCAGCAGGAAAAGAACCCCGAGCTGGTGTTTTCGGCGACCAAGGAGCGTTGACCGCGCTTGATTGCCGCGCCTAGGCTGGCGCCATGGACTTCACCGATCACATCACGCCCGATCACGAAGCGATGATCGCCCGCCAGGCGATCTTCTTCACCGCCACGGCGGCCAGCGAAGGGCGGATCAACCTCAGTCCCAAGGGGCTGGCCGATACCTTCAAGGTGCTGGGGCCGTCCCGGGTCGCCTATCTCGACCTTGGCGGATCGGGCAACGAGACCCACGCGCACCTGGCGGCTGACGGCCGCATCACGATCATGATGTGCAATTTCGAGCAGCCCGCGCTGATCCTGCGGCTCTATGGCCGGGGCAAGCCGGTGCTGCCGCAGGATGCCGAGTGGGCGGAGCTGGCGGGGCACTTTACCCTGCTCCCGGGCACCCGCCAGATCTTCGATATCGCGGTGGAAAGCGTCCAGACCTCCTGCGGCTGGGGCGTGCCGATCATGCAGATCGACAAGGAGCGCGAGACGCTGGTCAAGTACCACGCCCAGGCCGATCCCGCGAAGTGGGAGGCCAAGCTGGCTGGCCGGACCCGCTCGATCGACGGCCTGCCGACCCGGGCGACCGATCGCTACATCGCCGGGGAATAGCCCGCGCGGTGCAACTCAAGTTCGCCAGCTACAACATCCACAAGGCGGTCGGCACTGACCGGCGGCGCGATCCCGACCGGATCCTGTCCGTGCTGCGCGAGATCGATGCCGATGTCATCGCCCTGCAAGAGGCGGATCGTCGGATCGGCCGGCGCGAAAGCGTGCTGCCGCGTGAGGCGATCGAGGATTACACGCAGTGGCGGCCGGTGGCGCTCAACCACCGCCCGGATTCGCTCGGCTGGCATGGCAATGCCCTGCTGGTGCGGCGCGGGATCACCGTGGCCGAAGCCGGGGTCGTGCCGCTTCCGACGCTGGAGCCGCGCGGGGCGATCCGCGCCGATCTGTTGGTCCAAGGCCAGCGGGTGCGGGTGGTCGGCATGCACCTCGACCTGTCCGGCCTGCGTCGCCGCCAGCAGGTCCGCACGATCCTCGATCATCTGACCCGCTGCGATGGCGATTGCCCGACCGTGCTGATGGGCGATTGCAACGAATGGAGCCTCCACCGCGGCGCGCTCGGCGAATTCCGCGCGCCGTGGAAGCTGATCACCCCCGGCGCCAGCTTCCCGTCGCGCCGCCCGGTCGGCCGGCTTGACCGGCTGGTGCTGTGCCATCGCTGGGAACTCGAAGAGGCCGGGGTCCATCACTCGGCGCTGGCGGCCAAGGCTTCGGACCATTTGCCCGTCTGGGCGCAGGTTGCGCTGCCTAAAAAATAGGCAGCTGCGCAGGATTCGAGCGCCTTCCTGGCAGGCAGCGCAATCCTGTTTCGCTGATTCTGCTGAATCTCCCCGATAATTCCAAACTGGCACGGCCCTTGCTGCACTAGCGAAAGCCGGGATGGGCCCGGCAGGCAAACAGGGGACGGGCATGAAATTCATCATCGCCATCATCAAGCCCTTCAAGCTTGACGAGGTGCGTGAAGCTCTCGGCGCGATCGGCGTCGCGGGTATGACCGTGACCGAGGTCAAGGGCTTCGGGCGGCAAAAGGGGCAGACCGAGATTTACCGCGGTGCGGAATATTCGACCAACATGCTGCCCAAGGTGAAGGTCGAAGTGGCCGTGGGCGACGATCTGGCCGACCAGGTGATCGAGACGATCCAGCAGGTCGCCAGCACATCGTCGATCGGCGACGGCAAGATCTTCGTACTCGATCTGGCGTCTGCCACCCGCATCCGCACCGGCGAAACCGGGGATACCGCGCTGTGAAGGCCGGACCCGACAGGAGGACTTATCCGATGATCCGCAAGATTGTTTGCGGTCTTGGCGCAGCGGGGGCCAGCCTCTTCGCCGCCACGGCCGCTTTCGCGCAAGACGCGACCGCTGTGGCAACTGCCGCCGCGACCGAGGCGGCTGCAACCGCCACCGAGGCAGCGACCACCGCCGCCTTCACCCCGACCGCCGAAATGGTCAACAAGGGCGACGTGGCCTGGATGCTGGTGGCATCCGCACTCGTGCTGATGATGTCGGTCCCGGCGCTGGCGCTGTTCTACGGCGGCCTGGTGCGCGCCAAGAACATGCTCAGCGTGCTGATGCAGGTGCTGACGATCGTTTGCGTCGCCGCCCTGGTCTGGTTCGCCTGGGGCTATTCGATGACCTTCACGTCCACCGGCACACCCTTCCCCAAGATCGTTGGCGGGCTGGACAAGGCGTTCCTGGCGGGGGTCGATCCGACCACGCTGGCGGCGACCTTCTCCAACAGCGTCTATCTGCCGGAATATGTCTTCATCATCTTCCAGATGACCTTCGCCTGCATCACGCCGGCGCTGATCGTGGGCGCTTTTGCGGAACGCGTGAAGTTCACGCCGCTGATCATCTTCACGGTGCTGTGGCTGACTTTCGCCTATTTCCCGATCGCACACATGGTCTGGTACTGGGCTGGCCCAGACTTCCTCCACGCCGCGCCGGATGACAGCGGCCTGCTGTGGGGCTGGGGCGCGCTCGACTTCGCTGGCGGCACCGTGGTCCACATCAATGCGGGTATCGCCGGTCTGATCGGCTGCCTCGTGATCGGTCCGCGGGTTGGCTTCAAGTCGGAATCGATGCCGCCGCACAGCCTGGTGATGACCATGATCGGCGCCTCGCTGCTGTGGATCGGCTGGTTCGGCTTCAACGCCGGCTCGGGTCTCGAAGCCAATGCCTTCGGCGCGCTGGCCTTCATCAACACCTTCGTCGCCACGGCTGCGGCCGGTGTGACCTGGGCGGTGATCGAACAGATCGTCCACAAGAAGCCTTCGCTGCTCGGCGCGGCTTCGGGTGTGGTGACCGGCCTGGTCGCGATCACTCCGGCAGCGGGCTTTGCCCACCCGGGTACCGCGATCATCCTCGGCGCGGTGGCCACGGTGATCTGCTTCTTCTTCGTCACCACGGTGAAGAACAAGCTGAAGTACGACGACAGCCTGGACGTCTTCGGCATCCACGCGGTTGGCGGGATCGTCGGCGCGATCGGCACCGGCTTCGTCGCCAACCCGGCCTGGGGCGGCCAGGGCTGGATCGACTACACCGCACCGGTGGCCAAGGCGGGCGAGTTCGACCTCTATGGCCAGGTGATGACC
>JACDQK010000251.1 GCA_015657645.1 Novosphingobium sp.
ACCTTGCAACAGAAACGCCCCCACTACCTCTCGATGAGTGCGGACAGGCCATCCGGCCTGTCCTTTGCAACACCAGCCCCGCTCCCCCGGCCAACCACCCGATGAGGATACCCTGTGGGTGGTTGGGCCGGGGGAGCGGGCTGGTGTTGCAAGCTATCGACGGAGGTCGATAGCGCACCCGACAAAGACTCCGGCCTGAGCCAATCTGAAAACGATCGGGGCGGTGCCTAATGGCTGGATTTTTCCGCCAGACGCTTTTCGTGCTTCAGGCAGTCGAGGATTTTGCCGCCGGCCATGAAGACCGCGCAGGTGCAGGCGAGGAACAGCAACTGGCCGCCAAAACCCGGGAATTTCGTGAGATAAGCCGAACCGCGCTCCACCGCGCCGAGCGCGAGGGCATAGATGATCAGATAGGCCTCGAGCGGGGTCTTGATCACAAACAGTCGGCTGATCTTGTGCAGCATGGTCCCTCGCGCGTCCTTAATAAGGATTTGAGCAACCATCATGCCAAATCAGGACATCCGCGCAAGGCGCTGGTTAACGCTGTACCCGGTTGTAAGGCTGCCCGACGTCAGGCCAGCTCAGTCAGGTCGAGCGCCCCCAGCAGGGCAAGGCGGGCCGCGACGATCTGCGCCGCCAGGACCGGATCGCCCAGCTGATCGGGGCGGATCGCCTCGGGCCAGTATTCCGCGACGACAAGCTCGATCCGGGCGATCTTCGCTTCATCCAGCAGGAAGCGCGGATCGACCGTCGCCGGATCGGCCACGACCCGCAGCCGCAAGCAGGCGGGACCGCCGCCATTGGCCATCGACTGGCGCACATCGACGGGCAGGACCCGGCGGATCGGGCCATTGCTGGCCAGCATCGTATCAAGCCGGGCGCGCACCGCCGGATGCTCCCAGGCCTCGAGCGGGATCACCAGGCCCATCTCGCCCGAGGGCAGGGTGAGCAGCTGGGCGTTGAACAGGTAGGACTTGATCGCATCGGCCAGGCTGACGGCTGCGGCCGAACGATCACGATCTCTGCCTCGGGCAGGGCCGCGCGGATCGCGGCATAGGTGCCCTCCGGATCGGCAAAGGCCAGTTCGTGAGTGAACAGCACCCGCTCGTTGGCCACCGCCACGACGTCATTGTGGAAAGCCCCGGCGGCAATCGCGTCCGGGTTCTGCTCGACGAACAGCGTCCGCGCCGGATCGAGGCCGTGGAGGCGCGCAACGGCGCGGCTGGCCTGTTCGTGCTGGCGCGCGGGGAAGGGCCCGCCGCTCTTGCCATAAACGAAGATCTCGATCCCCGCTGCGCCGTGGCCGGTGCCCATCCGCATGTGATTGGCCGCGCCCTCATCGCCAAAGCAGGCGGGGACGGCAGCGTGCACCGCAAAGTGGGCCGGGTCAGCGAAGGCCAGCCGCAACTGCTTCACCGTGTCCGGCCACTCCTGCGAGCGGTGCGGCATCGTGACGAGGTTGGCGGCGGTCAGGTGGCAGCGGCCATCACCGGTATCCGGCCCGGGCGAAACGGTCGCGGCATTGGCGGTCCACATCGAGCTGGCCGACCAGGCCGCTGCCAGCAAGCGCCGGTCCTCGCTGCCATCGGCGCCGATCGCGCTCAGGAAGTCCGCGTTGGGGCGGGGGAGCGGCAGCAGGAAGCCTTGCGTCAGCCCCAGGGCCAGGTTGTGACGCATTTTGCCCAGCCCCTGCAGCGCGGCGGCGCGCGGGTAGCTGGTATCGCCGGCATTGCTGGCCGAGGCGATGTTGCCGAGGCTCAGCCCGGCATAGTTGTGGCTGGGGCCGACGATCCCGTCGAAGTTGATTTCAACCAGGCTCATGGCTCACCACCGTGCAACGTGCGTGACAGACATACCCGGCTCGATCCGCAGCGCGGCGGCGCAGCCGGGGTCGATGGCAATGCCGCCATCGCGCTGGTCGACCCAGCCATAGGCTGTGCGGAAATCGGCAAGCTGGCCGACCGAAAGCAGGCGCTTCTCGCCCGCCAAATGATCGCCAAGGCCTGCATCGATCGCAGTGACCGTGTCATCCTTGGCTTCGCGGATCGAGCGGATCTGGTCGGTCCGCACGGTCATCGTCGGCCCGCCATCGAAGATGTCGATGTAGTTTTCCCAGGCAAAGCCTTCCTCTTCCAGCATCCGCATGGCGGCGCGGCCGGAGGGGTGGGGCACGCCGATCACGGCCCGGGCGGCCTCGGTCAGCATGGCGATATAGACCGGGTGCTTGGGCATCAGATCGGCGATGAACTGGTTGCCAAACTTGGCGTTGAACTCGTCCGCGTCCTGGAAATTCATCCCGAAGAAGCGGCCCGCAACCCCGTCCCAGAAGGGCGATCCGCCCGCCTCGTCGATCACCCCGCGCAGTTCGGCAATGCAGCGGTCGCCGAAGCGGACGCGGTGGTTGCGGATGAACAGATAGCGGCTGCGCGCGATCAGCAGACCAAGGCCGCCGGCCCGCTCGCCCGGGTGCAGGAATAGCCCGCCAACTTCGCTCGCGCCCTCAAGATCGGTCGACAAGTTAAGGATATCAGCCCGGAAAGTCCGCCCCAGCTCCTCGCTGTGCTGGGTCAACGCGCCGATCCGGTAGGAATAGAACGGCCACTTCAGCCCGACGGCGGAGAACACCTGGCAGGTCCCGCGCACTTCGCCCGTCGCGGTGTTCTCCAGCACGAAAACGAACAGGTCATCGCCGACCGTGTCCTCGGTCCGGGCAAAGGCCTGGGCCCCGCGCTCCAGCTTGGCGGTCAGCGCCTTGCGATCGGGCGGCAGGTTGGTGAAACCACCGCCGGTGCGTTTCGCCATCTCGTAGAGGTGCTGCAGGTCGCCGGCATGGGCCGCGCGGATCACGAAGGTCACAAGGATACTCCAGTAGCAAGGCGGTGCAAGACGAGGGCGGAAAGCTGCGCGCGCTCGGCCAGTGAAGGGACAATCAGGAATTCGTCGGGCGAGTGGATCGAACCGCCGCGCACGCCCATGGTATCGACCACGGGGACACCGCAGGCGGCGATATTGTTGCCATCGCAGACCCCGCCGGAACTCTGCCAGCGGATCGGCTGGCCCAGCGCCGCACCGCAATCCCGGACCAGTTCGAACAGGCGCTCGGCTGGCGGATCGAGCGGCTTGGGCGGGCGGCTGATCCCGCCGTGGCGGTGGATCGCAACGTCATGCTCGGTCGTAACAGTGGCGATCAACTGCTTGATCTGCTGTTCGAACCATTCCGCCAGTTCGGTTTCCATCGGGCGGATGTTGAAACGCAGCACCGCGTGATCGGGCACGACATTGTTGGCGCTGCCGCCATCGATCTTCGCCGGATTGATGCTGAGGCCCGGGCGCTCGAGCGCCTTAAGCCCCAGCGCCAGCGCGGCTGCGGCAACGATTGCGTTGCGGCCGTCCTGCGGGTTGCGCCCGGCATGGGCCGACTTGCCGGTGATAATCAGGCTGTAATTGCCGCTCCCGCCGCGCGCGCCGGCCAGGGTGCCATCGGGCAGGGCGGAGGGCTCATAAGTCAGCGCCGCGACCTTGCCGGCGGCGAGGTCAGCGATCAGCGGGGCAGAGGCGAGGCTGCCGGTTTCCTCATCTGAATTGAGCAGGACGTCATAACCGACGCCCGAGGCGGCCGCGCTACCTTCAAAGCCCTTGAGCGCGGCGAGGATCACGGCGATCCCGCCCTTCATGTCGGCCACGCCCGGACCGTTCAGGGTTTCGCCGTCGAGCCAGTTTGTGGTTTGGAACGAATGATCGGCCGGAAAGACCGTGTCCATGTGTCCGGTCAGCAGGAACCGGCGGTTGGCGGTGGGGCGGACCCGCAAGACCAGATGCTGGCCATAGCCAATGTCGACCTCCCGCCCGTCAGCTGCCACGGCGCGGACGGGTGCGGGGTCAACCAGCCTTACCTCACCGGGAAGGGCAGCAAATTCATCGGCCAACATGCCGACGTAGCGGGCCAGGCCGGCCAGATTGCCCGTGCCGGTGTTGACCGCGCTCCAGGCCAGCACCTGATCCAGCATCGGTGCAGCATCAACGCTGGCGACCAGCGCGGCTTCGGCAGGGGTAAGTTGTTGCATGTGTTACCACCTCTAGCCGAGGCGAGAAGGG
>JACDQK010000252.1 GCA_015657645.1 Novosphingobium sp.
GCCGAATTCGGCCAGGGGGACCATGACCAGGCCATCCCTGCCGAGCGAGCGGGGCGCCACGGTCACGCCCAAACCGGCACTGACCATGGCCATGACCCGGTCGTCATTGACCGAGCGCAGCGCAAAGCGGGGGCGCACGCCACGTTCGGTGAAGAAGCGGCTGGTTTCGGCGAGAACTTCGCAAGAGCGGCGGGCCAGCATGGTTTCGCCGGCCACTTCGCTTGCCGCGATCTGGCTGGCGCCGGCCAGGCGGTGGCTGGCGCTCAGCGCGAGGCAATAGTCCTCCCGCAGCAAAACCTCAGCCTGTGGGCCGTGCTGCGGGGGCAGCAGAGTCAGCGCGAGGTCGATCGAGCCGTTGGACAAGGCGGCCTGCAGTTCGCGCTCACCGCCCTCGACCAGCTCAAGCGGATCATGGCCCGCATGAGCGGCAACGGCCTTGGCAAGCCACGCCGAGGGGATGGTTTCGAGCACGCCCAGCCGGATCGGACGAACTGGCGCGGGCAGGCTGCCCACCAGCACCTGGGCATTGTGAAACTCCCGCTCGATCGTCCGGGCCAGGGGCAGCAGCAGATTGCCGGCCTCGGTCAGGCGGATACGGCGGCGCTCGCGCACGAACAGCCGCGTACCGAGCTGCCGCTCAAGCTGCGCAATCCCGCCGGACAGGCTGGGCTGGGCGACATTGAGCGCATTGGCGGCGCGGGTGAAGCTGCCCGTATCAACTACGGCAAGGAACTGGCGGATGTGCGTACGGCTCAGCATAGGTACAGCCTATACTAAATCTCGACGAATTCCAGTTTCAAGAATGTGAAACTCCCTGATAGTCTCTGCTCGGAGAGAAATTTGCCAGGCCGAAGGAAGCCCAATGCGCGCCACCCCCGATTTCGATTTCGCCCTGCCTGAAAGCGCCCAGATGATCCGCGAGGTCACGGGACGGTTCGCGGATGAACAGATCGCGCCGCTCGCCGCGAAGGCCGACGCCGAGGACTGGTTCCCGCGCGCTGAGCTGTGGCAGGCGATGGGCGAGCTGGGCCTGCACGGGATCACTGTTGAAGAGGAATGGGGCGGGCTGGGCCTGGGTTATCTGGACCATGTGATCGCGGTCGAGGAAGTGTCACGGGCCAGCGCCTCGATCGGCCTGTCCTATGGCGCGCACTCCAACCTCTGCGTCAACCAGATCCGCCGCTGGGGCAATGACGAGCAGAAGGCCAAGTATTTGCCGAAGCTGATTTCGGGCGAACATGTCGGGTCGCTCGCCATGTCTGAGGCCGGGGCCGGGTCGGACGTCGTCTCGATGAAGCTCAAGGCCGATGCGGTGCAGGGGGGCTTCGTCCTCAACGGCACCAAGTTCTGGATCACCAACGCGACCTATGCCGATACGCTGGTGGTCTACGCCAAGTCCTCTCCTGAGGCGGGCAGCCGCGGGATCACCGCCTTCCTGATCGAGAAGGGCGACGAGGGTTTCGCCATCGGCCAGAAGATCGACAAGATGGGCATGCGCGGCAGCCCCACCGCCGAGCTGGTGTTCAACGATTGCTTCATTCCCGAAGAGCGGATCATGGGCCCGCTGCACGGCGGTGTCGGCGTGCTGATGAGCGGGCTGGATTATGAACGCGTGGTCCTCGCCGGGCTGCAGCTTGGCATCATGCAGGCCTGCCTCGATACGGTCATTCCCTACCTGCGCGAGCGCAAGCAGTTCGGCAAACCCATCGGCGCGTTCCAGTTGATGCAGGCCAAGGTGGCGGACATGTACGTCGCCCTCCAATCGGCCCGCGCCTATACCTATGCCGTGGCGAAGAGCTGCGATGCCGGGCAGACCACCCGCTTCGATGCGGCCGGCGCGATCCTGCTGGCGAGCGAGAACGCCTTCAAGGTCGCCGGTGAGGCCGTTCAGGCGCTAGGCGGGGCGGGCTATACCAAGGACTGGCCGGTCGAGCGGTACCTGCGCGATGCCAAGCTGCTAGATATTGGCGCAGGGACGAACGAAATCCGCCGGATGCTGATCGGCCGCGAACTGATCGGGGCGGCGTGATGAGCGCCCCCGTACTCACCACCACGCTCAACCCCGACGATCCGCAGGCGCAGGCTCGCGCTGCGCACAACCGGGCACTCGCAGAGGAGCTACGCGCCAAGGTGGCGCAGGCGGCGCGGGGCGGGGATGAGAAGAGCCGGGAGCGGCACACCAGCCGCGGCAAGCTGCTGCCGCGTGAGCGGGTCGAGCGGCTGCTTGATCCCGGCTCGCCGCTGCTCGAGATCGGGCAACTCGCGGCGAACGGCGTCTATGGCGAGGATATTCCCGGCGCCGGCATTATCACCGCGATTGGCCGTGTTTCCGGCCGGATGTGCATGATCCTGGCCAACGACGCGACGGTGAAGGGCGGCACCTATTATCCGCTGACGGTCAAGAAGCACCTGCGCGCGCAGGAGATTGCCGAGGCGAACCATCTGCCCTGCATCTACCTGGTCGACAGCGGCGGGGCCAACCTGCCGCACCAGGCCGAGGTCTTCCCCGATCGCGATCACTTCGGGCGAATCTTCTTCAACCAGGCCAACATGAGCGCCAAGGGCATCCCGCAGATCGCTTGCGTGATGGGCTCCTGCAC